>NZ_JBEOWJ010000006.1:0-183632 GCF_040295965.1 Streptosporangium sp. NPDC002544 | reverse complement strand
CGCGCCGGGACCATCCCCGCGGGCGCGGGGCCGACCCGCCGATGAGTAACCCCACAGCCCTGTATCGCGGACCATCCCCGCGGGCGCGGGGCCGACCCGGTTCGGTGAGGACTTTCGCGCCGTTGCGGAGGACCATCCCCGCGGGCGCGGGGCCGACAGGTCGTCGTCATCTGTCGCCTCCGCCGCGCCGGGACCATCCCCGCGGGCGCGGGGCCGACCCGCCGATGAGTAACCCCACAGCCCTGTATCGCGGACCATCCCCGCGGGCGCGGGGCCGACAACGGCAGTCGAGAGCCGCGAAAGCCCTAAAGAGGACCATCCCCGCGGGCGCGGGGCCGACCGGCAGTCGCAGCACATCTGCCGGGTCGGGTAGGGACCATCCCCGCGGGTGCGGGGCCGACGCCTCGTGGTCGGCCACAGCGACGGTGAACACCGGACCATCCCCGCGGGCGCGGGGCCGACCTGCATCTTGGCGTCCAGGCCGGCCACGTTCAGGGACCATCCCCGCGGGCGCGGGGCCGACTCCACCACACGGCTGAACGTGACGGCGCTGAGCGGACCATCCCCGCGGGCGCGGGGCCGACTCCACCCGCACGACGTGCACGGAGTCGTGCAGCGGACCATCCCCGCGGGCGCGGGGCCGACATTTGCACGTTCACCGACTCCTCGTCAGTGAACGGACCATCCCCGCGGGCGCGGGGCCGACAGGCTGTAGGAGTCGGCGCGCTCCCAGCGGCCGGGACCATCCCCGCGGGCGCGGGGCCGACGCCTTCTTCGCTGCCCCGTCGACCTCGCCGAGCGGACCATCCCCGCGGGCGCGGGGCCGACCAATAGTCACCCCAGACAGCGTCAACACCATACGGACCATCCCCGCGGGCGCGGGGCCGACGCTTGTTCACCTGCGGCTTTAGCGGCAGAGGGGGCCGATTTTCTTTAGTTGCTCAGTCTGTGGAGATTTCATATGGGCTTACCTGATCTTCAAATTCGATCTTGCTGATAACGCCATGCGTCGGTTGACGATATCGCAGGTGTCCCACGGGATGTTTTGTCGGTGGAGGTCTCTATGTTGCTCTCGGGAGGGGATGCGGATGTCAGAAGAGTGGCGTCATGAATTAAATCATGATCCCATCGTTGTCCGACAAATAGGAGCAATTTGGGGTAAATCTCGTAAAAAGGCGGGAGGTAGTACAAACCTGTTGTTGTCGCACCTTCTGGACACCGCCGCTGTGGCGGAGCAGATCTGGGACCACTACCTTGCGCCATCGGCTAAGCAGATACTGGACGATGTTTCGGGAGGTCGAGGGCGACTCTTCTTCGCCTGGCTGTGTGGAATCCACGACTGTGGGAAGGCCACGCCCGCATTCCAGAGGGTGGACGATGAGGGCGCTGACGCCGTACGGCGAGCTGGGCTGACGTGGAACGAACCTGTTGTGAAGAGGGCCCGCTGGCGGCATGACAAGGCTGGTGGAACGCTCCTTCTCGCTCTCTTGCGCGAAGTCGGCTGGGATGCTGACCAGATCGCCTGGCTGTGGCCGTTGGTGGCCGGACATCACGGTTCGTTTCCCTCTATAGGAGATCTGGGTCGCCCAAGGACGGCGAGAGGGGAGCCTCAAGGGAAAGGGCCGGCGTGGGCGAAGGTTCAGCGTGCACTCGTAGAGGCGTTCACGCGGATGGTCGGCTACAAGGACCTCGCTGAGGTTCAGCCCGTGAGGGTGCCCAACCGTGCCGTGCAGTTGCAACTCAGCGGTTTCGTCGTCATGGCTGACTGGATCGCCAGCGATAAGAATCACTTCGTCGGCGTCGATGACCTGGCCGATGTCAGCCTGCACAATGCCAGGGAGCGCGCAGCCAAGGCCTGGGCGAAGCTTGGGCTACGGGGTGGCTGGGGCATGCTGGTGATCCCTGACCGGGACGCCTTTCGGCAGCGTTTCGGTGATCCGGCTCGACCATCGCAGGACCTGGTCACGGAGCTGGCACGGCGGATGCCGGGGCCGGGGTTGCTGATCCTCGAGGCGCCGATGGGTGAAGGCAAGACGAAAGCGGCGCTGCTGGCCGCCGAGATACTGGCAGCGCGATTCGGGGCTGACGGCGTATATGTCGGTATGCCGACGCAGGCGACGAGCGATCCGATGTTCAGCCAGGTGCGGGGCTGGTTGGAAGGAGTCGGTGACGGCCTGGCCGACCAGGTGGCGCTGCTTCACGGCAAGCGAAGGTTCAACAAAGAGTGGCGTGCCCTCCTGGGTGAGACCGACGCCGACCCGGATGCCTGTTACGAGAGCATCGAAGAAGATGACCTATACGGCATGGGCGATTCGCTCTTCGGGCAGGAGGCCAGCGTTGAGGCGGAGCGCAAGGCTCCCGCGGAGTGGTTTCTTGGAAGGTCACGAGGGCTGCTGAGCCCGTTCGTCGTCGGCACGATTGACCAGCTTCTTTACGCCGCCACCCGGACCAAGCACGTGATGTTGCGCGCTGCAGGACTTATGGGCAAGGTCGTCATCCTCGATGAGGTTCACGCGGCGGATGTCTACATGTCGCAGTTTCTCAAGGAGGGGCTGCGCTGGCTGGGCCAGGCAGGGGTGCCCGTGGTGTTGTTGTCGGCCACCTTGCCGCCGGCGCAGCGCCGGGAACTGGTCGCGGCCTATCTGTCCGGTGCGGCTTCCCAGGAAGAGTTCGACGCAGAAGGGTTGCCCGAGGCTAGGGGATATCCCAACGTCACCGCCGCATGTCTGGTCAATGGCCAGGCGGTCTATGACGTGGAGCATGTGCAGCAGTGGCGCCCGGACCTGCAAGTGGCTGTGACAATCTTGCCCGAGACTGCTGCCCGAGCCGAAGACGAGGAATCTGCCGCCGATACCGCGGTTGCCGCTCTCGTTGAAGAGCGGCTGGCACAAGGTGGCTGCGCGCTGGTGATCCGTAACACCGTCCCCCGAGCGCAGAAGACATACGAGGCGCTGAGACGGCGTTTCGGCGACGAAGTGCGGCTGCTGCACGGGCGGATGACCGCCAAAGACCGGGCCGAGGGGACCGAAGAATGCCTGCAACTACTCGGGCCGCCCACTAAAGACGGGCCGTCGCGCCCGAAGCGTCTGATCCTGGTAGCCACCCAACTCGCCGAGCAGTCCTTCGACGTGGATGCTGACCTGCTGGTCACCGATCTGACAACCATCGACCTTCTTCTGCAGCGTCTTGGACGCCTCCACCGCCATCAGGGGGTCCGCCGCCCGCTGAAGGTCAGCCGGCCCGAGGTGGTCATCACCGGATTCGCGCCGCAAGACGGTGATGCTCCATGGATCCTGCCGGCGAGCGAGGCGATCTACGGGCGCTATCTGTTGCTGCGCACTGCTGCTCTGGTCTGCCAGGCCGACGGCCGTACCTGGTCCGTGCCGGGAGATGTGCCACACCTGGTCAAGCGGGTATACAGCGATGCCGGTGACGTCGTCCCACCAGGATGGGCTGAGGAGGAGCAGGCGGCGTATGCCCTGTGGGAGCACAAGCAGCAGGAGCGTGCCCACAGCGCGGAGCAGTACCTGCTCACTCGGGCCGGCGAGCACACCAACCCGACGTTGGACGGTCTGCACTACGGTGCGGCTCACGGCAGCGTCGCGGAAGAGAAACTCCAGGCGGTGGTTCGCGACGGTGACCGCAGCCTGGAGGTTGTTCTCATACGCCGTGACGACCGCGGATACCGCACTCTCGCCGGCAGATGGCTCGGCGTGAACGGCGAAGCGCTCTCCGAAGACCTGCTGGAGGAGGTGCTGGGCGCAACCGTACGGCTGCCCGCCAAACTCACCGACCCGGCAGAGCGAGAGCTGTCACCGCTGGACGGGTGGCGAGATCATCCATGGCTCAAGCGCACCCGCGCACTCATCCTGCATGCCGAGAGCGCCAGCCCGCTGGGCGATTACGCGCTGCGCTACGACGAGCGGCTGGGGCTGGTCGTAGAAGGCGGTCCGTCCCGAAGCATCAGGCGACGCAGGTGAGGTCCGGATAGCTCCTGCATCCCCGCGGGTGCGGGGCCGATGATTGTCCGAGACACGGCCACGGATCATCCCCGCGGACACCATATGTCCATGTTTAAGACATTCGCATTCTCGATCCTGAATCGCGGGGTGGCTCCACCTTAAGCATTTTGCCAACAAACTTCTGCCTTCTCTGCCACGCTTTACTAACCAGATTCAAGACATGGCCAATTCGAGGATCCCTCATGTCCGTGTATGACCTGATTGATTCCCCCTGGCTGCTTATGCGACCACGGGGAGATAAATCTCCGAAAGAGACCTCGCTGCGTGAGGCGCTGCTGTGCGCCCACGAGTTCGACTCTCTTGTAGTGGACATCTCCACCCAGACTCCGGCCTTGATGCGGCAAGTGCTGCTACCCATCGTGCTGGACGCCTTGGGGCGCCCCCGCGATCGAGCAGAGTGGGCACGAAGGTTCGGCGCCGGACGGTTCACCGAGGAGGAGCAAGGAAAACTCGCTACCTACCTGGACGAACATCGCTCCCGATTCGACTTGTTCGACGAGAAGGCCCCATTCGCACAGGTGGCGGGCCTGCATACCGCCAAGAACGAGACGAAGGGGTCCGCACTGCTGGTCGCCACGGCAGCCTCGGGCAACAACGTTCCCCTCTTCGCCACCCGCACCGACGGAGATCCACTAGCGCTGAGTCCGGCTCAGGCAGCCCGATGGCTGCTGCACACGCACTGCTGGGACACGGCTGCGATCAAGTCCGGCGCCGCTGATGACCCCCAGGTCAAGGCGGGGAAGACGGTGGGCAATCCAACCGGACCGCTCGGAGCACTGGGGGTGGTCCTCCCTATCGGGCGCAACCTGCACGAGACACTGCTCCTCAATATCCCCATCGGAGCCCAATCTGCCGCGGATCGCCCTCAGTGGCGACGCGAGCCAGCCGGACCGGCATGGGAGGCGCGCGCCGCCACCGGCCTGCTCGACCTGTGGACCTGGCAGTCTCGGCGCATTCGCCTCCTCCCGGAGGAAACGGCCGACGGCACGAGGGTCTCCCGGGTGATTCTGTGCGCCGGGGACCGGCTGCAGGATCTCCCGGAGTGGGAGCCGCACACGGCGTGGACTTTCCAGAAGGCGCCGAAGAATCCCACTGGAACGGTCCGCAGATCCCGCCGTCACGTACCCGGCAAAGCCGCCTGGCGCGGTTTGGAGGCACTGCTCACCTCAGAACGAGAAAACGGTGACGGCGCCTTCGAGACCTCCGTGCTCCTCGGCCAGCTCGCTGCCCTCCAAGCCGAAGGGCGCCTCGACTATGACTATCCGCTGCGAGTGGAGACGATCGGTATTGCCTACGGCACCCAGTCCGCAGTCGTCGAGGATGTCCTTTTCGACTCGATTCCCCTGCCGGTAGCGGCTCTGCGCGCGGAGGAGGACACCTACATCGCTCTGCTGGACGTGGCCAAGCAAGCAGAGGATCTCGCCAAAGCCGTGAACAACCTCTCCGCCGATCTGCGCCGAGCCGCGGGAGCCGACCCCATCCCGTGGGACAGGGGACAGCGCCCCGGCGAGTTCGTATTGCACGCACTCGATCCGCTGGTCCGCCGCTTCTTGGCTGGAGTACGAGCCACCGCGGGGGATCCTGACAAGCTGGAGCAGGGCCGTAGGGCATGGGAGAAGATCGCCCGTGACCGCACCTGGGACGTCGCAGAGAAGGTCCTGGACGCTGCCACCCACAGCGAGTTCGTCGGACGCGCTGTTGAGAAAAACGGCCGCGAGTTCACCTACCGGCTCGCCACGGCCGAACAGAGCTTCCGTCGGCAGATCAACACCGCGCTCCCTCGCTGTGTGCAACCAGTAGCTGACCTCAGGGAAGACACTGCTCCGGCCGCCGCATCTACAGCCCAGATCGCTTGAAGGTGAGAAGTTTCATGCCCGCTACGAACAAGCGGCCCTTGCGCTACTGGGCCCAGTACGTCGCCTCGGATGGGACCTGGCGCAGGAAGGAGGGACGTCCCCCGGGTGAGGATCTAGCAGCGCTGCGCGCAGGGCTGGGCCACGAGGCCGGAACCGTGCCGGCGATGTGGCCCCACTACCGTTCCCCCGTCGACGACAGGCTCGCCCGTAAGAGCGAGGTCTCCGACGAGCAGAAGGCCGAACACGCCGCACTCGCGCTGTACGGCCTGCACCAGCAGGGCCGCCCCGAGCCCATGCATCAGCCAGAAGTCCGGCTGGGACAGGCACTACGCCGACTGCACCACAGCGGCAAGTTCACCCAGGAGGCGGTAGACCGCCGGGTGAACGCAGCCGCCTCCGCCACCCAGGTCTCCGCCCTGCTCACCCATCTACGCGGCCTCATCACCCAGCTGCGCACCATCGGCCAGCCGCTCGACTACGACTTGCTGCTGAACGACATCCACGCTTGGCAGCGACCCGACACCCGGCAAAGAGCCCGCCGCCGCTGGGGCCTGGACTACTACGGATGGTCCCGCTCCGACGATGAGGCGCCTTCCAACCCCGAGACGACCACACAGGTCACCCCTTCCTGACCGCACTCCATCTGGCCTGGCCAGCCCTTCCTCCTTTTCTTCTCTCCCCTGGAGCTCTCCATGGACAAGCGTCTCTACATCGACGTCCACATCGTGCAGACCGTCCCGCCCGCCAACCTCAACCGCGACGACCAGGGCAACCCCAAGGAGGCGTACTTCGGCGGAGTACGCCGCGCCCGCGTCTCCTCCCAGGCGTGGAAGCGCGCCACCCGCACCGCCTTCGCCCAGAACGCGCCGGAGCAGGACCACGCCACCCGCACCAAGCGGATCGTCGCCGAGCTGGCCAAGCGCCTGGCCGCTCGCACCGCGTTGGACGCCGAGCAGTCCGCCCGGCTGGCGGCCAAGCTCCTGGAACCCTTGGGTATCAAAGAGGGCAAGAAAGCCGGCGACACCGCTTACCTGTTGTTCTTCGGCTACCGCCAGCTGGAGGACATCGTCGATCTGGTGGCAGACCAAGCTGTTGACCTCGCGGCCATGGACGACGAGCAGCTCGCTGCCGCGACGAAGAACCTGCCGGTGGCGCAGAAGCTCCAGAGCGGGCACCCAATGGACGTCGCACTGTTCGGCCGGATGGTCGCCGACATTCCCTCCCTCAACGTCGACGCCGCCGCCCAGGTCGCCCATGCCCTGTCCACGCACGCCGTGGAGCTGGAGTTCGACTACTACACGGCCGTCGACGACGAGAACCTCAAGGAAGAGACCGGCGCCGGCATGATCGGCACGATCGGTTTCAACTCCGCGACGTTGTATCGCTATGCCACGATCGGACTGCACCAACTGGTCTCCAACCTCGGCGACACCGAGGCGGCGCTCGACGCGGTGGAGGCCTTCGTCCAGCACTTCGCCCGGTCCATCCCCTCAGGCCACCAGAACTCTTTTGCCCACCGCACCCTGCCCAGCCTGGTCGCGGTCGTGGTCCGTGACGACCAGCCGGTCAACCTGGTCTCCGCCTACGAAAGACCTGTAGCCGCCCGCGCGGAGGGCATCGCCGAAACCTCAGCTCTGCGCCTGGCCTCCGAATACGAGCGCGCCACCCGACAGTGGGGCGATGCGCCCGTCCACACCGCCGTCTGCCACACCTTCGCGCCCGAAGGAGAGACCGCCGAAAGGCTCAGCTCCGCTTTCGGCACGCAGCAGACCTTCCCCAAGCTGACCGTCGGCCTGCGTGCCACGCTCATCGAGCTCGTCAAGCAGGCCGGATGAGCGCCGCCGAAGTCACGTTGCTGCTGCGCCTGGGCGGACCGCTGCAGTCGTGGGGTGATCGCAGCGTGTTCAACCGCCGCGACACCCGGCCAGAGCCGACCAAATCCGGGGTGCTCGGCCTGCTCGCCGCGGCAGCCGGTAGAGCGCGCGAGGAACCGCCGGGTGAGCTGCTCGACCTTCGGATGGGGGTACGCGTTGACCAGCCTGGCACCCTGCTGCGCGACTACCACACCGTCAGCGACTACCGAGGGCGCCCGCTCCCACAGGCGGGAGTATCCGCCAAGGGCCTGCAAAAGCCCACCTCGCCCGCCAAGTACACCCATGTCACCCAACGCTTCTACCTCCAGGACGCGGTCTTCCTTGCCGCACTCCAAGGACCTACCTCGTTCGTTCACGCGCTCGCCGACGCTGTCAGGCGTCCGGCCTTCCCGCTCGCGCTCGGTCGCCGTTCCTGTGTCCCCACCCAACCGCTTTTTCTTGCGGTCCGTGAGGCCGCGCTGGAAGAAGCCCTGCGCGCCGAGCCCTGGCAGGCCACCGAGAGGACCAAAGACCTCTACCTTCGCAGTCGCCGGGGCAGTCGTGCCGCCACCGTCGACCTTCCCGCGACCTTGGACGATCCCAACGGCGAAGACTCCCTCAATGACGTTCCACAGTCGTTTGCCCCGCGCGACCGCCGGTTCGTCAGCCGCCGTATCCGCCACACATGGGTGACACTGCCGACCGGATTCCTTCAAGCCGACACAGCCGCCGACGACCACGACCCGTTCGCCCTTTTGGGCTGGTGACCCCCATGACCTACCTGTCACGTATCCGGATCAACCCACTACGCGAGAGAAGCCGACTGTTCCTCGGCAATCCGCACGTCATGCACGGTGCTGTCATGCACGGCATCCCTGATCACCCCGCCGACGAACGCATCCTGTGGCGACTGGATGCCGACAACCCTCACCGGCCCCTGCTGTTCGTGCTCACCAAGACCAGACCTGACTGGTCCCATCTCGTCGAACAGGCTGGCTGGCCTGAAGCCGACGGCGAGCACTTCGCTGTCCGCGACTACGCACCGCTGCTTGCCCAGCTTGCAGTCGGACGCGAGTTCGCCTTCCGGCTTACCGCCAACCCCGTGCAGAACACGTCTAATCCGGTTAAGGCCTCCGCGACCCAGATTGAACGGGCTGCCGATACCAAGCGTCGCTCTTTCCGTATCGGCCACCGCACCGCCGGCCAGCAGCTCAACTGGTTTCTCAGCCGGACTCAGCGCTGGGGTTTCGAGGTCCCTCAAGCACGCACTGACTCACCGGCCCTTGGCCTGGAACCGCAGGGCGCCGCCGAGGGCCTGGTTGCTCATGAGGTCCGGATCGTCGCGCGCAACCGGAACTCTTTCAAGAAGAACCGTGACGCCAAACCGGTCATCATGCACACTGCAACCTTCGAAGGCCGACTACGCATAACCGACCTGGCCGCGTTCACCGAGCGGCTGCTGAGCGGCATCGGCCCGGGTAAGTCCTACGGCTGCGGCCTGCTCACCCTGGCGCCCCTTCAGAGCGGTGTCTCGGCCCACGGCCGCGGCGATGGCTGACATCTGGTGGAAAGCCCACCCACACGACCTGCATCGCATCGCCGACCGTGTCTCCAGCGTCTACGTCGAACGCAGTCACATCGATCGTGACGAGAACGCAGTCGTGATCATCAACAAGCGAGACACCGTACGGGTGCCAGCCGCGATGGTCGCGGTCTTGCTCATCGGTCCTGGCACTCGGGTCACTCACGGCGCCGTCCGCCTGCTCGCCGACTCCGGCACCGCGGTGTGCTGGGTCGGTGAGCAGGGCGTGCGCATGTACGCCTCAGGCCTCGGCCCCAGCCGAGGCTCCGGCCTGCTATATCGACAGGCATGGCTGGTCACCCGCCCCAAGGAGCGCTTGTCCGTCGCCCGCGCCATGTACGGCATGCGCTTCCCCGGCGAGGACGTTTCGACGATGACCATGCAGCAACTACGCGGCCGTGAGGGTGCCCGCGTCCGCAAGCAGTACCAGCTGCACTCCCGCCGCACCGGTGTGCCATGGACCGGACGCGACTACCGCCCCGGTGACGCCTTCGCCGCTGGAGACGACCTCAACCGCTTGCTGTCAGCCGCCAACACCGCTCTCTACGGCATCTGCCACGCCGTCATCGTGGGCCTCGGCGCCAGCCCAGGACTCGGCTTCGTCCACACAGGAGCCGCTACTTCCTTCGTCATGGACATCGCCGATCTGTACAAGGCCGAGTACACCATCCCGCTCGCCTTCGATCTGACGGCTCGAGGCCTGACCGACGAACGCGATGCACGGTTGGGATTACGTGACCGAATCGCCCAAGACAAGCTACTTGGACGTATTGTCCGCGATGTCAAGGATCTTCTGGCCCCAGACGGCGTGGAGATCTCCGACATCGAAGTCAACGAGCTATGGGATGAGAAAGTCGGCGCCGTCGCCGGAGGCGTCAACTGGGCGGGTACGGAGGGATCCTTCGCCGACACCGTGGTCCCAGAGATCATTCCTGCCAGCATGGGCGAGGAACACATTGCGATCATCGGCCCCGAGTTCGAAGGACAAGCCGCTGACCAGCCCGAAAGCGGCAGTGAAGCAGCGGACATATGACCGTCATCGTCCTCATCGCCGCCCCCGAAGGACTGCGCGGTCACCTCACCAGATGGATGGTCGAGGTCAACGCCGGAGTCTTCGTTGGAAATCCCAGCAAACGAGTTCGAGATCGCATCTGGGAACTGCTCACAGCCCGCATCGGCGACGGCCAAGCCGTACTCGTCGAACCCGCTGCCAATGAACAGGGCTGGGCGGTACGAACAGCAGGCAAGGACCGCTGGTACCCAGTGGACTTCGACGGACTGATTCTTTCCGCACGACTTCGTCGATAAAGTGCCAGGTCAGCAAGTATCGGCCCCGCGCCCGCGGGGATGGTCCCCGGCGGCTGCGGGAGGCGAAGGCGGAGGCGACATCGGCCCCGCGCCCGCGGGGATGGTCCGAATGATCAAGCGGCGAGCAACTCCTCCTCGAAATCGGCCCCGCGCCCGCGGGGATGGTCCTTCCACTTCCGGCCG
Source organism: Streptosporangium sp. NPDC002544 (assembly GCF_040295965.1). Taxonomy (NCBI): domain Bacteria; kingdom Bacillati; phylum Actinomycetota; class Actinomycetes; order Streptosporangiales; family Streptosporangiaceae; genus Streptosporangium; species Streptosporangium sp. NPDC002544. Next base: position 172,828 of record NZ_JBEOWJ010000006.1, on the reverse strand, counting down.
TTGAGTCGGTGGTCGACGATCGGCCCCGCGCCCGCGGGGATGGTCCGGCTCGCGGCGCTCGGCCGCCTCCCCTTCCACCATCGGCCCCGCGCCCGCGGGGATGGTCCGATCGACGGTGTGGGGCGGGTGGCTTCTCACGGATCGGCCCCGCGCCCGCGGGGATGGTCCCTGCACCTCCCACGTCTGCGGCTGCTCCCGCTCATCGGCCCCGCGCCCGCGGGGATGGTCCGATCTGGCTGTACTTCCGAGACGGCGGCGCGCTATCGGCCCCGCGCCCGCGGGGATGGTCCGACAGTACGGAGTTCTTTTCCTCCGAGAGGGAGATCGGCCCCGCGCCCGCGGGGATGGTCCCATGGTCACCGATGTGGGGTCTTTGTGGCGCATATCGGCCCCGCGCCCGCGGGGGTGGTCCCGTGATCGCGGACGCCAAGATGGCCAAGGAGGAATCGGCCCCGCGCCCGCGGGGATGGTCCTCCGGGGATGACGTCGGCCACCCGCATCGCCTCATCGGCCCCGCGCCCGCGGGGATGGTCCCGGCTACCTCGTACCTGTACCCCAATGCCTTAGATCGGCCCCGCGCCCGCGGGGATGGTCCCGGCTACCTCGTACCTGTACCCCAATGCCTTAGATCGGCCCCGCGCCCGCGGGGATGGTCCATCCGAGCCGACCACCGTCGCGTCCGCGCCGCCATCGGCCCCGCGCCCGCGGGGATGGTCCTCCCGATCAGGCTTGTGAGCTGGGGTTTCTCCCATCGGGCCCGCGCCCGCGGGGATGGTCCCCGTGACCTCATCCAGGTCCCACGGCGCCATCAATCGGCCCCGCGCCTGCGGGGATGGTCCCTGTCCCACGCCCGGGGAGTCCGGCCGCGGGAGATCGGCCCCGCGCCCGCGGGGATGGTCCCCGGACTGGTAACCAGTGGTTCCGGGAGTGGTAATCGGCCCCGCGCCCGCGGGGATGGTCCATCCACCGGCCCTTTTTCGTAGGCGAGTCGGGAATCGGCCCCGCGCCCGCGGGGATGGTCCACGGTAAAGCTTTCCGACCCTGTGGTGGCTGATATCGGCCCCGCGCTCGCGGGGATGGTCCCGGGCAGTCCACGACAAACACCTCGACACGGCGGTCGGCCCCGCGCCCGCGGGGATGGTCCCGGGCATACGGCGCATACTTCGGTGGGGAGTTCGTCGGTCCCGCGCCCGTGGGGATGGTCCGTCCTTGAGGAGTCGCCGCCAATGAGGATGCGAGTCGGCCTAGAGCCCGCGGGGGTGGTCCTGAAACGAGCCCCAGCGCATTCGCCGGGGCCCAGTCGGTCCCGCGCCCGCGGGGATGGTCCCGAGCCCTGGCCGGGCGGCGACATCGGCTAGCTGTCGGTCCCGCGCCCGCGGGGATGGTCCAGATTGACAGCCTGGCGCTATGTGTGTGAATCGGTAGACCTGCCCCTGGGGTGTACACGGCCTGACCGCTACTTGGACAAAGGTTGGCCGGTTGTACGAAGGGTTGTATTCGATAGCAAGGTCGGTCCGGATGCTGGGACAGGCACCCTTTCGGGAGGCATCATCAATGCATGGGCGGTGACAGAGCACTCCTGGGCGGCAACACGACGCTGGCTGCGATGCTCTCCGAGGCGGGGTGCTCCCACGGTGCGCTCGCGCGTCGGGTGAACGAGCTGGCGGGACACCAGGGAGTGGTGACGCGCTACGACAAGGCATCTGTCACTCGCTGGTTACAGGGGATGCATCCACGGGGCCATGTCCCGGAGTTCATAGCCGCTGCGCTGGCCGAACGCCTCGGACGCGCTCTCAGTCCGGTCGACATCGGTTTTCTGGCGGAGCCTCAGCGTCCCGTCGTGGCCCGTTCGCTCGCCTATGGTGAAGATGTGGGTGAAACTCTGCACACGCTTGCCGAACTCGGCTCCACCGATATCTCCCGCCGCGCGCTGCTGGGCAGTGTGCCCTTCATCGCCACGGCCTTGATGGACCCTCAGCGCCGCTGGCTGCTCTGGCTTCTCGAAGATGACCAGGCCACACATCTGGCCGCCGTCGCGAACAGTGGCCCCGCTGAGCGTGTCTACGCGATGATCGCGATGTTCGACGAGATGGACAACCGCTTCGGCGGCGGACAGGTGCGCTCCAGTGTCGTGCACTACCTCACCTCCGAGGTCGTCCCCATGCTCCAGCGGTCCGGGGCACCCGAGCGCCAGCGCGGCCGGCTGTTCACAGCGGCGGCGAAGCTGGCCGCGATGGCGGGCTGGAGCTCCTATGACTCGGCCGAGTACGGCCTGGCCGAGCGCTACATGATCCAGGCACTACGGCTCTGTGCCGAAGGCGGGGACCGGGTGCTGGGCGGACAGATCCTGGCCGGCCTGTCCCATCTGGCCACCAGCCTCGGCCGTCCCGACGAGGGAGTCGCCCTCGCGCGTAGCGGACTGGCCACAGCCAAGAATGCGGGAAGCCCACTCGGGCTGATGCGGCTGCACGCCATGGTGGCTCGCGGGCACGCCGCCCTCAAGCACTCGGCGCAGGCCGCTGCCTCGTTGAAGGCCGCCGACGCCGCCCTGGACGCCAGCGACGGTCCTTCGGAGGAGTCGCCCTGGGTCCGCTACCTCGACCACCACTACCTGGAGGCCGAGGCCGCGCACTGCTTCCGTGACCTGGGCGATGCCCGCCGCGCCGAACACCTCGCCGACGACTCGGTACGCGCCAATGCCGACCGGCGTCGACGCCAGGCCATCAGCCAGTCCGTCCTGGCCACCGCGCATCTACAGCAGCGGCGCCTGGACGAGGCCATCGATGCGGCCAGCACCGCCTTGAACCTACTGGGCACGGTCCACTCCGAACGGTCGGTGCAGGCCCTGCGCGACTTCCGCACCAGGCTGGAGCCGCACCACGCGGAGCCGCTGGTACGCCGGTTCGAACGGCAGGCCCGGCCCGTGCTCGGTGCGGCCTGAGGTCAGTAACCGTCCGGGGTCGGCGCGTTCTGCGCCCGGTCCACCGGGATGTTCGCCCCTGATATGCCGCTCGCCGCGTCGGAGAGCAGGAAGGCGATCACCGCCGCGACCTCGGCCGGATCCACCAGTTGCCCGGAGGGAAACTCGCGGGTGAACGCGGCGAACCGTTCGGGATGCTGGGTGCGCATCCGATCCCACCGCTTGCCCGGGATGAGCATGGAGCCTGGAGAGACGGCGTTGACCCGGATTCCATCCGCTCCGAGCTCCCGGGCCAACGAGGTGGCCAGGTGGATCTGCGCGGCCTTGGCCGCGCCGTACTGGGACTGAGGTCCGGGTTTCCAGCCGGAGATCGACGAGACGATCACGACGGATCCACCACCCGCCGCACGGAGATGCGGGGCGGCGGCCGAGATGAGCCGGGCCGCGTGCCCGACGTTCAGCTCCCACGTCGCCGTCCAGTCCTGTGACGTCGCCGAGCCCAGCGCTCCGCCTCTCGCCCCACCGGCACACGCCACGACACCGTCCAGCCTGCCGAATCGAGAAGCCGCTTCGGCAACGAACTCCTCCAGCAGTTCCGGGGCGGTCACGTCCAGGGACTTGGTGAACAACGCGTTCTCACCGTGACCCCCCAGGGATTCAGCCATCTGACGGAGGTGCTCCTCGCTGCGGGCGCATGCCGCCACTGAGCAGCCTTCGAGCACGAGACGCCGCACGATCTGCTCGCCCAGCCCGCGTGATCCGCCCGTGACGACAACACGCTTCCCGGTCAATGTGAATCCGGCGATTCCGGCCGGGCTGGCATGACTGCCGTCCATGTCGTGTCCCCTTCCTGCGCCAACACTCCACGATCTTGCCGAATGGTTCCTGGTGAGCATGCAGCAGCACCTCGCGCGAGGCGTACAACCTGCGTGCATCCCGGCGTGCCCGCAAACACCATCGATGCATCCTTCCGGAACGGCCGCCAGAGGGGTTGCCTGAGCACGGCGCCCTACCGCTTCGAACGGTGACGGTCGCTGAGCACAGAGTGTCCCCCGTCTGGTCTCCAGAAAGGAATCCGACTATGGCCGTCGATGGCATCTCCAGCACCTCGCGCCCGCAGCGCTCTTGCTACGCGAAAAGACGGAACGACGCATCCGGAGCGGTCGGCTGGAAGCAGCCGTGATGAGCGCCGCCGACGTGGAACTTCCAGTCGTGACACTTCACGCCCAGCTGAAGATGGCCGTCGATCCGCTCGCCCCGAAGAGGGCGCGTGTCTTCACCGCCAACATCCTGCGCGCGTGGGGAGAGCAGGATCTCATCGATGACGCCGTCCTGATTGTCAGCGAACTGGTCACCAATTCCTTCCGTCACGGTCGAAGCCAGAGGCTGGAAGATCTCACCGTTCTCATGGGTCAGAGCACTGAGAGCGTCACCTTGCTCCTGGAACTGCGGCCGGACGCCGTGGGCATCCATCTCCAGGACGGCTCGCCGAGCCTGCCCGTGCCCCGAATCGCTCTTGACGATCAGGAGAACGGCCGTGGGCTGCAGATCATCACGGCTCTCGCTCAGTCATGGACCGTCGCTCCCGTTGTCGCAAACGGAAAGCAGATCACCACCTTCCTGCGCCGCGGCAGTACGTCCTCCGCGTGACCTGTGACATCCCCTGATCCACCTCAGCAAGGAGAACCGCGACCGTGATCTCCCCATCTGCTGGCTCCCACGATGAATCGCCTGCCCCCGAGCCCCGCAGAGCGCTGCTGCTCGATCTGGATGGCGTCCTGTTCGACACCCGCGTCGTGATGTGCAGGGCCTGGCAGCTCGTTCAGGAACGTCACAACGTGGACGTCCCCTTCGAGGATTACCTGCGCCACATCGGCCGTCCCTTCCCCGACATCATGCGGCAGCTTGGCCTGCGGGAGGCCGAGCTGTTGCACACCACCTACGACGAGGCGTCCGTCACGTGGGCCGACCTCGCCCCGCCGTTTCCCGGGATCGAGGCGGCGCTGCGTGCCTTCGCCGGGGACGGCTGGTCGCTTGGGGTGGTGACCGCCAAGCCGCTCAACCGGGCGGCACCGCTCCTGGAACGCCTGGGCTGTCCGTTCGGCACAGTGCGTACTCCCGGCAGCGAGCGCGGTAAACCCGCCCCCGATGCCCTGCTGCTGGCCCTGGTCGAGCTCGGGGTGGATCCGGCACAAGCCGTCTACGTCGGGGACATGGCGGTAGACCAGGAGGCCGCCTTGCGCGCAGGCGTGCGGTATATCCACGCCGGATGGGGATACGGGGCTCCCACCACACCGTCTCCCGTGGTCGTGGAGACTCCCGCCCGCCTCGTCCAGATCGGGCGGAACCTACAGGCTCCCGCGGCGTCCTCACCGGTTCCCTTGAGGAGCCCCAGATGACCACTGCCAGCGACCTCACGCTGATCTTCTCAGGGCGGCCGTCAGCCACGCCGAGCTGGGACCTGATGCGCACCGCGAGCCTCACGCCCTCAGCGGGACCGCGCATCCGCGTGGAGGAACTCGACGTGGACGAGATTGATCCCGACGAGATCAAGCGGCATGTCGAGCACGTGATGGACGAGCTCGGATCGTTCGCCTCGGAACTCGCCGCGACACCGGGCGGCGCCTCGTGGCTGCACGTCCACCAGGTGCCGGTACGGCGGCTGGTCTCCCAGGTCGTGCGTAAACTGCTCGCCCTGTCGGCCTGGCCGCCGTTCGCGGGCGCCCCCGGTCCCATCGCCGTCCCGCCCGGACAGACGCTGATCGGCGAACGCGACAGCAGCTCGCAGGAGTACCGCTCCTACACGGTCACCTGGCCGGGAATCGCCTACCTCCTCGGTGCAGAGGTCTCCGCCACGCCGACGCCGCCACCCCGCTCCTTCGCCAGTGCAGAGATCCGGGACATCCACGTCTCCCCGACGGCGGCGGTGGTGGCCGTGTCGTGGTCGTCGCGCCACGCCGGGACGCTGCTCCCGGTCCTGGCGGAGGTAAGCCGCCATGGACAGCGGAGCCTGCTGCTGGATCTGGCCACCGACCCTGCACAACGGTGCCCGAAGGTCGATGATCCGCTGATCACGGTCCACCGGATTCCCCGCGGCCGACTGCTCGCCCCCGGAGGGCTTCTTGCAACCACCCTCCATGCCATGCGGCAGCCGGGCGACGGCCAATCCGTGCTGATCGGAGCGCATCGGATCCTCCTCGGCCGGCTGGCTGGCCTCGCGGCCCGGCTGCTGGAATACAGCGCGGGATGCACTCAGCTGTCTTGGTGCGCCACCGTGAACACCGAAGCATGGCTGGACGGTGTTCTCGCCGCCACCCGGCCCGCGACGATGCTGGTCAGCAATGACACGAGCCCTCTCGGCGCGCTCGCCGTACATACCGCCGACCGGATCGGCATGCGGACCGTCTACGTGCAGCACGGAGCGTGGATTCCCGGATCGGTGGCCTGGCCCGTCCTGCACTGCCGTCACATCGTCGTCATGGGTGAGCGGGACGCCACGTCGGCCGCCGGGTGGGTACGGCGTGACGACGCCGAGATCCACGTACTGGGCCAGCCACGTTTTGACGCACTCGCCTCGGTGGAGCGCCCACGTCAGCGCCGCTACCTGGAGAGCCTGCTCACTTCGGAAGGCGGCCGGCCACCGGAACGGATCGTGGTCTGGGCCTGCCAGCCGTTCTCCCGCAGCAGTCTGCGAGCCCAGGCGGAGATCCTCCTACGTGGAATGCAGGCAGCGGAGGGAAGCTGGGAACTGGTCATCGCTCCTCATCCTGCGCAGGACCCGCACGTGTTCGAGGCTCTTTCCGGGGTGAAAGTGGCCGTCGCCGATCCGGCGACAGGGGCACGCGGCTGCCTGGCCGGTTCCGACGCCATCGTGACGGTCTCCTCCACCTGCGGCATCGAAGCGATGCTGCTGGACGTGCCGGTGCTCGAACTCCGCCTGCCCGGCGAGCAGACCCTCGGTCTGGCCGAACATCAGGCGGCGCGTGCCTGCGCGGATGCGGCCGATATCGCCGCGGCCCTGTCTCACCTGGCCGCATCCCCTCATCAGACACCTGTCCCCGGCAGGGCGAAGAACGCCGTGTGCCGCTGGGACGGTGCGACCGCTGCCGCCGTCGCGAAACTCGTCCTCGGCCCGTCGAGCTGACCTCGTACGGCCCGCATTTCTCGACAACAATGCCCCGCTGATGGCGGGCCAGGAAGGAAAACCCTGATGATGACCTTGACGGCCGACAGCGTCGCCGGGCTGTTCGGCGGGACGGTAGCTCTGGCCATGAACAGCGGGCGGACCGTCAGCCCGCGAGGCATGGCCACGCGAGAGGTTCTGGACGTGAACCTCAGGCTGACCCGGCCACGGGCCAGGCTGCTGTTCGCCCCGCCGGCCCGCATCCTCAACCCGGCCTTCGCCATCGCCGAGACCGTGTGGATCCTGTCCGGCTCCGACGACCCATGGATCTTCGATTTCAATGGACGGCTCCGCCAGTTCGCCGACGGGGGAGTCCTGCGCGGCGCCTATGGCCCGCGGATGCGCCGCTGGGGCGGGCGGATCGACCAGTTGGCACGGGTCATCGAGATCCTCAAAGCCGATCCGGACTCCCGCCGCGCGGTGGTGCAGCTGTACGACCCCGCTCAGGACACCGCAGGGCATCGGGACGTCCCGTGCACCCTCGGCTTCCGCTTCCACCTGCGGCAGGGACGGCTGCACATGTCCACCACCATGCGCGGCCAGGACGTGTGGGTGGGCCTGCCGTATGACCTGTTCTTCACTACCACCCTGCACGAGCTGATGGCCGGATGGGTGGAGGCAGAGCTCGGCGACTACCACCACCACGTCGACTCCCTGCACATCTACGAACGCGACATCGACCAGGCCGCCACGCTGAGGGCGATCCCCGAGACGCCGGAACTCCCCGCGATGACCACGCCGTGGCACGGCTTCGACGCGCTCCTGGCGCGGACCCGGGCGGGCGAGCTGACCGGCCATCCCGGCTGGGACACCGCGGCTGAGGTGCTCCACAGCTACCGGCTATGGAAGAGCGGCGACCGCGTCGGCGCCCAGCATCTCGCCGACCAGGCGCGCGGGCCGCTGGGGGAGGCGTTGCGTGCCTGGTACGAGGAACTGAGGTTGCGTACGACGGCGGAGACCCGGTGAGCCCGATGACGACACCCCCCTTCCCGGTCGTGCTGGGCCTGTGCTCCTACACCCACGACTCCGCCGCGGCGCTGCTGGTGAACGGCGAGCTGGTCGGGTTCGTCGAGGAGGAACGCCTGTCGCAGATCAAGCACACCAGGGACTACCCCCACCATGCCGTCCGGTGGCTGTTGCGGGAGGCCGGCATCACCGCCGCCGACGTGGACGCGATCGCCTACAACTTCTGCGGTCCCCGCTACCTGGACGCCGTCCCCGACGCGGCTCGCCTGTTGCGCTCGGCCGAGACGTGGGGACGGGCGCTGCCCCGGGCGGCCGGATTTGCCAAGGTCGCCCTACGTACGGCCCGCCGTGTCCAAGTCTTGGGCCGGATGTTCCCAGGCGCGCGAGTACGGCCGGTCCTGCACCATCGGACCCACCAGATGTACGCCTTCGCCGCCTCCGGCTGGGAGGCGGCCGCCGTGCTTGTCGTGGACAGCCTGGGCGAGACGCAGACAACCACAGTCGCCGTCGCCCGCCAGCGCACCCCCGGCCAGCCCGAGATCCGCACTCTGCATGCCCTGCACGATCCCGCCTCGCTCGGCTACGCCTACGGCGCGGTCACCGAACACCTGGGCTGGCGGCGTGGAGACGAGGAGGGCACCGTGATGGCGCTGGCCGCCCTCGGTGATCCGGCGCGTTTCCGCGAACTGTTCACCCGGGCCATCTGCCTTACCTCGGACGGTTTCACCCTGGACCCGAGGCTCTTCCCGATCCGGGTTCTGTCCTCCGGTTACCCTCGTCTGTCGCCCCGTTTCGTCGCCGAGACCTGTCCTTCCCGTCACCCGCACGCCCCCGTTGAGCAGGTTCACCGGGACCTGGCCGCCGCGCTGCAGGAACGCACTGATGTGGTCATGCTGCACCTGGCCCGCCGCGCCCGGGCTCTGACCAGATCACGCCGCCTGTGTGTCGGCGGAGGAGTGGCGGCCAACTGCGTCAGTATCGGCCGGATCATCGATGCCGGGATCTTCGAGGAGGTTTTCGTTCCGCCGGCTCCGGGGGATGCGGGAACCGCCATCGGAGCGGCTGCGGCCGTCCATCTCGATGCGGGTGGCCGACCGCTGTCCGGCATCGCCGGAGCTTGCTACCTGGGCCCGGCCTTCGCCGAACCGGAACTCGACCTGTCGCCATGGCCCACCCTCGCGCTGAAACACGTGCAGGGTGACCCGGCCGAACATCTGGCCGAGCAGCTTGCGAGCGGACGCATCGTCGGGCTGTTCCAGGGGCGGATCGAAGCGGGCCCTCGGGCACTGGGCAACCGCTCCATCCTGGCCTCCCCTCTGAGCGAAGGCGTGGTCGAGCGGCTGAACGCCACGGTGAAGTTCCGCGAGCCGTTCCGGCCGTTCGCCCCGATGATCCTCGCCGACCATGCGGCCGACTACTTCACCCTCGGCCAGGACGCCCCGTTCATGTCCATGGCCTCCGGCGTCACCGATCTCGCCCGTACCCGGATCCCGGCGATCGTCCATGCCAACGGGACCGCACGGCTCCAGACCGTCACCAAAGATCAGAACCCCTTCATGCACGCCGTACTGGAGGCGTTTGCCCGCCGGACCGGCGTCCCCGTCCTGATCAACACTTCCCTCAACGTCAAGGGCAAGCCCATCTGCGGAACGCCGCGGATGGCTCTGGACTGCCTGGCCGTCTCCGGGCTGGACGCGCTGCTCCTGGAAGGCAGGTGGGTGACGAAGTGATCATCGGATACAGCTTCTGGGGCTTCCTCGGCCCCGGGATCACCGACACTCCCGACGGAGGACGCAGCCACCGCCGTCCCCTGGTCGACGCGCTGATCGGGCGGGGCCACCGGCTGATCTTCCTCCAGGCCGACCGCGACCGGCTGGAGGCCGGTGACGACCTCGGCGGTCGCTACGCCTTCGAGCGAGGTCTCCCCGAGATCGACGTGCTGTTCCTGGAATGGCGTTGGATCATCCCCGGCCGCAACACCACTTCGTGCGGGACTCCCGAACATACCTGCGACCTGCACCGGCAGCACGAACTCCTGGATCACTACACCGTTGTCCGGAGCACCCCGACGGTGATCTGGGACAAGGACCGGCAGCTGCCCACCGGTAGCCCGTGGCGCCACCGGCCCGGCGTGATCGTGTGCGAGGCCGCTCTCGCGCCGACCGCCGGGGCGCACAGCCTGCTGTTCCCTGTCGATGACGCGTTGTTGGACAGCGCCGATCCGCGTGCCCTGGCGGCTGCTTCTCGGCCGATCACCCTGGGCTACGTGGGCAACCAGTACGACAGGGACGAGGAGTTCGACACCTACCTGGCGTCCGCCGCCGAACGCTTCCCGCACCGGGTCGCCGGCAAGTGGCCCGACACCGGCCGCTGGCCGTACATGACCTTCCTCGGGAGGATTCCCTTTCCTCAGGTGCACGAGCTGTACGGCGGCGCGCTGGCGACCGTGCTGCTCCTGCCCCAGAGATACGCGGCGGCCGGTCAGGTGACCCAGCGCATCTTCGAGGCGGTCTTGGCCGGATGCCTGCCACTCGCCCCTGCGGACATCCGGCACGTCGAACGGTTCGTCCCTCCCTGGCTGATCGTCCGCGACGGGACCGATGTCATCGGCAAGCTGGCCCGCCTACGTGCCATCGCGGGCAGCCGAGAGCACATGCGGCTGATCGCCGAATGCCTGCACCACCTGGAACTGTTCCGGCTGAGCACCCAGATCCGGGCCCTCGAAGCGGTGCTGGCCGACCTCGCCGGACCGCGGGCCCGTATCGAGGCGGTCAGTTCAGGAAGGGAAGTCAGATGATCCCTTCGCTTGCCTCGGGCAGTGGGTCCGCCGTACCCGAACGAGCCCGCGCCGATGTCCGGTCGCAGGTCACCGCCCTGACTATCGTGGAGCATCATGCAGATGCAGAGGGTCGCCATCGTGGGTTGCGGAGGCAGCGGCAAGTCCCACCTCGCCCGCGAGCTGGGCAAGGTCGTGAACGCGCCGGTGACTCATCTGGACGTCATCTACTACGACGACGCGTGGAATCCGCTGCCACCCGAGAAGTTCGAGGTGCTCCAGCGCGACCTGGTCCGCGGCGAGCGCTGGGTGATCGACGGCAACTACAACTCCACGCTCCAGGTGCGGCTGGAGGCCTGCGACACCGTGATCCTGATGGACGTGCCCACCGTCGTGGCGCTGTGGGGAGTCTTCTCCCGTCAGCTCAAGCACGGCCACGGCCAGGACCGGGACAGCGGGATCTACAACCGCATCCACTGGGGTGTGCTGCGCTACGTGGCGACCTATCGGCGCAGGATGCGGCCCCGCGTGCTGGCCAAGATCAAGGAGTACGGCGGGCACGCCGACGTGGTACTGCTGACCAGCCGCCGTCACACTCGCCGCTGGCTGAAGCAGATAGCCGCACACCAGGCATAACGCGCTCCATCCCCCGTATCGGGAAGTGGAGCCGATGACCGCCTCCACCAATCCCTTTCTCAACGCGACAGCGCAAGAGGAGCTGTACCGGCACGCCTCCCGACTGGCCGCTCGCACCTCGGCCCTGCACCGTGCCAAGACCCGGGGCCGGGCGGTCGCCGAGGTCATCGCCGACCTGGCTGCCGCGCATCTACCTGCCCCCGAGGTACCGCTGGTGATCGACGTCGGATGCGGGCGCGGGACCAGCAGCCGCGTCCTGGCCGAGCGCCTACGACCGAGACGGCTCATTGGTATCGACGCCTCAGCGGCGATGCTCGACGACGCCCGCGCCCGCCTCGGCGTCACGGACAGCGCGGTGTCCTTCGTCCAGGCGGACTTCCATCACCTGCCCGTACCGACGGGCGCGTGCACCGTGGCCGTCGCCGCGTTCTGCCTCTACCACGCACCCCGGCCGGAGGCGGTGATCGCGGAGATCGCCCGCGCTCTCACTTCGGGCGGCATCGCCATCCTGGTCACCAAGTCCGCTGACAGCTACCACGACCTGGACATCCTCGTCGCCGATGCCGGGCTCGATACAGACGCGTCGTACCGGGAAAGCCTGTACGCGGCGGTACACAGCGGCAACCTGGCCGACCTGACCGAACCGGTGCTGCCCATCGAGTACTTCGAACACGAAGAGCATGGCTTCACCTTCACCGACCTGGGGCACGTCGCCGAATACCTGGCCACCAGCCCGAAGTACCAACTTCCTGCAGAGTTGCGTGGCGACCCCACAGCCATCGCCTCCGCGCTGCGCACCCGCCTGCCGGACGAGCCGGTGAGCACCACCTCGGTCGTCACCTACCTGCTGGCCCGGAAGCCGAGAGGTGAGCGATGAACACGCCGGTCTTCACCAAGGTCTACAGCACCGAGGAGGAGCGCGCGCAGGCGGTACGGCACCATGCCTGGTTGGCCGAGCACGCCCTGCCGTTCCGGCAACCCGGTATCGAAGCGGTCGGAATGACGTCAATCGACTTCACCTATATTCACGGCCGTCACCCGGGTGTGCGGGACCTGCCGATGCTCGCAGCCCTTCTGGGAGACGCGCACGGGGCCGCCTGGGTGAGTGACCTGCATCGGGCACACCTGGGCGTTCCTCACCCGCTACCCGCAAATCACGCGATGGCGGACTTCCTCGCTCCCCGCCTCGCCGCACTCGACGCCCGGCGCCGTACTCATCATCTGGCTGACGACGAAGACCTGGCCGCCGCGAAAAGGCTCCTGCACGCCGTCGCCATCGGACCGGCGGCGTTCTACAAGGACACCAACCCGCGCAACATCCTCATCACCGAGCAGGGCATCCCGATCATCGTCGACGTCGACGACCTCACCCTCGCCCCGTTCGGCTACGACCTCGCCAAGCTCGTCGTCACCCTGGCCATGACGTACGGCCCGCTCCAGCTGACGGCCATCCAGCATGCGCTCGCCGGCTACAACCAGGCAGCAACCAGACACGACGCCCGGCTGGGAGGCACCAGCATGACGCAGCTCCTCGGCCACGCCGAGCTGCACCGCATCCTCACCGCTCCCTACCTGGGACGAGGTGGTTACCGGCACTCCTGGCCGCAGGTGCGTCTCGTCATCGAACAGGAAGGACACGCATGATCGTCACCGAGCTGGTTTTCACCCGGCACGGGCAGGCCCGTTGTAACGTCGCGGGTCTGGTCGGTGGCCCGCGCACCTGCACCGGTCTGACCGAGCTGGGGCGGCGCCAGGCGACTCTGGCCGTGCGGCGGATCGCCACCGAGCACATCGACGCGCCCATCACCGCGCTCTACGCCGGGACCCGGCTCCGGCTCCGTCAGACCGGAGAGATCTACGCCGCGGCCCTGAACCTGCCGCTGATCATCGAGCCCGGCCTGGACGGGCCGATCCACGGGGACGCAGATGGCCAGCCCTGGCACGAGGTGAAAACCGGCTTCGGCGGAGGTCCGCATGCCCATCCCGACCGGCCATGGGCCATCGGATCCGATACATGGAACGGCTACCTGCGGCGGGCCGGAGCGTTCCTGGCCAGCCTGGTCGAACGCCACGACGGTGAGCGCGTCCTGTTCGCCGCGCACGGTGAGACCGTACTTGCCGCACATACCCTCCTGCTCGGCCTCCCTCCCAGGGCCGAGGCCGGGTTCACCGTCGACCACGGATCGCTGACCTGTTGGCAGCTCCATCTCAACAGGCTGGGCCGGCGCCGTTGGATGCTCGACCGCCACAACGACACCGCACACCTGGTAGCGCTGTGATCGCTGTCGAGGACCCGCGCCTCACCTTCGCCCGCCAGGCCCTCGGCCCGATCAGTTCCGTGCCCATGCCCGGGCTGCCATCGCACCTGCTGGCGCTCGTCGACGCCCGTGACGTCCTCCATGTGGTCAAGCGGCACACTGACGCCGGTCGCTTCCGGCAGGAGGCACATGCCTATATCACTGTGGTCCCTCACCTGGGTGACCGTGCCCCGAAAATGGTCGCGGCGGATCCAGTCACCCGCTCTCTCTTATTGACCCTGCTCTCCGGGCAGAGCGCCGTCGACCTTCCTCCCTGCTCACAGGCGGAGCGGGACGCCTATCACTCCGCCGGGACCACCCTCCGTGCTCTTCATCAGGTCGTGCCAGCGGAGTCCGGAGATGCCATCCCCGCCTATCTGGCAGGGCGGACCCGCTGGTGGACCGGACGCGCACACACCGCCGGGCTGATCAGCGTGGGCGAGCGGCGTACGCTGCTCGCCCACGCCGATGCCTTGGCCATCGCGGTTATGGACGGCGCGATCTGTCACCTGGACTATCAGCCCAGGAACTGGCTCGTCGGCTCGGATGGGGTCGTGCGCGTGCTCGACTTCGAGCATGCGCGGCTCGATGCCCGCGTCCGGGACTTCGCCCGGCTGGAACACCGCCACTGGCGGTTGAACCCCCACCTCCGCGAGACGTTCTTCGATGGCTACGGTCGGCCACCGGACGAGACCGAGCGCGATCTACTCATCCGGTTCGGCGTCATCGAGGCGCTCACCGCGCTGGTCCGCGGACATGAGAGCGGCGATCCCCAACTCGCCGTACACGGCCGCACGCTGCTCGACCAGCTCATCTGACCACGTCATCCATCCAGCAGGAGACCTCCTCATGTCCGAGGCCCTATCCCCACTTTCCGACGAACACCTGGGAACACCGCTTTCCGGCGCATCCCTGGGAAGGCCGCGCCGAGCCGTCGTCACCGGCACCGCCGGATTCATCGGCTCCCATCTGGCACTGGCCCTGCTCCAGTACGGCGTGACTGTGATCGGGGTGGATCGCCGAGATGCCGGAGCCGACCACATCGCCGCCGCGAACCTGGCCGTCCTGCATGACCAGCCGGGATTCATCTCCATCACCGCGGACCTGCTCACCTGCGCCGTCGAACCCCTCCTACTCGACGCGGACGCGGTGTTCCACCTCGCCGGCATCCCCGGCGTGCGGCCTTCCTGGGGGCCACAGTTCGGCGACTACGTCGCCTGCAACATCCTCGCCACCCAGCGGATCATGGAAGCCGCCACCCGGCTCCGTGTCCCGCGGCTCGTCGTCGCCTCCTCCTCCAGCGTCTACGGAGCCACCGGCGGAACTCCGAGCAGGGAGACCGACCATCCACGGCCCGCCTCGCCGTACGCGGTCACCAAACTCGCCGAGGAACAGCTCTGCCTTGCACACGCCGCCCGTCCCGACTGCGCCACCAGCGTCGTGGCGCTGCGCTACTTCACCGTCTTCGGGCCGCGCCAGCGCGAGGACATGTTCATCCACCGCGTCCTCACCGCGGCCCTGGAGGGCCGGGTCGTACGGCTATTCGGCGACGGCAACCAGCGCCGTGACTTCACCTACGTCACCGACGTCGTCGCCGCGACCATCGCCGCCGCAACGGCCCCTGCCGGCAACAGTGTGATCAACGTTGGCGGAGGCACCACCACCTCCCTGAACGAGGTCATCGACATCGCTCGTCGGCTCACCGGGGAGCCGGTTCTGGTCGAGACGGCCAGCACCCGCAACGGCGACGTCCCCGCCACGCACGCCGACCCCCGCACCGCGCGACGCCTGCTGAGCTGGCACCCCCACATCGACCTGATCACCGGCATGGCCGCGCAACTGGACTGGCTCGCCTCCCACCAGCACGCCGCCGCCTGAGCACATGCCGCCCGACTACCAAGGGAATTCCTTGTGGAGAGCTTCGAGAAAGCACGGTTGGATGCCTTCTTCCGGCGCGTCACCGAGCGCTTCCCCGACCCCGAGCCGGTCTCCTCCGTGATCATTACGCACCTGCTCGCTGAACGTCCGGCCTTCCTTCACGCGATGGCCCGGTTGACCCGCGTGGCGGCCGTTCTGCCCAAGCCCAGGTCCATCTTCGAGTCGGCCGCAGCCGAGGCCCGCAAGCACTTCACGCTCGATCCGCTCAGCCGGACCCGATTCGCCGATCCCGCCACCGCGCTGAACTACCTGGAGGAGACCGCCGCCGGTCAGGACCTGCTGCTGCTCGACATCGGCGGCTACTTCGCCGCCAGTCTGGAGGTGGCCTGCGCGCAGTTCTCCGGCCGGATCCGTGGTGTCGTCGAGGACACGGAGAACGGTCTGCAGCGCTATCTAGCGCTCGAAAAGCTGCCCTGCCCCGTCTACTCCGTGGCCCGTTCTCCGCTCAAGGAACCTGAAGACCATCTGGTCGGCCACTCGATCGTGTTCTCCACCGAGGCCCTGATTCGCTCCCGCGGCGACATCCTCGGCAGCCTCGACGCCTGCGTCATCGGGTACGGCAAGCTGGGTGGCTCCATCGCCCGGATGCTCCATGCCAAGAACGTCCGGGTCACCGTCTACGACGACGACCCGGTCAAGCGGGTCCAGGCTCGCTCCCACGGCTTCCACGTGCCGGTCACCCGTGCCGAGGCCATCCGCGGGTGCGGGCTCATCGTGTGCGCCACCGGAAACCTCGCCCTGAGGCACGAGGACTTCACCGCGCTTCCGAACGGCGCCTACATCGCCTCGGTCACCTCTTCCGAGGACGAACTCGAACTGACCGCCCTCACGCCCCTCTACCGTCGCGCCGAGGTCGGCCCCCATGTCACCCGGTACTCCACCACCGGCCACTACTTCTACGTCCTGGCCGACGGCAACGCCGTCAACTTCCTGCACGGCGCGACGGTCGGCCCCTACATTCACCTCGTGCAGGCCGAGATACTCGCCGTCACCGCCCTCCTGACCAGTGACGACCATGCCCCCGGCCTGCATGAACTCACCATCGACGCGCGTCAGGTCATCGCGGAGATCTGGCTCGACTACTTCAAGAGGTGACCCACATGTCCATCAGCCATGACCACATCCGCGCCGCTCTCGACGCCTATCTCGCACGCCACCCGGACGAGCGCGGAGCTCTCATCCCACTGACCGAAGCTCTGATCGCGCCCGGTCACCTTGCCAGCCGAGGTACCTTCACCGGCCACGTGACCTGCAGCGCTGTACTCATCGACCGGTGCGGGCAGGTCCTGCACATCCACCACAACGCCCTGGATCGGCTCCTCCTGCCCGGCGGCCACCTGGAGAGCACCGATGCCGACCTCCCGGCCGCGGCGCTCCGTGAACTCACCGAAGAGACCGGCATCCCCGTAGACGCGATCAGCCGTGACCTCACCATGGACGGGATGCCGCTGGACATCGACATCCACACCATCCCCGCCAACCCTGCCAAAGCCGAACCTGAGCATCCGCACTTCGACTTCCGCTTCGCGTTCCGGACTACCGGCCGACGCGATGTCGACATCACTCTGCAATCCGAGGAGGTTGGCGGCTACCGCTGGGTGGAGTCCGTCGACTGCTCCTCACCCGGCGTCGCGGCGAAGCTCGCGATGCTCCTGCTCTCGTAGACCCTCTTCGTTCAGGAGTCGTACTCATGTCCTTATCGGGAGGCACCGTCCCGCACCACGTCGCCGTGATCCCCTGCCGGTACGGCTCAACCCGGTTCCCCGGCAAGCCGCTCGCACTCTTGGGAGACAAGCCCCTGATGTGGCACGTCTACCAGCGCTGCCAGCAGGCCGAACGCATCGTGGAAACCTTCATCGCCACCGATGATCCGCGCATTCAAGAAGAATGCCGCCGGCTCGACATGGCCTGCCTGCTGACCGGAGACCATCCCACCGGCACCGATCGGGTCGCCGAATGCCTCCGCTATGTGAAGGCCGATGGCTACATCAACGTCCAAGGCGACGAGCCGTTCGTCTCTCCGGCCGCGATCGACGCGGTTTCTCACGCTCTCGCGCTTTCTGATCCGCCGGTCGCCGCAGTCAACGCCTGTGCCCCGCTGCGGGAGGCCGCCGCCGTACTCGACCACAACGTGGTCAAGGTCGTCACCCGTGCTGACGGCGGTGCTCTGATGTTCTCCCGGCAGCCCATTCCGTACCCTCGCGACTCGCGTCCCGTTTACGTCCGGCAACTGGGCCTGTACGGGTTCACTGTCGCGGCCCTGGAGAGATTTCGCGCACTGCCCCAGGGCGTGCTCGAACAGGCCGAGGGTGTCGAGATGCTCCGCTTCCTCGAACACTCCATGGAGGTCAGGGTCCTGTTCGTTGAGGACGACGGCATGGCCGTGGACACTCCGGAAGATCTCAGACGGGCCCGCCTGTCCTTGGACGCGGCTCCTCCAGCTGGCGGTAGTGGCTGGCCCAAGGATGTGACTCCATCCGTAGGGATACCGAGGCTGTAATGGCCGACCGTATTGGTGGACGAGGTCATCGAGGGCGCCCGAGTGTGGTCCTACAACCTCGGGATCCGGCAGGGCGAGCACAGGTGGTCAGCCCAACCGGCCGCCGCAGGACCGGTCCCACCGCCGTCGCGCGACGCGGTCAGGGGTGACGTGTTCCCAGCCGGGCGGGGCCGCGCCCCCGTGGCGTGGGACAGTTGGCTTCATGCGTGTGGGCATTCTGGGCCCGCTGGAGGTGACGGCGGGCGGTGAGAGCGTCGAGATCGGGGGCGTCCGGCTCCGCGTGCTGCTGATCCGGCTGGCCGTGGGGGCGGGGAGGGTCGTCACGGCCGACGAGTTGTCGGACGCGCTCTGGCCGGAGGGACAGCCGGCCGACCGCGCCAACGCGGTGCGGTCGCTGATCGCCAGGCTGCGCCGTGCCCTGCCGGACGCGTCGGTGCTGCGGTCGGCTCCCGGCGGCTACCGGCTCGACCTGCCGCCGGACGCGGTCGACGCGCACCGGTTCGAGCGGCTGGCACGAGCGGGAAGGCGCGCGCTGAACGGCGGGGATCCGGCCGCCGCCGCCCCCCTGCTCTTTGAGGCGCTCGCGCTCTGGCGAGGTCCCGCCCTGGCGGACGCCGCCGGAGCCTCCTTCGCCACGGCGTACGCGGCCGGGCTGGACGAGGCGCGCCTGGCCGCGCTCGAGGATCGCGCCGAGGCGGAACTGGCGTCCGGGCGCCATGCCCACCTGGTGACCGAGCTCTCCGAGCCCGCGGCCCGTCACCCGCTGAGGGAGCGGCTGCAGGGACTGCTGCTGCGGGCGTTGCACGCCCAGGGGCGTCAGGCCGAGGCGCTGGTCGGCTACGAGAGGATCCGGCTCCATCTGGCGGACGAGCTGGGGGCCGACCCGGGACCTGAGCTGCGGGAGATTCACCTGGCGCTGCTTCAGGAGAGCCCGGCGGAGCCCGTTCGCCCGCCGAACGGCAACCTGCGGACCGCGCTGACCAGCTTCGTCGGCCGGGCGGCCGAGGTGCGGCGGGTCGGCGCGTTGCTGGAGGAAGGACGGCTGGTCACGCTGGTCGGTCCCGGCGGGGCGGGCAAGACCCGGCTCGCGACCACCGTCGCCGGAAGGATCGCCGAGCGGCGGCCGGGTGGTGTCTGGCTGGTGGAGCTCGCGGCGGTGACCGATCCGGCCGACCTACCCCAGGCGGTGTTCGGCGTGCTGGGTGTCAGGGAGACGGGCTCCTTCGACGCCCAGAGCACGCCCAGGGACACGATGAGCCGCCTGGTCGAGGCGCTCTCGCGCGCCGAGACGGTGATCGTGCTGGACAACTGCGAGCACCTGGTCGAGGCCGCGGCCCACCTGGTCGAGGACCTCCTGGGGAGGTGCCCGAGGCTGCGGGTGCTCGCCACCAGCAGGGAGCCCCTCGGGATACTCGGCGAGGTCCTGTCTCCGGTCGCCCCGCTCGGACTGCCCGAGCCGGACGCCTCGGCACAGGAGGCCGTGACCAGCCCGGCGGTACGGCTGCTCGCCGACCGGGCCGCCGCGGTACGGCCCGGCTTCGCGGTCACCGGGGAGAACGTCGCGGCGGTGGTGGAGATCTGCCGTCGGCTGGACGGGCTACCGCTGGCGATCGAGCTGGCCGCCGCGCGGATGCGTTCCCTGACCGCGCCGCAGGTGGCCGGGCGCCTTGGCGACCGGTTCCGGCTGCTGACCGGCGGCAGCCGCACCGCGTTGCCCCGCCATCGGACGTTGCGCGCGGTCGTCGCCTGGAGCTGGGACCTGCTCGACGACGACGAGCGCCGGTTCGCGGAGCGGCTCGCGGTGTTTCCCGGCGGGATCTCGGTGGAGGCGGCCGAGCGGGTGTGCGCGGAGCCGGGTACGGCCCTGGACCTGCTCGGCGCGCTGGTGGACAGGTCGCTGCTGCAGGTGGTCGAGGCGCCGCAGCCGCGCTACCGCATGCTGGAGACGATCCGCGAGTACGGGCTGGAGCGGCTGGCGGAGAGCGGAGAGGTCGCCCAGGTCAGGGCCGCGCACGCAGCCTACTTCCTGGACCTCGCCGAGACGGCCGAACCCTGTCTGCGCGAGGAACGGCAGCTGGTCTGGCTGGCCGTGCTGGATGCCGAGCGCGACAACCTGCTCGCGGCCCTGCACTTCGCCGTCGACGCGGGCGACGCCGACACGGCGGTACGGCTGGCCGCCGCGCTGAGCGTCTTCTGGATGATCCGCGACAACTACGCCGAGGCCGCGGGCTGGCTCCGTCTCGCCCTCGACGTTCCCGGCGAGGTGTCCCCGGAGCACCGGTCGGTCGCCACCGCCCTCCACATGATCAACAAGATGCTCTCCGGTGAGCATGAGGACCTGCGGGACACCGTCGAGCGGCTCCGGTCGCTGGCCGCCACCGTCGGTCCCGACACCGAGAACCCGTTCCTCGCCCTGCTCGAACCAGTCCTCGCGATCTTCACCGACGACGCCGTCCTGGGCGTGTCCGCCGTCGGGCGGCGGCTGTCGCACCCCAACCCGTGGACCCGGGCGATGCTCTTCAGGATCAGGGCGGCCCTCCTGGAGAACGAGGGCGACCAGGTGGGAGCGCGCCGCGACCTGCTCGCCGCCGCCGCCGGGTTCCGCGACCTGGGGGACCGCTGGGGGCTCGCCCAGGTGCTGAGCTCGCTGGCGGAGGCCCACCTGGTCTTCGGCGACTTCGACGAGGCCGTCGAGGCGCTGGAGGAGTCCATCCGGCTGCTGGGCGAGCTCAACCCCGACGACGACGCCGCGCATCAGCGGATCACGCTCGCCGGCGCGCGGGCGCAGCAGGGCGACGTGGACAGGGCACGCGCCGAGCTCCTGGCGATGACGGAACCCACCGAGAGGCTGTGGTCACAGCGGAACATCGCGTTCGCCTGGCTCGCACTGGGGGACCTCGACCGTCGCGCGGGCGATCTGGACGGGGCGGAGCGGCACTACGAGGCGGCGGCGACCGGCATAGCGGGCATCGTGCTCGTCGCCCCGCAGTTCCACGCGCTGATCCTGCAGGCGATGGTCCATCTGGCGGTGGACCGTCGTGACCTGGTGACCGCGGAACGGCGGCTCGCGGAGGCGATCGACCGGGCGGTCGAGGGGAGGGACATGCCGATCCTGGCCCGCGTCGGCGTCGCCGCGGCGGCCCTGCGCGCCCACCGGGGCGACCTGGCAGGGGCGGCGGAGACCCTCGGCGCCGCCGAGCGGCTCCGCGGCGCCCCCGACCGGTTCAACCTCGAGATCGCCGGGCTGACCCGGCGGCTCAGAGACGAGCTGGGTGGCGCCGCCTACGACGCCGCCCACGCGCGGGGCATGGCACTCGACCGCGCCGCCGCGCTCGATCAGGTACGGCGGCGGTAGGCGCGGACCGCCAGCGGCGCGAACACCGCCAGGAAGAGCGCCGAGGACAGCAGCGTCCACATCACCGGACCCGTCGCCGGCCCGCCCAGCATCAGGGCGCGCGAGGCGTCCATCGCGTGCGCGACCGGATTGATCTCCACCCAGGTCTGCAGCCAGCCGGGGAGGGTCTCCTTCGGCGTGATCATGCTGGTGCCGAAGGTCAGCGGGAACAGCACTATGAAGGCCGTCCCCTGCACCCCGCCCGGGTTGCGCATGAGCATCCCGATCAGGACGAACGCCCAGCTCAGACTGAACGCGAAGAAGATGGTGAGCAGGCAGGCGGCCAGCACCGACAGCGGGTCGGTCTGGATCCGGAACCCCAGCAGGAAGCCGCAGCCGAACAGGGAGACGACGGCCACCAGATAGCGGATCAGGTCGCCGAGCACCGAGCCGATCAGCGGCGCGGATCGGCCGATCGGCAGGCTGCGGAACCGGTCGAAGACCCCCTTGCCGATGTCGGTGTTGAGGTTCACCCCGGTGGCCATCCCGCCGAACATCAGCGTCTGCACCATGATGGCGGGAAGCAGGAACTGCAGGTACTCGTGGGTGGAACCGGCCACCGCCCCGCCGAGCAGATAGACGTACACCAGTACGAAGACGATCGGCTGCAGCGTCACGTCGAGCAGTTGCTCGGGGGTGCGCAGGGTCTTGACGAGGCTTCTTCTGCCGAGCGCGAGACTGTGCCGTACCAGCCCGAAGGGCCGGGTCTGGACGGGGGCCGGTGCCTGCGCGCGTTCCACGGTGAGGGTCATGCCGCGTCCTTCTCCTCGGCGTGGCGTCCGGTGAGCGTGAAGAAGACCTCGTCCAGGCTGGGCAGCCGGAGGCTGAGCTCGGTGACCGAGATCCGCTCCTGGTCGAGCCGCCGTACGATCTCGGTGAACGCGGTGTCGCTCTCGACGGGAACGGTGATCACGCCCTGGCCGGGTGATTCGGGGGTGCGGCCGACCACCGCGCCGACGAGCGCGGCGGCGTCCGCCAGCCGGGCCGGGTCCGCGGGCCGGACGAGGATCGTCTGCCCGCCCACGACGTGCTTGAGCTCGGCCGGGGTGCCGTGCGCGATGACCCGTCCGTGGTCGATGACCGAGATGTCGTCGGCCAGGGCGTCGGCCTCCTCCAGGTACTGGGTGGTCAGCAGCACGGTGACCCCGTCGCCGGCCAGCGAGCGGATGATGTTCCACACGTCGTCCCGCTTGGCCGGGTCCAGACCGGTCGTCGGCTCGTCGAGATAGAGGACGGCGGGACGGCCGACGAGACCGGCGGCCAGGTCGAGGCGGCGCCGCATGCCGCCCGAGTACGTCTTGGCCGCCCGCCCGCCGGCCTCGGCGAGCCCGAAACTCGCCAGCAGCTCCGTCGCCCTGGCCTTCGCCTCGCTTCGGCGCAGGTCGAGCAGCTCCCCGATCAGCACGAGGTTCTCCATACCGGTGAGGTCGTCGTCGACCGACGCGTACTGCCCGGTCAGCCCGATCAGGCGGCGTACCCGGGCGGCGTGCCGTACGACGTCGAGCCCGCCGACCGTGGCGTGTCCTTCGTCGGGTCTCAGCAGCGTGGCCAGGATGCGAACGGCCGTGGTTTTGCCCGCGCCGTTCGGCCCGAGCACCCCGAGAACCGTGCCCTGCCGGGCGGCCAGGTCGATCCCGGCGAGCGCGGTCGTCTTCCGGTAGCGCTTGACCAGTCCCTCCGCCTCGAAGGCAAGGGTCATGATGTCCTCCACAGTGGTGGTCCTGAGTGGTGGTCTTGAGTGGTGGTCTTGACCCCACGCACCCTGACCGGCACGCATGTCAGCCGTGGCACAGATTCATGTCAGCGGGCCGTCCGGTCTGACACGCCCTGGGAGGACCGGGTGGATTTGTTCGCTCTCCGGCCCGCATCCCGGTAGCGCGGGAAGGAGTGCAGGCACGAGACTGATCCGGGTACGCGGAGCCGCGGAGGTGGGATGGCGACGACACACATCGAACCATTCGAGGCCGCGCGACCGGGGCGGCGGCCGGAGTTGGACGCGATCCGCACCCTGGTGGTGGTCGGGCTGGTGTTCTTCCACTCGGCGCTGGTGTTCGACACCCGCGACGACTACTACGTGAAGAACGCAGAGACCACCGACGCGACCACGATCGCCGCCGGTCTCGGCGTGGTGTGGGCGATGCCGATGCTCTTCCTCATCGCCGGTCTCGGCTCGTGGCACTCGCTGCGCCGGCGCGATCCCGCCGGATTCGCCGTGGAACGGCTGCTGCGGCTCGGCGTGCCGCTGGTGTTCGCGACGCTCACCATCATCCCGGTGCCGCAGTGGCTGCGGCTGCGGGCCGACCCTGACTATCACGAGTCGTACCTGCGGTTCCTGCCGCGCTTCTTCGACGTACGCCTGGACCTGGCGGAGTTTCCCTTCGTCGTACAGGGCGAGCACTTCGAGTCCGGACACCTGTGGTTCGTGGTGATGCTGCTCGCGTTCGCGCTGCTGCTGGCGCCGCTGGTCCGCTGGTTCCCCCGCGACCTCGGCCGCCGGATCCGCGACCGGCTGGCCACGGCGGTGCGGCGGCGCGGAGCGGTGCTACTGGCCGGTGTCCCGATCGCGATGATCAGCGCGCTGCTGGGCCTGGAGGAGGCGTACGCCGGCTGGAACCGCTGGGCCTACCTGCTGTTCTTCCTGTACGGGTTCGTGCTCGCCGCCGACGAGCGGTTCCGGGCGGCGATGCGCCGGGACGCGGTGCCGGCCGGAGTGCTCGGCCTGACCCTGTTCCTGATCGGCATGCCGGGTTTCCTGATCGCGGGCAACACTCCCGGAGGCGACCCCTTCACGGACCTGACCGCCCTCTCGATCGGTGTCCGCACCCTGTACGGCATGGCGGGGTGGTGCTGGCTGGTCGCGATCCTGGGACTTCTCGACCGTCGTCGCGGGGCATCGGCCGCCGCGCGGGACACGCCGGCCGGCCGGGGCCGGCGGCTGTACGGCTATCTGGCCACCGCCGCGTTGCCGCTGTACGTCCTGCACCAGCCGATCGTCGTCGCGGTCGCGTACGGCGTGGTCGGCTGGCACGCGCCGATCGTGGTCAAGTACCTCGTGATCGTCACGGCCTCGCTGGTGCTGACCGTGGCCGCCTACGACCTGCTGGTGCGCCGCACGCGGGTGACCCGGTTCCTGTTCGGGATGCGGGGATAGGCGCCGTTCACCCGGCCGGGCTCACTCGCCGTCGCGCAGGTCGGAGAGGCGTGTCGCCGAGTAGCGGATGTCCTCGAAACGGACGGTGCAGCCCTGGCCGGTCGGTGACTGGGCGAGGAAGCCGACCTCGGGGTCTCCGTCGAGCGCGAAGTATCTGGTGAGATGCCAGAAGTCGGTGCCGGTGGAGACATGGAAGGCGAAGGCGGAGCCGATCCGGGAGATCCGCAGCCGCAGGTCGTCGCCCTCGGCGGTGAAGGAGTTGCAGTCGTCGGACACCCCGCGGGTCACCACCGAGACGATCGTGGGCCTGCCCTGCGGGGACATCTCCAGGCAGAACTTCGCCCAGGTGCGCTCGTCGGCGTGCAGCACCAGGACCCCGGCGTCGTAGGTGGTCAGCAGGTCGACCCTGACCCGGGCGCTCAGCGTGAAGTCCCCGTCCAGCCGCCCGACCAGGGCGGGGGCGTTGGCGAAGCGGTCGGGGCCGCCGGGGTCGGTGAACAGGTCGGTGTTCGGGCCCGCCTCGATGGCCAGCGCGTCGTCCCCGTCGACGCTCCATCCGACCGGCTGGTTCAACCAGCGCAGCGGAGCGGGGAAGGCGGGCAGAACGACCGGCCGGCTCATGGGATTCTCCTTCTCGTACGGGACGGACTCGTCACCAGACGTCGAGTGCGATCCGCGTCCAGCAGGTGACGCCGGTCAGGCTGACTTCCGAGCAGCTTGTGGATCATCCTTGGCGTGCCTGATGGTACCGCTCCCACAAAGGCGGATAAAAGCACTTTGTCCGCATGTGGAATCCAGTAGCAGCCATCCGTCATCCGGCTCCGGTGAGCGCCCGATGGCTGCGCCGCAGGAAGTCGCGTACGGCCGTGTTCTCGGTGCGGGCGATCGCCGCCTGGTAGGCCGACGCCGCCTCGGCGGTGCGCCCCAGGCGGCGGAGCAGGTCGGCGCGGACGGCGTGGAGTAGATGGTAGCCGTCCAGGTCGAGGCCGTCGACGAGGATGAGCGCCGCGTCGGGACCCTCGACCTCGGCCACCGCGACCGCGCGGTTGAGCGCCACGACCGGGCTCGGGGTGAGCGCCAGCAACTGGTCGTACAGCCGCAGGATCTGCCACCAGTCCGTGGCGGCCGGGACCGGCGCGTCGCTGTGGACCGCGTTGATCGCCGCCTGGATCTGGTAGGGACCCGGCCGGTCGCGCCGCAGGCAGCGCCGGACGATGGCCTGGCCTTCGGCGATGAGGTCGCGATCCCACCGGCCGCGGTCCTGGTCGGCCAGGAGCACCGGCTCGCCGCCGGGGCCGGTGCGGCTGCACCGGCGCGACTCGACGAGCAGCATGAGCGCGAGCAGTCCCATGACCTCCGGTTCGTCGGGCATCAGGTCGGCCAGCAGCCGGCCGAGCCGGATGGCCTCGGTGCAGAGGTCCTCGCGGACCAGACGCTCGCCCGTACTCGCCGTGTAGCCCTCGTTGAAGATGAGGTAGACGACCGCCAGTACGGCCCGGAGCCGGTCGGGGAGGTCGGCGTCGCGAGGGACCCGGTAGGGGATCCGCGCGTCGCGGATCTTGCCCTTGGCCCGGACCAGCCGCTGGGCCATGGTCGTCTCGGGCACCAGGAAGGCACGCGCGATCTCCGCAGTGCCGAGCCCGCCCAGGAGTCGCAGCGTCAGCGCGACCCGGGCGGCGGGGGCGAGCGCGGGGTGGCAGCAGGTGAAGATCAGGCGTAGCCGGTCGTCGCGCACGGGTCCCTCCTCTTGTCGGCCGTCGCGGGCGTGCAGCAGGGCGGCCTGGGCCTGCCGGTCCTCGCGGGAGGCCTCGCGGCGCAGCCGGTCGACGGCTCGGTTCCGTGCGGTGGTGATGATCCATCCCGCCGGGCTCGGTGGCGGTCCGGCCGACGGCCAGCGTTGCACCGCGATGGTGAAGGCGTCCTGGACCGCCTCCTCGGCGATGTCGATGTCACCGAAGACGCGGACCAGGACCGCCACCGCGCGGCCGTACTCCTCGGCGAACACGCGTGCGATCTCCGAGGGAGGAAGGGCCGGCCTGCCGGGCATCGGTGCGAGGCTCCCCATCTCACCGGCCCGGGACGCCGAGGCCGGCCTCAGGCGGCCTCGGCGTCCCGGACTTCGCGATCTCCGCCGGGTGACGTGGCATCAGACCGTCACCTCGCCCTGCGCGGCTTTCCGCGGGAAGCACGGATCCGCGCCGGCCGGGGAGAACGGGGCCGGCCCCAGGCGGCCTCGGGCTCTCGGCCGGGGCATGGCATCAGCCTGTCACCTCACCCTGGAACGGCCGTACCTCGACCGGGAGGGTGGTCGCGCGGGCGAGTTTCCGGCCCCATTCGAGCGCGGAGTCGAGGTCGGGCGCCCTGACGACGGTGAACCCGCCGAGGTGCTCCTTGCCCTCCGCGAAGGGCCCGTCGGTCATCAGCACCTCGTTGTCCTTGACCCGCAGCACGGTCGCCGTGCTCGCCGGGTGCAGACCGGCGGAGAAGACCCAGACGCCGGCGGCCCTCATCTCCCGGTCCAGGGCGTCGACGTCCCGCATGATCGGCTCCAGCGTCTCGGGCGGGGGAGCCTCTCCGTCGGGCTGGTAGACGCTGAGCAGGTACTGCTTCATCGGGTCCTCCTGGGCGAGTGCGACGCCACCGTCGGCGTCCTACCCATTACACGAACGGCGCCGGGCCGAATCGACATCGAGCACCCCCGTTCCGGGAGAATGTCTCCGGCCTCGCGTGCGCCGGCGAGCATCGGCTGCGAGGCGAGGGACCGGGTTTCCCCGGTCGTCGCCGGGTAGCACGAGGGCATGCGCATCGGGAAGACGGAGATCAGGATCCTGGGCGGCTGGGCCGGGTGCCTGACCATGATCCTCGTCTCCGTGCTGCTCTCCGTCCTTTTGACGGTCCTGCTCAACCTGCTCCTTCGCTGACCGTTCACCGGGACCGTCGCGGCGGGGTCTTTGCACCTTCCCATACTCTATAGTTCTTTAGAATATAAGCTGCAATGGATCAACTGGAGGACGCGATGTCGTACCCGGAGCCTCGTTACCTGGGCGAGGCGGGCGAGAGCAGTGGGTTCTTCCGGCCGGCGAGCGCGGGGCCGGACCTGGTGATAGGCGAAGGCGGGACGGAGGTGCGCTATCTGGGCACCGGCGCCTCGACGAACGGGCAGTTCGGTCTGTACCGCTGGGACATGGGAGCGAAGCCGTCCGGCCCGGACCCGCACTTCCACCGGACGATCTCCGAGTCCTTCTTCGTGCTCTCCGGGACCGTGCGGCTGTTCAACGGGAAGACCTGGACCGACGCGACGGCGGGAGACTTCCTGTACGTCCCGGAGGGCGGGGTGCATGCTTTCCGCAACGAGTCCGGCGAACCGGCCTCGATGCTGCTGCTCTTCGCGCCGGGGGCACCCCGCGAGGGTTACTTCGAGGAGCTCGCCGAGATCGCGACCAGTGGGCGCCGGCTCAGCGACGCGGAGTGGACGGACGTGTACCTCCGCCACGACCAGTACATGGTCTGACGGTCATGGCGGAGTTTCCCGAGGAACCGATCTACCGGCAGCTGGCCCGGATCGGCAGGACACTGGCCAGTCCGGTGCGGCTGAGGCTGCTCGACGTGCTCGACCAGGGAGAGCGCACCGTCGAGCAGCTGTCCGAGGAGGCGGACATCCCGCTGAAGAACACCTCGGCCCAGCTGCAGCAACTCCGCGCGGCTCACCTGGTGACGAGCCGCAAGGCGGGTACCCGGGTCTACTACCGGCTGGCCGACGAGCGGGTCTCGCGCTTCCTGGGCGAGCTGCAGGACTTCGCCGCGGAAAGGCTCGCCGATCTGCGGGAGGCGGTGTCCGAGCATCTCGGCGAGGTCGCGGTCCTGGAGGCGGTGACCGCCGACGAGCTCGCCGGACGTCTCGACGACCCCGGCATCGTGATCGTCGACGTCCGCTCGGCCGCCGAGCACGCCCGCGGCCATGTGCCGGGGTCGGTGTCGATTCCCCTGGCCGAGCTGCGGGACCGTCTCGACGAGCTGCCCAGGGGCATGGAGATCGTGGCCTACTGCGGCGGCCCCTACTGCGTGGTCTCCCCGGAGGCCGTGCGCCTGCTCCGCGACCACGGCTTTCCGGCGCGCCCGCTGGACGGCGGGCTCACCCGCTGGCGACGCACGGGGAGACGACTGCAGACCGGTTCCGCCACGGCCCGGTAACGGACCCGCGGCCGAATTGTCGGAGTAGATCACTACCGTTCCCGGCATGTTCAGTTCGCAGCAGCAGGCTGCTCTGTCGACTGCCGGGACGAAGGTCCCCGCGCCCGGCGAACTCCCTCGGATCACCAGCCGCGAAGAGGCCGGCGCATGACCGCCTGGGAGGAGATCCGCGGACTCATCGACCGCCGGGACGCCCACGCCGTCGCGGTCCGGATCGTCGAGTTGGACGAGGCGGCGCGTAAGGAGGTCGCCGGCCTTCTTCCGGGATACCTGAAGACGCTGCGCGGCCGACGCGAATCCTGGGAGGGGCTCGACGACTACGCCGAGGTGCTCCGCGCCGCCGGGGCCGGGGTGCTCACCGGGGCGGCCGCCGTGGCGACCTGGCTGAACCGCCGGGATTTCACCTCCCGCTGGGGCTCGCCGTACGGGGACACCGAGCGGATCATGGCGATTCTCGCGGCCCGGCCGGCGGAGTGGCGGGCCGACCTGGCCGGACGGCTCGTGCTGAGGCTCCGGACGGGGGAGGACCGTGGGCTGCCGCTGGCACTCGCCCTGCTGCGTGCGACCGGGATCGAGGTGCCGGCCCACGATCCGCTGGTCGTCGGATGGGCGAGCACCGTCGGCGGTCTGCCCGCTCTGCGAAAGGATCCGCTCTTCGACGCCATGCTTCCCCGCGTCTTCGAGGTTCAGGGGGTGGGGCGGGCCCTGCAGTGGGAGAGCGATCCGGCCCGGTCGTTGCTGGGCGCCCTGCGTACCCTGGCCGCCAAGGACGGGGCGAGACGGCCGATGCTGCTCCAGGGGTGCGTCAGGCGGTTCCTGCTGGGGGGTTCGGCGGCAGAGCTGCGGTTCTTCGTCCGCCTGCACGAGGCCCTGGATCCGGCGCCGCACGAGATCGAGCCGCACGCCCGCGACTACCTGCGGCTGCTGCCCGCGGCGCCGGGGCCGGTCGCCGAGCTGGCGCTGCGGCATCTGCGCGGGCTGGACGGGCTCGACCCCTTCGACCTGGTGGAGGGGTGGGAGTCGGTGCTCTTCAGGCCCGAGCGCAAGCTCGTCCGCGCCGGGCTCACCTGGCTGGACCAGCGGGTACGGCTCTCGCCCGAGCTGGCGACCTCGATCGCCGGACCGCTGGCGCTGGTGTTCGCCGCGGACTCCACCGAACTGCAGGACAGGGCGGTGACGCTCGCGATCAAGCACGCGAGCCGGATGGACGACGAGGGCCGGGACGTCATCCGCGACGCGCTCGGCACGCTCCCGCCCGACCTCGGGCGGCGTGCCTTCGCGGTCTTCGGCGGCGAGGAGCCGGCCGAGTCCGACCCACGGGACGGGCTCGCCCCGTCCCCGCTCCCGCAGCCCGACGCTCCGCGGCGGATGCCTGATCCGATCGGTTCCGTGGCGGAGATGGTGCCCCTGCTGAACGGTTCCGATGACTGGCAGGAGTGGGAGCGGCTGCTGGCCGGCTTCGTCGCCCTCGTGTACCGGGATCGCGAGGGTACGGCCGCCGAGCTCAAGCCCCACCTGGTCGGCAGGTATGAGCACCTGTACGGAGAAGGATATCCCTGGAACCGGGTCGATCGTTGGAACCAGGTCGACCACTGGCTGATCGGCGCCATGTGCTCCCTCAGCGGCATCGCACCGATGCGGGGTGCCTGGAAGCGGAAACTCCCCGACACCCGCCCTCTCTGCCCGCCGCACCTGCTTCTGCTGCACCGGGCGGCCGAGATCCAGATGGCCGTCGAGGAGGACGTCGTCCCGCCGTTGCTGCTGTCCACCCCCACCCTCACGACCGGGCACGTGGCGGCGGCCGAGCTGGTGACGAGGCTGGAGGTCATCGAGGCCGCCGGGGTGAAGCCGCTGGCCGCGGACCTGCAGCAGGCACTCCTCCGGCTGCCCAGAGAGCGGGATCCGAACGCGGCCGAACGCGCCGGTCGGCTCTCCTCGCCGGCCGGTCGCCTGGTCGCCCGCCGGCTGTCCGGGGCCCGGCTCGCGGATCCGGTGGTGGAGGTGCGCTGGTCCCGCAGCGCGCCGGCCTACTCCACCGAGGTGAAGCTCGTCCCGTCGCTGCACGCGCCGGCCACCGGGCTGCCGCTCGTCGACCGGGTGTTCGCCGCCTCTCCGCGGCACGGTGACGGGGTTCATCTGTCCTGGTGGCCGTCGATGTTCCCGTCCCACCGAGAGGTGGCCGCCGCCCACCTGTCAGGTCAGCTCCTGCGCGATCAGTGGCGCGGCCCGGCGGTAGGACCGGACCATCTCCGCAGGCTCGCCGGGCTCGACGGGCCGCCGGGGGTCGCCGTCTCGCTCGTCCTTGCCCATGTGCTGGGAAACCCGGACATGCCGGAAGCCGTCGACGTCCTGCTGGCGATGGCGGGCCGCGGCGACCTGCCGGCCGCCGAACTCGGCAGGCAGGCGGCGGCGCTGGTCGGATACGACCAGGTGAAGCTCCTCCACTTGACGGCGGCCCTGGAGTCGGCGTCCCGCCAGGGTGCCCATGAGGAGGTGTGGACGGCCGTCGCCGCGGCGTTGCCGTCGCTCGTGCCCCAAGCCGGTCGCCGACCGCGCCACGGGCTCACCGAGTTCGTGGCGCTGGCCGCCACCACGGCGGCGTGGTGCCGCGCTCGCGGGGCGATTCCCGAGATCGAGGCCATGGCGGCGCGCAAGGGATCGAGTGGCCTGCTCCGTGAGGCGCGCCGCCTGCACGGGTTGTTGACGGCGAAGGAAGGATGACCCATGCGCTCGAAGTATGACGAGGAGTGCCGCCTGCGGCTGGCGATCGGCGACCTGGTCCGTGCCGCCGCGCCCCCTGGCTGGAACGGCGCCACGGTCCGCTGCGCCCAGGTCGGCGGATTCTCCCGGGTCACCGTGGAATGTGACGGGGTGGAGCTCGGCGTCCAGGGGCTGGAGGAGCCGTTCCGGCGGCTCCGCGAACTGTCCCGTCGCGACGGCGAGGGCACCTGGTTCTGCTGCGAGCTGCGCTTCACGCCGGAGAGCAGGTCGTACCGGGGACAGGTGGACGCCGACGGGTTCCCCTTCCCCGAAGGTACGGACATCCCCGACGTCGCGCTGCTGGAAGAGCTGACGCTGTTTCCCCGCGACACCGTTCCCGGCTGGCTGCTGGACGCACTCCCGACGGCGGTCCCGGTGGGGATCCGCGAGCCCGAGGAGCACCGGCGGCGTTTCCACGGGTCACCGAGGCCCAGGCCGGTCATCTCCGGAGAGCTGGTCTACACACCGGCCGGGCACCTGGCCGTCCACAGGCTCGAAGTCGACGAGAGGGCCGCAGGCCCCATCGCCGTCCTGCACGAGGAGGCCGAGGGCGGCGGCGACCACCTTCTTTTCCTCGCCACGAAGGAGGCGGGAGAGCGGTCCTACTGGGTGGCTCGCAAGGACATGCGGGGCACCGGGGGTGGCATCACCGCATGCGTGCTCGACGATCGGCGTCTCGTCCTGCACCTCACCCCCAAGGCGGCGGACGACATGGAGACCGAGACCGTCCTGACCGTCGAGCTGAACCTGGGCCCCGTCGAGACGGAGCGGCTACGGGCCGTTCTCGGCAGGGTCTTCCGTGCCGGGGTGTCCGATCCGATGCCCGCGCTCACCGGGTTCTGACCCGCGGCCGGGCAGAAAGCCGCACACTCCCAGCACGGGACGCTCCTCGTAGGCGAGGTACTCCTCCAGATCGCGGGCCGGCCGCTCCAGCTCCGCCCGGAGCCGGTCCGCGGCCGTACCGGTGCCGGAGGTGAGGCCGGCGAGCAGTGCCTGGAGATCCGTCAGGGCCCGCGCCACCGGGTGGTGTTCCCGGCGGGGCCGGTCGAGCACCGGGGCGAGCTCGGGAAACTCCTTTTCGAAGACGGTGAACGCGCCGTTCTCGTTGGTGTGGTGCGCGTGGAGCGCGCCGCAGAAGGTCAGGCAGTGCCGGGCCGGTTCCTCGCCCAGCCGGGGTGCCGGCGTCCCGGGGGTGTCCGGCTCCGCGTCAACGACTGAGCAGGTAGCGCCGGGGTGTGGTGCCGACCGTGCGGCGGAAGGCCGCCAGGAACGCACTCGCCGTGGCGTACCCCACATCGTGCGCCACCCGCGACACCGGTTGCCCCTCGGCCAGCAGCGGCAGGGCGGCGCGCAGCCGTACCTGCGTACGCCAATGGTCGAAGCTCATGCCCGTGTCGCGTACGAACAGCCGCGTCAACGTCCGTCTGCTCACGCCTACCGCGCGGGCGTGCGCCTC
The DNA here is from genome assembly GCF_040295965.1 of Streptosporangium sp. NPDC002544. Classification (NCBI taxonomy): domain Bacteria; kingdom Bacillati; phylum Actinomycetota; class Actinomycetes; order Streptosporangiales; family Streptosporangiaceae; genus Streptosporangium; species Streptosporangium sp. NPDC002544. The sequence continues at coordinate 139,660 of NZ_JBEOWJ010000006.1, read as the reverse complement.
CAGGCTGCGCGGGTCGGCCGGGTCCGCCAGCAGGGCGGCCGCCACCACCTGGACCCGCTCGTCGGTGGGCTGCGGCACGTCGATGGGCCGGGTGGGCAGCGGGCGCAGCAGGTCGGGCATCACGGCCTCGGCGCGCAGCCGCGCGTCGTCGGTGAGGTCGGTGCGGGCCAGGTAGCCGATCAGCTCGGCCAGCAGGCCGTCGACGCCGACCGCCGTGGGCTCGGGCCAGTCCAGCGGACAGCGCTCCGGCGCCAGGTACAGGCTGCACAGCACCGCGTCGCGGGTCGCGCCGGTCGCGTGGGTGACGCCCGCGGGCAGCCACAGCGCCCTGGTGGGCGGCAGGACCCAGTACACCTCGCCCACGCCGACGCTCAGGACGCCGCGCCGGGTCCAGGCAAGCTGGTGGCGGGTGTGGCTGTGCGGGGGGATCCATTCCCCCGAGGCCAGCGGGAAGTGGCCGACGACGATCGCGCCCATGTCCTCCATGCGACATAGTCTGGCCTCATCGCGGATTGTGGCCAAATGCGGCGGATCATAGCGTCGTCGGGTGCCGATGATTGTGTTGTGTCTTGTCCAGTTCATGCTCGTGCTCGATGACACCGTCGTGAACGTGGCCCTGCCCAGCATCCGCGATGAGCTGGGCTTCAGCGCGTCCGGGTTGCCCTGGGTCGTCAACGCCTACTTCCTGGCCTTCGGCGGGCTGCTGCTGCTGTGCGGCCGGATGGCGGATCTGCTGGGCCGCCGCCGCGTCTTCCTCATCGGCGTGGCGTTGTTCGGGATGGCCAGCCTGGCCTGCGGGCTCGCGCAGGAGCCATGGCAGCTCGTGATCGGGCGGTTCGTGCAGGGCGCGGGTTCTGCGATGGCCAGCCCGGCGGCGATGTCGATGATCACATTGCTGTATCCGGGACCGGAGGAGCGGGCCAGGGCGCTGGGCATCTGGGGCGGCATCGCGGCCCTGGGCGGAACCTCGGGCCTGGTGCTGTCCGGGGCGCTGACCGACCTGGTGTCCTGGCGCGGGATCTTCCTGATCAACCTGCCCGTCGTCGCCGTGGCCCTGGCGTCGCTCCCCCGCCTGGTCCCCGAGTCCCGCGCCTCTGGCCGACGCCGCCTCGACGTCCCCGGCGCGGTCCTGGTCACCGGTGCCGCGGTATCGCTGGTGTACGGGCTGCTGCGCGCCGGAGAGACCGGCTGGAACGATCCGGTCGTCATCGGCGCAGCCGGGCTCTCCGCCGCCTTGGCGGTGGCGTTCCTGGTGGTCGAGTCGCGGGCGGCGGCGCCGCTGGTGCCCGGGTCGTTCCTGGCCTCGCGCACGCGGGCGGTCGCCAACGGCGCGACCCTGCTGTTCTCGATGGCGATGTACGCGATGTCGTTCCTGCTGATGATCCAGATTCAGACCGTTCTGGGGTACAGCCCGCTCCTGGCGGGCGTCGCCTACCTGCCCTACGGCGCCGGCATCCTGGCGGGCATGTGGCTGTCCTCCCGCATCTCGCTCAGGATCGGGACGCGCTGGGCGCTCTTGCTGGCGTTCCTGGTCAACATCGCCGGCCTGCTGCTGCTGTCCGGCGTGGCGGCGGGCGACTCCTACGCCGCCCACGTCCTGCCCGGCATGCTCATCCTGAGCATGGGCAACGGCCTGAGCCTGCCCGTCATGGCCACGGCCGCGGTCGACGGCACCACCGAGGAGGACGCCGGTCTCGGCTCGGCCCTGTTCACCTCCGTCCAGCAGGTCGGCGGTGCCGTCGGGGTGGCCGCGCTGGCCGTCATGGGCTACTCGGGCGGGCTCACGGCAGGCGCGGTCTGCGTGGCGCTCGGCGCCGTACTCATCGCCGTGCTGCTGCCGTCACGCGCCGGCGGCCCGCGGCAGCTCGCAGGGCATGGCGCCGACGTCCCCAGCACGCCGACAGCCGCTACCCGCTGAGGATCCGGGCCACCGGCGCACTGCGCCAGGACGCTGCCGTCGCGGACCAGCAAGGCGTGGTGACTTCGACACCGCCCTGGCCCGCTGCACGCCTAGCCGTACCCGCACTTGTAAGGGCCGTTGCAGCGAGCACTCTTCCGCATTTCGACCGAAAAATTCGCCTTCCGAGATTACGAACATGATCGACTAGTGGCCGGTTTTCCCCGGATCTCGGCCGGACCTGTCGGCCAGGCCTCATCCCGGTGCCCATTGCCGGAAAGTAGAGGAGTAAGCCAAGATCGACGGGTTGATCCGCTGCGGTATGGGCCGCAGTCCCCGTCGAAGGGTAGACAAGTGATCAGATCTGTTACGAAGGTCGTCGCCGTGGCGGCCCTGGCCGCCGGCGTTCTCGCGGCCAACCCGGCATACACGGCGTACGCGGCCTCCGCCCCCTACACTCCCGAGGGTGTCTGCGGGGCGGGGTTCACCCGGGTGAAGGACGGCACCCGCCCCCTCAAGTCCGGACGTGACACCTTCGGCTACGTCTACCTCATGTACAACCGCAGCACCGGTTACAACTGCGTGGTCAGCATCAAGACCGCCTTCTACCGGACCGCCACCTACACCACCGCCACCCTGACGGTGCAGGGCAGCAAGCCGAAGACCGACGCGGGCAAGTTCAAGTACTACGCCGGGCCGGTCAAGCTGAAGGCCCGTGGCAAGTGCGTCTCGTACTGGGGCAGCACCCGAGACACCCGGCTGGACTACGCCGAGGCGACCGGCGGCCGCAAGGCCTTCGGCAACTGCGGATAGCGAGACCTCAGGGGGCGCCTGCGAAGTCACCGGCCGTGATGCGGGCGGCGACGGTGCGCCGGACGAGACGGCCGGCCAGGGCGGGGGCGTGCCTGCCCACCACCATCTCGACACGTCCCCGGCGGGCATGGGGAAGTCGGAGAACTTCGTGTGCGGCTTGCCCGTGTTGAGGCGGAGGTCCTCGTAGGACGCGGCCTCGGCGAGGTACCCCTACAGTGGTGTGCCAATTGCCGGGTTCGGAGTTGATGGCGGGAGATCATGGGGGTTTGGGAGGAGGCGGCCGTGGTGCTCGCCGGGCGGTACCGGCTGGACGAGCTGATCGGCCGCGGCGGCACGGGCGAGGTCTGGCGCGGTTACGACCTGCGCCCCGGCTGGCCGGTGGCGGTCAAGATCCTGGCACCGCAGGTGGCCGACGCCGCGGTGCGCGAGAGGTTCGCCAGGGAGGCCAGGACCGCCGCGCGCATCGTCCACCCCAATGTGGTGACCGTGCTCGACATGGGCGAGCACGAGGGCCGCCCGTACCTGGTGATGGAGTTGCTGACCGGCCGGGATCTCGCCGCCGAGCTGGCCGAGCGCGGACCGCTGAGCGTGGCCGAGACGTGCCGCCTGGCGGGGCAGATCGCGCTCGGGCTGGACGCCGCGCACCAGGCCGGGGTCGTGCACCGCGACGTCAAACCGGCGAACCTGCACCTGGGCGCGGGCGGTGCGCTCAAGGTCGTCGACTTCGGTACGGCCAGGGTCGCGACCGAGGCCGCGATGCGGCTGACCTCGGTGGGCACCGTCATCGGCACGGCCGCCTACCTGTCGCCCGAGCAGATCCGCGGCGAGGCCGGAGCCGCGGCCGCCGATCTGTACGCGCTCGGCTGCGTCTGCTACGAACTGCTCTGCGGGCGGCCCCCGTTCGTCGGCACGGCGACGGAGGTGATCTCCCAGCACGTCGGCGCCCGGCCGGACCCGCCCGGCCGCTACCGGCCCGGCATCCCGGCGGAGCTGGAGAGGCTCATCCTGGCCCTGCTGGAGAAGGATCCCGCCGCGCGGCCCACCGGGGGAGAGGTCGTCCGCGGGCTCCTGGCCGCGGCGCCCCGCAGGACGCCGCACGCGTCCGGGCCCCCGGCGCCGACCTCCGTCCTGCCCTCGGTGCCTCCCGTCCCCGCGGGGAAGGACGGCTCGCCGGTGCAGGCGTGGGCGGGGCGTGCCACGAGGTTCCTGCGGGAGAGCCCACCCGGCATGTTCGTCGCGATCCTGCTGGGCGTGGTGGCCCTGCCGGTGCTGGTGGCCCTGTGGGCGTCGGCCTCGCCGGATCCGGCGGGACAGGGCACCGCGGCGGTGCCACCCGCGATCACGTCGGCGGCGCCCCCGGAGCGGTCCGCGCCCGCGTCGCCCACACCGGCCGTCTCGCGGAGCGCGTCCGCGGCGCCGTCCCCCGCGCCCAGCCTGACCGCGCCGGCGGCGGGCGGATGGCAGGCGCGCCTGGCGGCCCTGGGGCAGGCGGTCACCGCGCAGGAGCTTCAGGGGAAAATCGACCCCAAGACGGCCCGCAAGGTCCGCGAGAGGATCGTCAAACTCGCCGGGAAACTCCAGGAGGGCGACAACAGGAAGGCCCGCGACGAACTGCGCAAGCTCGGCCGTGAGCTGAGCGAGGCGCAGCGGAAGGGCAGGATCGCCTCGGAGGGGCCGCTCGTCGACTTCCTTCGAACCTCGGGGCTCACCTTCCAGGTGGAGGGTCAGAACTCCGGACCACGTCATCGCAGCAGCGACGACGATGACGACGACTAGTGCGACGTCCCGGCGCCCCGGGTAGTGCTGGGGTATGACCGCAGAATCGAAGGATCCGCTGGCGGATCTCAACCCGTTCGACATATTCGACACCGAGGCCCTCCGCCTCGACCGCTTCTTCTCCGGGCTCGACGCGGAGGGCTGGCGGCGTCCCTCGCGGGCGGCGGGCTGGTCGGTCCGCGACGTGCTCGGGCACCTGGCGGGGGAGGAGCTGTACAACCACGCCTGTCTGGACGACGACATCGACGGGTTCGTCACGATGCTCAGGAGCGAGGGCGTGGCGGGCGGTTTCAACGTCTTCAACGCCTGGTGCGTGGAGCGCCGCCGTGACGTTCCGGTCGAGGAGGTGCTCCAGGAGTGGCGGCGCGAGAACGGGGAGACGCGCGAGCGGATGCGCGGGCTCGGCCGCGACGCCTTGCTGCCGACCCTCGCGGGACCGTACCCGGTGGGGTTGCAGACCTTCCACTACGACTCGGAGTACGCCACCCACGCCGACGACGTCGGCGCGCCCGTCGCGGAGGACGAGGAGGACGAGCGGGTCTGGTGGCGGGCGAGGGTGGGCGCGTTCGCGCTCGCGGAGCAGGGGTCGAAGGTCCAGGTCGAGCTGACCGCCGACGGGATCTGGGTGCACGCCTACGACATGAGCGAGCAGCTGGGGCCCCCGGCGTTCGTGGCGGCGACCGTCGGCCGCCTGCCGGACGACCACCCCGTCGACCATCCCCTCGACCGCAGGCTCAGGGCCGCCCTGCGCTGCCTGGCCTGAGCTTTCGGCGCTCCCCCCGGCACGTTCGTCCGTGTGTTCCCGCCGGGGCCTCAGCGGTCGTCCTGCCCCTGTCGCCCCTTGCCCTGGCCACCGTTCCCGTCCTTGCGGCGCATCCGGTGCAGGGTGCCCGCCCGCGCGCGCTCCTCGGGGTGGGCGCGCACCCTGCGCAGGCTGAAGACGACGGTGACCAGCAGCACCAGGAAGATCACTATCAGTGAGAGCGGGGTCGGGATCTCGGGGAAGGACGTGGAGACGTCCTCGTGCAGGAAGGCCAGGATGAGCTTCAGGCCGATGAAGCCGAGGATGACCGCCAGGCCGATCGACAGGTAGACCAGACGCTCCAGCAGGCCCTCGATCAGGAAGTACAGGGCGCGCAGCCCCAGCAGCGCGAAGGCGTTGGCGGCGAAGACGATGAGCGGGTGCGTGGTGACGCCGAAGACCGCCGGAATGGAGTCGAGGGCGAACAGCAGGTCGGTGCTTCCGATGGCGAGGAAGACCACGAACAGCGGGGTGACCATCCGCTTTCCGTCCTCGCGGACGACGAGCTTGCCGTCATGCAGGTTCTCGGTGACCGGGAGCGCCTTCGAGACGAAGCGGATCAGGGGGTTGCTCTCGATGTCGGGCTCCTCGTTCCGGTGCCGGACCAGCTGGATCGCCGTCCAGATCAGCAGCAGGCCGAAGAGCAGGAATGTGAAGGAGAAGAGGCTGATGGCCGCCGCGCCGATCGCGATGAGGACGGCGCGTAGCACGAGGGCGGTGGCGATCCCGAAGAGCAGCACCTTCTGCTGGTTCTCCGGGGGCACGGAGAAGCGCGCCATGATGATGACGAAGACGAAGAGGTTGTCGACGGAGAGGCTCTTCTCCACCAGCCACCCGGCGAAGTACTCGGCCGCGAGCGCCGACCCGGCCAGCCACCACAGGACCAGGCCGAAGGCGATGGCCACGCCGATGTAGAAGACGCTCCAGGCGGTGGCCTCGCGCATGCCCACGGCGTGCGGCCGGCGCGCCGCCACCATGAAGTCGAGGACGAGCAGCGCCATCACCAGAACGACGACCGCGATCCACATGCCTATCGAATCGATCGCCATCCGTGTCCCCTCCAGCCGGTGAGAATCCTCGCTTACCCTCAGGTAAGGGGGTCCACACCCGGGAGCCACCGGGCGGCTCGCCGTCCCGCGCGACGGACGCGGGCGCGTGAGGGGAGCGGGGTCAGCGGGCCGAGCCGGCCCGGCGCTTGGTCCAGACGTCCAGGGCCACGGCGGCGAGCAGGACCAGGCCCTTGAAGAGCATGACCCGCTCGCTGGGCGCGCCGATCAGGGACATGCCGTTGTTGATCACGGCCATGATGAGGCCGCCGGTCAGGGCGCCGACCACCTTGCCCACCCCGCCCTGGACCGCGGCGCCGCCGATGAAGGCGGCCGCGATGGCGTCCAGCTCGAAGCCGTTGCCCGCCGTCGGGCCGGCCTGGTTCAGCCGCCCGGCGAAGATGATCCCGGCGAGCGCGGCGAGCACCCCCATGTTGACGAAGATCCAGAACGTGACGGACTTCACCTTGATGCCGGACAGGCTCGCGGCGTTCAGGTTGCCGCCGATGGCGTAGATGTGGCGGCCGAAGACCGCGCGGTTGGTCAGCAGCGTGTAGCCCAGCACCAGGATCGCCAGCAGCACCAGCACCCAGGGCAGGTTCTTGAACCTGGCGAGCTGCACGATGACCACCATCACCACCGCGGCGGCGGCGCCGATCTTCAGCAGGAACAGGGGCAGCGCGTCGACCTTCTGCCGGTAGCCGAGCCGTGCCTGGCGGGCCCGCCACTGGGTGCCGGCGATCCCGGCCACCGCGGCCAGGCCGACGAGCAGCGTCAGCAGGTCGGCGCCGCCGAGCAGGCCGAGGGGGACGTTGCCGAAGAAACCGGGCACGAAGCCGTTGGCGAGGGTCCGCACCTCGTCGGGGAAGGGGCCGATGCCCTGGTTGCCGAGCACGGTCAGGGTCAGCGCCCTGAAGACCAGCATGCCGGCCAGGGTCACGATGAACGCCGGTATGCCGAAGTAGGCGATCCAGTAGCCCTGCCAGGCCCCGATCAGCGCACCCGCGACCAGCGTGATCAGGATCGCCAGCGGCCAGGCCACGTCCATGTCGACCATCAGCACCGCCGCGATCGCGCCGGTGAGTCCCACCACCGAGCCCACGGAGAGGTCGATGTGACCGGCGATGATGATCAGGATCATGCCGATGGCCAGGATCAGAACGTAGGAGTTCTGCACCATGATGTTGGAGATGTTCTGCGGGCTGAGCAGCTCTCCGCCGGTCAGGATGGAGAACAGCACGATGATCAGCGCGAAGGCGATGTAGATGCCGCTCTGCCGCAGGTTGACGGAGAGGCGGCCGGCGGGCGTCTTCGCGGGGACCACCGGAAGGCCGCCGCTCGGTGGCGCTGTCTCACGGGTCGGGACCTCCATCGTGCCCTTACTCCTTTTCCTTGGTCATGAGCTGCATGAGCCGTTCCGGGGTGGCCTCGGCCCGGGGGACCTCACCGGTGATGCGGCCGGCGGACATGGCGTAGATGCGGTCGCAGACGCCGAGCAACTCGGGGAGCTCCGAGGAGATGACCAGGATGGCCTTGCCCTGGTCGGCGAGCCGGTTGATGATCGAGTAGATCTCGTACTTGGCGCCCACGTCGATGCCGCGGGTGGGCTCGTCGAGGATCAGCACGTCGGCGTCGGTGAAGATCCACTTCGACAGCACCACCTTCTGCTGGTTGCCGCCGCTGAGCTTCCCGGTGACCGACAGCACGCTGGGAGCCTTGATGTTCATGCTCTCCCGGAAGCCGTCGGCGACCTGGTACTCCCTGTTGTCGTCGACCCAGCCGCGCCTGGCCAGTTTCCCCAGCGCGGCGGCCGACACGTTCCGCTTGATGTCGTCGATCAGGTTGAGGCCGTACCGCTTGCGGTCCTCGGTGGCGTACGCGAGCCCGTGGCCGATCGCCTCGCCGACCGTGCGGAGCTGGATCTCCCGGCCGTTCTTGTAGACGCGGCCGGAGATGCCGACCCCGTAACTCCGGCCGAACACGCTCATCGCCAGCTCGGTGCGGCCGGCGCCCATCAGGCCGGCCAGGCCGACGATCTCGCCGCGGCGCAGCGTCAGGTTGGCGCCGGAGACGACGACGCGGTCGTGCTGGCTGGGGCTGTGCACCGTCCAGTCCTCGATCCGCAGCGCCTCCTCACCGATCTTCGGCTCGTGCGGCGGGAAGCGGTGTTCGAGGTCGCGGCCCACCATGCCGGCGATGATGCGCTCCTCGGTGACCTGGTCGCCCCGCATGTCCAGGGTCTCGATCGTCCGGCCGTCACGCAGGATCGTGGTGGAGTCGGCGATGGCCTGGATCTCGTTCAGCTTGTGCGAGATGATCACCGAGGTGATGCCCTCCTCGCGCAGCCCGCGCAGCAGGTCGAGCAGGTGCGCCGAGTCCTCGTCGTTGAGCGAGGCGGTCGGCTCGTCGAGGATGAGCAGCCTGACCTGCTTGGACAGCGCTTTGGCGATCTCCACCAGCTGCTGCTTGCCGACCCCGATGTCCATCGAGCGCGTCACCGGGTTCTCGCGCAGCCCGACCCGCTCCAGCAGCTCGGCGGCCTCGGCGTTGGTCCGGTTCCAGTCGATCAGGCCGCGGCTGGTCCGCTCGTTGCCGAGGAAGATGTTCTCGGCGATCGACAGGTACGGGCTGAGCGCCAGCTCCTGGTGAATGATCACGATGCCGTGTTTCTCGCTGTCCCTGATGTCGGAGAAGCGGCACGGCTCGCCGTCGAAGAAGATCTCGCCGTCGTACGAACCGTGTGGGTACACGCCGGACAGGACCTTCATCAGCGTCGACTTCCCGGCGCCGTTCTCCCCGCAGATCGCGTGTATCTCGCCCCTGCGTACCGCCAGGTTGACGTCCTGCAGGGCCTTGACGCCCGGGAACGTCTTGGTGATCCCGCGCATCCGGAGTATGTCGTCGGTCATGCCGCCCGCCTCCTCGGCGTCCTCCGGGAGCCCCGCCACCCCCGCGGACGCCCGCGGGGGTGGCACCGGTGCTCCTACTTGAGCTGGTCTTCGGTGTAGTAGCCGGAGTCGACGAGGACCTTCTTGTAGTTGTCCTTGTAGACGATCACGGGCTCCAGCAGGTTGGACGGGACGACCTTGTTGCCGTTGTCGTAGTCCTCGGTGTTGTTCACCTCGGGCTTGCCGCCCTTGAGCACCGCGTCGGCCATCTCGACGGTGACGGCGGCCAGCTCGCGGGTGTCCTTGTAGATCGTCGCGTACTGCTCACCCGCGATGATCGACTTGACCGAGGCGACCTCGCCGTCCTGGCCGGTCACGATCGGGTACGGCTGGCCGGCGGTGCCGTAGCCGCTGCTCTTCAGCGCCGACAGGATGCCGATGGACAGACCGTCGTACGGGGAGAGCACGCCGTCGACCAAGGTGTCGCCGGAGTAGGACTTGGTGATCAGGTCCTCCATCCGCTTCTGCGCGGTGGCCGGGTCCCAGCGCAGGATCGCGACGGTCTTGAAGTCGGTCTGGCCGCTCTTGACGACCAGGGTGCCGGAGTCGATGTACGGCTTCAGGGTCTCCATCGCGCCGTTGTAGAAGAAGGTGGCGTTGTTGTCGTCCGGCGAGCCGGCGAAGATCTCGATGTTGAACGGGCCCTTGGCGTCGCCGTCGGAGCCGTCCTCCTTCTTCAGCTTCAGGCCGACCAGGAGCGAGGTCGCCTGCTGCACGCCCACCTTGAAGTTGTCGAAGGTGGCGTAGTAGTCGACGTTCGGCGAGTTGCGGATGAGCCGGTCGTAGGCGATCACCGGGATCTTCTTGTCGGCCGCCTGCTGGAGCTGCGTGGTGATGGCGGTGCCGTCGATCGAGGCGATGATCAGCAGCTTGGCGCCCTTGGTGATCTGGTTCTCGATCTGGTTGACCTGCGTGGGGATGTCGTTCTCCGCGTACTGCAGGTCGACCTGGTAGCCCAGCTTCTCCAGGGCGCTCTTGACGTTGTCACCGTCGTGGATCCAGCGCTCGGAGGACTTGGTCGGCATCGTGACGCCGACCAGGGTGTCGGCGGGCGCCGCGGAGGCGGCCTCCGACGCGCCCTGGTCGACGGTCTTGACGCTTGAGCCACAGGCCGTCACTCCCATGGCGAGAGCCAGGCTCACCGAGAAGGTGACCAGCTTCGCGAACTTCATCGAATACCTCCAGTGTGGGGGTCCGGGGTCCTGGCCGGGGGAGGGCCGCGGGAGAGGTGGGAGGCGGCGCGTCCCGGGAGCGGGCGGCGCGTGCCGCCACCGGGGCGCGTTCCTTCGGGGCCGTGCCCGCGGCGGTGCGGGAGCGAGCCGTGACCCGGCTCGCTCCACCGTCCATGAGCAGGTCCGCGGGCGTTTTGTGAGCGTTCACAACGACGGCGCGGGACTCCGCGGAGATCCGGCCGGCTGTGTGACGAGACATGAAATGCCTGAGTCGGCCGGCTGTCAACCTCCGGGCGGTCAGGAGTCCTCGCGTCATGAAGACCTTCCCGGCGGAGATGTGAGCGCTAACAAAGGGGTATGGGACAGTTAAGGGCGTGATGACGGTGCCGTCAAGTAGGCGTTAACGAATGGTTCCCGTGTAACCGGACTGCAATGTGGCGGGTGCTTGACGCGAGGTGTTGTTAGCGCTCACAGTCTGTGCCAAGCCACCAGAAGGAGCCGACCGTGAGCCCGAGCCACGAGCGCCGCCCGCCGGTGATGGCGGATGTCGCCACGAAGGCCGGCGTGTCGCACCAGACGGTCTCGCGCGTGCTCAACGATCACCCCAACGTCCGTGCCGAGACCCGCGCCCGGGTGCTGGCGGCGATCCACGAGCTCGGTTACCGGCGCAACATGGTGGCCCGCGCCCTGGTCACGAGGCATACCCGCACCCTCGGCGTGGTCAGCTTCGACACGACCCTGTACGGGCCGGCGAGCACCGTGTACGGCATCGAGCAGGCCGCCAGGTCGGCGGGTTACTTCGTCAGCATGGTCAGCCTCAAGACCATCGACACCGCTGGGGTGCGCGACGCGCTCGGCTACCTGGCCGAGCAGGGCGTCGACGGCATCGTGGTGGTCGCGCCGCAGCGCTCGGCCGCCCCCGCGCTGGCCGACGTGCCCACCGACATCCCCGTGGTGGCCGTCGAGGGCGGCCACTCCGGCGACGTGTCGGTGGTCAGCGTCGACCAGGTCCACGGTGCCCGGCTGGCCACCAGGCACCTGCTCGACCTCGGCCACGAGACCGTCTGGCACATCGGCGGCCCGCCGGACTGGCTGGAGGTCGAGGGGCGGATCGAGGGCTGGCGTGACGTGCTGGTCTCCGCGGGCCGTCCGATCCCCGAACCGCTGCCCGGTGACTGGAGCCCGCGCTCCGGCTACCAGGCGGGTCTGCGCCTGGCGGCGGTGCCGGGTGTCACCGCGGTGTTCGTCGCCAACGACCAGATGGCGCTCGGTGCGCTGCGCGCCTTCGCCGAGCGGGGAGTGCGGGTGCCCGAGCAGATCAGCGTCGTGGGGTTCGACGACATCCCGGAGTCGGAGTTCTTCACCCCGCCGCTCACCACGGTCAGGCAGGACTTCGGGGCGGTCGGGAGATGGAGCATCGAACTGCTGCTCAGGCAGATGGAGGCGGGCGCGGAATGGTCCCACGAGCGGCACGTCGTTCCGCCGAGGTTCGTGGCCAGGGCCAGCAGCGCACCGGTCCACGCGTGACGCGAACAAGCCCGCCCGTTGATGTTAGCGTTAACGGCCAGGCGAGTCCCAGCGAACCCGACCGACACCGGGCGCCAGGCCGGCGGACCCGGTCGAGCAGGTCGCGGCGGGACGGCGGATGCCGGCCCGTACGAAGACGATCCTCACGCGGGAGCGGGCCGGAACGGCGCCGCCCACCCGCCGCAACTGACCCGGCGGACCGCCTCGCGGGCGGCCCGTCTCCTGGGAGGAAAGGGAGTCGCATGGCCGCACCCGACCCGATCCTGCGGATGATCGGGATCAGCAAGGAGTTCCCCGGCGTCAAGGCGCTGACCGGCGTGGACTTCAGACTCCTGCCGGGGGAGGTGCACGCGCTGATGGGAGAGAACGGCGCGGGGAAGTCGACGCTCATCAAGGTGCTCACCGGCGTGTACGACGTCGACGCGGGCGAGATCGAGCTGGCCGGCGCGCCGGTCGCCTTCGCCGGGCCCCTGGCGGCGCAGCGGGCCGGGATCAGCACGGTCTACCAGGAGCTCAACCTCTGCGCGAACCTCTCGGTGGCCGAGAATATCTTCATCGGGCGCGAGCCGCGCCGCTTCGGCCGCATCCGGTGGGGTGAGACGCGCCGGCGCGCGGCCGAGCTGCTCGCCAGGCTCGACCTCGACCTGGACGTCTCGGCGCCGCTGTCCTCGTACTCGCCGGCCGTGCAGCAGATGGTGGCGATCGCGCGGGCCGTCGACATCTCCGCGAACGTGCTCATCCTCGACGAGCCGACCTCCAGCCTGGACGCGGGGGAGGTCGCGCAGCTGTTCGAGGTGATGCGGCGGCTCAAGGACGAGGGGATCGCCATCATGTTCGTCTCGCACTTCCTCGACCAGGTCTACGAGATCGCCGACCGGATGACGGTCCTGCGCAACGGCCGGCTGGTCGGCGAGTACCTCACCGCCGAGCTGAGCCAGGTCGAGCTGGTCGGCAAGATGATCGGCAATGAGCTCGCCGACCTGGAACGGCTCGACGAGAAGCCCAAGGACCTGGCGCGGACCGGCGACGTGGTCATCGAGGCGAGGGAGCTCGGCAGGGCGGGGGCCGTGCGGCCGTTCACGCTCTCCATCCACCAGGGCGAGGTGGTGGGCCTGGCCGGGCTGCTCGGCTCCGGCCGCACCGAGATCGCCCGCCTGCTCTTCGGCGCGGACCACGCGGGAACCGGGGAGGTGGCGATCGACGGTACGCCGGTTTCGCTGCGCACCCCGCGCGCCGCGACCGCCAGGGGCATCGCCTTCTGCCCGGAGAACCGGCGGACCGAGGGCCTGATCGCCGACCTCACCGTACGGGAGAACATCGTGCTGGCCCTGGCGGCGGCGCGCGGCTGGGCCAGGCCCATACCGCGCCGCCGCCAGGACGAGCTGGTGGAGAAGTACATCGGCGCGCTGCGGATCAACCCTCCCAACCCCGAACAGCTCGTGCGCAACCTCAGCGGCGGCAACCAGCAGAAGGTGCTGCTGGCCCGCTGGCTCATCGTCGAGCCGCGGCTGCTCATCCTGGACGAGCCGACCCGCGGCATCGACGTCGGGGCCAAGGCCGAGATCCAGCGCCTGGTCGTCTCCCTGTCCGACGGGGGCATGGCCGTGCTGTTCATCTCCGCCGAGCTGGAGGAGGTGCTCCGTCTCAGCCACCGGGTCGGCGTGCTGCGCGACCGGCACCTGGTGGCGCAGCTGCCCAACGACGACGACCTCACGGTCGACGTCCTGATGGAGACGATCGCCAGCGGAGCCCGCCCATGAACCGTCTTGCCGGGCACCGCCTGCTGTGGCCGGTGCTCGTTCTCGTCCTGCTGCTGGCGACCAACGTCGCGTTCACCGACGGCTTCCTGTCGGTGCAGATGAAGGACGGCCACCTCTACGGCAGCCTCATCGACATCATCCGCTTCGGCGCGCCGCTGATCCTGGTGGCGGTCGGCATGACGCTCGTCATCGCCACCGGCGGCATCGACCTGTCCGTGGGATCGATGGTGGCCATCTCCGGGGCGCTCGCCTGCCTGCGGATCAGCGAGCTGGACGACCAGAACGCGGTGGGCGGCGTCCTCGCGGCGATCGGCCTGGCGCTGGCGCTCTCCCTGGTGCTGGGGGTGTGGAACGGGTTCCTGGTCGCCGGGATCGGCATCCAGCCGATCATCGCGACGCTGATCCTGATGGTCGCCGGGCGGGGGCTGGCCCAGCTGGTCACCGACGGCCAGATCATCACCGTCAACAGCGTGCCGTACAAGCTGGTGGGCGGCGGCTACTGGCTCACCGTGCCCTTCTGCATCCTGCTCGTGCTGGTCGTGCTCGCGGTGACCGCCTTCCTCACCCGGCGCCTCGCCCTCGGCCTGCTCATCGAGTCGGTCGGCGGGAACGCCGAGGCCAGCCGCCTGGCGGGGATCCGCTCCCGGGGCCTGATCATCGTGGTCTACGCGTTCTGCGGCCTGTGCGCCGGCATCGCGGGGCTGATGATCAGCTCCAACGTGTCCAGCGCCGACGGCAACAACGCCGGGCTCTGGATCGAGCTCGACGCGATCCTCGCGGTCGTGATCGGCGGCACCTCGCTCGCGGGCGGCCGGTTCTCGCTCGGCGGCACCGTGCTCGGCGCGCTCATCATCCAGACGCTGACCACCACGATCTACTCGATCGGCGTGCCGCCGGAGACGACACTGCTCTTCAAGGCGCTCGTCGTCACCCTGGTCTGCCTGCTGCAGTCACCGACCTTCAGGGAGAAGGTGTTCCACCGCCCACGACGCGGCGCTCCACCCGCCTCCTCGGGCGCCGACACGAAGGTGAGGGTCACCGCATGACCAGCCTGGGCCTGCTCTCGTCGAACCGGTCGATCCCCCGCAAGTACCTGCCGGTCCTGGTGACCGGCGGGCTGTTCCTCGCGATGTTCGTGGCCGGCGGTATCCGCTACGAGGGCTTCGCGTCCGGGCAGGTGGTGCTCAACGTCTTCATAGACAACGCGTTCCTGCTGGTCGTGGCGGTCGGCATGACGTTCGTGATTCTCACCGGCGGCATCGACCTGTCGGTGGGAGCGGTGGTCGCGCTCGCCACGATGATCTCGGCGAGCCTGGTGACGGACGGGGGCTGGCCGCCCGCGCTGGTGATCCCGCTGGTGCTGGCGGTCGGCGCGGTGCTCGGCCTCGCCATGGGCTGCGTGATCCACTACTTCGACATCCAGCCCTTCATCGTGACGCTGGCCGGCATGTTCCTGGCCAGGGGGCTCTGCTACACCATCGGCACCGACTCGATCTCGATCACCGACCCGACGTACACCGGCCTCGCCCAGGCCAGGATCGACCTGCCGGGCGGCGCGTTCGTCTCGCCGAGCGTGCTCGTCGCCGTCGTGGTGATCCTCGCCGGGGCGTACGTGCTGCACTACACCCGGCTGGGCCGCAACGTCTACGCGACCGGCGGCAGCGAGCAGTCGGCGCTGCTCATGGGCCTGCCGGTGGCCAGGACGAAGATCGCGGTCTACACGATCAGCGGATTCTGCTCCGCGCTGGGCGGCGTGCTGCTCTCCTTCTACATGCTGTCGGGCTACGGGCTGCACGCGGTCGGCATGGAGCTGGACGCGATCGCCGCGGTCGTGATCGGCGGCACGCTGCTGACCGGGGGGTACGGCTACCTGCTCGGCACCGTGCTCGGCGTGCTCGTCCTCGGGCTGATCCAGACGATCATCAGCTTCGAGGGGACCCTCAGCTCCTGGTGGACCAAGATTTTCATCGGCCTGCTGCTCTTCGCCTTCATCCTGCTGCAACGCCTCGGTGCGGCACGACGCACCTGAACCCCCGGCTCCCGCGCGGGAGCCCTACCCCGTCGAGGTCCTGGAGATTGTGTGAACGCTAACAATGACCGCTACGTGGTCGGTGTCGACTTCGGCACGCTGTCCGGCCGCGCCGTGGTGGTGCGGGTGAGCGACGGCGCCGAGGTCGGCACGGCCGTGCACGAGTACGCACACCGGGTGATCGAGGAACGGCTGCCCGGCAGTGCCGTGCGGCTGGGTCCCGACTGGGCGTTGCAGTCGCCCGAGGACTGGCGGCAGGTGCTGCGCGTGGCGGTGCCCGGGGCGGTGGCGGCGGCCGGGATCTCCCCGTCACGGGTCATCGGCCTGGGCACCGACTTCACCGCCTGCACCGTACTGCCCGCCACCGCGGACGGCACCCCGCTCTGCGAGGTCGACGGGCTCGCGGAGCGCCCGCACGCGTGGCCGAAGCTGTGGAAGCACCACGCCGCGCAGCCGCACGCCGACCGGATCAACGCCGTCGCCGCCCGCAGGAAGGAGTCGTGGCTGCCCCGCTACGGCGGGAAGATCTCCGCGGAGTGGGCGTTCGCCAAGGGCCTGCAGGTCCTGGAGGAGGACCCGGAGGTCTACGGCCGCGCCGAGCGCTGGATCGAGGCCGCCGACTGGATCGTCTGGCAGCTCACCGGCGTGGAGACCCGCAACGTGTGCACCGCCGGGTACAAGGCCATCCACACCGGCGACGGCTATCCCTCGGCGGAGTTCCTGGCCGAGCTCAACCCGGCCTTCGCCGGTTTCACCGCCAAGCTCGGTCAGGAGCTGTCGCCCCTCGGCGGTCTCGCGGGCCGGCTGGACGCCCGCGCCGCGGCCTGGACCGGGCTGCCCGAGGGGGTGGCGATCTCGGTCGGCAACGTGGACGCCCACGTCACGGCCGCCGCCGCCGACGCCGTGCGGCCCGGCCAGATGGTCGCCATCATGGGCACCTCCACCTGCCACATCATGCCTTCCGACACGCTGGCGGAGGTGCCCGGCATGTGCGGTGTGGTGCGCGACGGGATCGTGCCAGGACTGTGGGGATACGAGGCGGGCCAGTCGGGTGTCGGCGACATCTTCGGCTGGTTCGTGGAGACCTCGGTGCCCGGCTCCTACGAGCGGGAGGCCGAACGGCGCGGGCTCACCGCGCACGAGTACCTCACCGAGCTCGCCGCCGCGCAGAGCGTCGGGCAGCACGGCCTGGTGGCACTCGACTGGCACAACGGCAACCGCTCGGTGCTGGTCGACCACGACCTCTCGGCCGTACTCGTCGGCCAGACCCTCGCGACGAGACCCGAGGACACCTACCGGGCGCTGATCGAGGCCACCGCGTTCGGCGCCCGCGTGATCGTGGAGACCTTCGAGGACTCCGGGGTGCCGGTGACCGAGTTCGTCGCCGCGGGCGGCCTGATCAAGAACCGGTTCCTGATGCAGGTCTACGCCGACGTGCTGCGCCGCCCGATCTCGGTGATCGGCTCGGAGCAGGGATGCGCCCTGGGGGCGGCCATCCACGCCGCGGTCGCCGCCGGGGCCTACCCGGACATCACCGCGGCCGCGGCCGCGATGGGCAGGCGCGCCGAGGCCGTCCACCTGCCCGACGCGGGGCGCGCCGACGCCTACGACCGGCTGTACGCCGACTACCGCCGCCTGCACGACCACTTCGCCGACGGGGAGATGCTGCACGGCCTGCGGGCCCTGCGTAACGAGGCGAGCACATCAGAGGAGAAGGAGGACGCGTGACCCAGCGAGAGGACCATACGACCGGGGGAGCCGGATGAGCGCCGTCGTCAGGAAGCTGCGCGAGACGGTCTGCCGGCTCCACGACGAGCTGGTCCGCTACAACCTCGTCGCCTGGACCGCGGGCAACATCTCGGGGCGGGTGCCGGGCGAGGACCTGTTCGTCATCAAGCCGTCCGGGGTCTCGTACGACGACCTGGCCCCGGAGTCGATGGTGGTCTGCGACCTGGACGGGGAGCCGGTCGAGGGCGAGCTGTCGCCGTCCAGCGACACCGCCGCGCACGCGTACGTCTACCAGGCGATGCCGCGGGTCGGCGGGGTGGTGCACACCCACTCCACGTACGCCTCCGCCTGGGCGGCGCGGGGCGAGGCGATCCCGTGCGTGCTGACGGCCATGGCGGACGAGTTCGGCGGGGAGATCCCGGTGGGGCCGTTCGCGCTGATCGGCGGGGACGACATCGGCAGGGGAATCGTCGCCACCCTGGAGGGACACCGCTCCCCGGCGATCCTGATGCGCAACCACGGTGTCTTCACCATCGGCGCGGACGCCCGCGCCGCGGTCAAGGCCGCGGTGATGTGCGAGGACGTCGCGCGCACCGTGCACATGGCCCGCCAGCTGGGCGACCCGCTGCCGATCCCGCGACCCGCCGTCGACAGTTTGTACGACCGCTACCAGAACGTCTACGGGCAAAGGAGTCCGCGTTGATCCTCCACGAGCGTGAGATCTGGTTCCTCACCGGAAGCCAGGGCCTGTACGGAGAGGAGACGCTGGCCCAGGTGGCCGGGCAGTCCCGGCGGATCGCCGAGCGACTCGGCGAGTCGCTGGCGTTCCGGCTGGTGTGGAAGCCGGTGCTCACCGACGCCGCGTCGATCCGCAGGGTCTGCCTGGAGGCGAACGCCTCGGACGCCTGCATCGGGGTGATCGCCTGGATGCACACCTTCTCCCCGGCCAAGATGTGGATCGCCGGGCTGGACGCGCTGCGCACGCCGCTGCTGCACCTGCACACCCAGGCCAACGTGGCGCTGCCGTGGAGCTCCATCGACATGGACTTCATGAACCTCAACCAGGCGGCCCACGGCGACCGTGAGTTCGGCTACATCCAGTCCCGGCTGGGCGTGGCGCGCAAGACCGTCGCCGGGCACGTGAGCGACCCGGCGGTGGCCGCGCGCATCGGCGCGTGGGCGCGGGCCGCGGCCGGGCGCGCGGAGGTCGGCTCGCTGCGGCTGGCCCGCTTCGGCGACAACATGCGCGACGTGGCGGTCACCGAGGGCGACAAGGTGGAGGCGCAGCTGCGCTTCGGCGTCTCGGTCAACACCTACGGCGTCAACGACCTGGTCGCCGTGGTCGACGCGGCGGCGGACTCCGAGGTGGACACCCTGGTCGCCGAGTACGAGGACACCTACAAGGTCGCCCCCGAGCTGCGGGCCGGGGGCGAGCGCCACGAGTCCCTGCGGTATGCCGCCCGCATCGAGCTGGGCCTGCGCTACTTCCTCACCGAGGGGGGCTTCGGCGCGTTCACCACCAACTTCGAGGACCTCGGGGGCCTGCGGCAGTTGCCGGGGCTGGCGGTGCAGCGGCTGATGGGCGACGGCTACGGCTTCGGCGGGGAGGGCGACTGGAAGACCTCGGTGCTGTTGCGCACCCTGAAGACGATGGCGGCCGGTCTTACGGGCGGCACCTCCTTCATGGAGGACTACACCTACCACCTGGCCCCGGGCCAGGAGGTCATCCTGGGCGCGCACATGCTGGAGGTCTGCCCGACGATCGCCGCCGGGGTGCCCTCGTGCGAGATCCACCCGCTGGGCATCGGCGGGCGCGAGGACCCCGTCCGGCTGGTCTTCGACGCCGAACCCGGACCGGCGGTGGTGATCGGTCTGTCGGACATGGGGGAGCGGTTCCGGCTGGTGGCCAACGAGATCGACGTGGTCACCCCGGCCGAGCCGCTGCCCAACCTGCCCGTCGCCCGCGCGGTGTGGCGGCCCCGCCCGAACCTGAGCACCTCCGCCGAGGCGTGGCTCACCGCCGGAGGACCGCACCACACGGTCCTGTCGTCCGCGCTGACCAGTGAGGAGCTCACCGACCTCGCCGACATGCTCGGCGTCGAGCTGCTGGTCATCGACGCCGACACCACCCCCCGCCAGTTCGCCAAGGAGATCCGCTGGAACCAGGCCTACTACCGCCTGGCCCAGGGCTTCTGACCCGACGGGCCCCGCCGATCGGCGGGGCCCTTGTACCGCCGTGCGGAGACACGCCCCGCGACGCTTGTCATCCGAACACACAAAACGCTCGACGGAACTGTAGGCGACTGCGCATTTCCAGACGCGGGGCCGTCGCGTTTGTTTTCGGATGGCGACAATGGCGGGGAACGGGAAACGGGGCGTCCGATTCAAGCGCGGCCGGCGGGGTGGGTCGTTTTCCCCGGTATTTCGTCTCCGGCCGTCGCGGCACGCTTGATCGGGAGAACGGTTGAGAGAAGCGCTTGGGCGTCCGAATTCCCGCCGACTCCGCTGTCCGGGGGCTCATGCGCTGCTCAGGTAGGGGGCGGGCGTCGGTGCGGGAGTCCGGCGGCCGATCGGACTGCTTTCCTCCGCGGGAATCCCGGCCGACTCGCCGGTCGATTCATTCAATGGCGAAGCGCTTATGTCAACAATGCGTCAATTGACTTAGGAGGTGATATCGAAGTCCGATTGCGGTGTTTAGGTGATTGATATTGACGGTGAATATGCGGCTATCTACCCTCACGATGTCCAGCACATTACAAGGGAGTGGCCGATGAAACGTATCCGAAACCTCGCCGCCGCCGCCGTCGCCATGACGGCACTCGTTCTCGCCCCGCTTCCCGCCTCGGCGGCCGGCACCACGATCCACCGGGACACCGCTCTGGGCGCCGCCTATTCGGGCAAGATCCGGGCCACGCTCATCGCGCCGGTGTCGGTCTCGACCACACTCGCCACCGCCACCTGCAACACGGGCGCCATCGACGGGACGGTCCAGTCGGACGGCACCGCGCTGAACGTCTCGGTCTTCAACTTCAGCAACAGTCCCGGCCCGGCGTGCCCGAACAGTGCCGGGGGCTCCTCCACCGTGTCCCCGGTAGGGCTCCCCTGGAACGGCGGCAGCGTCGTCTACAACAAGGTGACCCCCGGGCGCGACGGCATCGTGACCCTGCAGGGCCTCAAGGTCTCCTCGGTGTCCACCGGCTGGTTCGGCACCATCAGCTGCGTCTACCGGGGCTCCGGCGCCGGTAACAGCATCGCTCTGGACACCTACAACCCCGACAACGCCGGCCGTCCGAACACGGCGATCGCCCAGGCCCAGGCCAAGGCCACCAACTACGCCCTCACCAAGGACAGCGGCAGCATCCTGTGCCCCGGCACGGCCAACTACACCGCCACCTTCCAGCTCATGGGAGAGACCGTCGCCGACTCCGGTGTCTTCGACCAGAAGCTGTACCTCACCACCCCCTAGGCGATCCCGAGCGATCCCGCTCCCGACACACCCTCGGTCCGCCTTCCGGTACGCACCCGGGAGGCGGGCCACCCCCGCGCGCGATCGGTTCCCCGGCAGGTCAGGGCCCGTACCGCCTGGTAGACGCAGAGCAGCGCCCAGATCTCCTGGGCCACCGTCTCGGGGGTCCGGGAGCGCAGCGCGAGCACCGCGCCGCTCCGGTCGGATCGCAGCCAGGCCAGCGCGCGGTCCATGACCCAGCGCTCCGCGTACCACGCCACCAGCTCCGGCGCCGGGGCCCTTCCCGGGTCGAGCAGCGTGGTGATCAGTCGTTCCGTACCGGGCAGCGGGATGACCCGCAGCAAGGTGTCCGCCCAGCCGGGAGGCCTGGACAGGAACGACCCGTCGCCGAGGCGGCGCGCCACGGGGAACCCGCCCGCTCCGCCGGTCCGCCACAGCAGGTGCGTGCCGGTCCCCGCCGCCTGCCGCCACAGCTCGGCCCCTCTGGCCCCCGGGCCGGCGAGCAGCAGCACGCCGGGCTCCAGACGGCGCAGCAGCCTCGGCGCGAGCGCCTGCCGGTCCGCCCCCGAACCGCCGATGGTCGCGTCGATCAGCGCGTGCGTCCCGCCGTCGACCACGGCCACCACCCGTACGCACGGCAGGCGGGCACTCTCGTCCGGGTAGCCGAACGCCGCGTTGTCGCGGGTCTCGGGGATGGTCAGCGCGGTGCCGTCCAGCGACACCGGCCGCAGTCCGGCCAGCCGCGACCCGGCGGTCCCGGGCTCCGGCAGCGGCCCGGCCACCCGGCGGAACAGCACCCGCAGCGGCTCCGCGCCGAGCCGCGTGCGGGCCCGGCTGATCGCCGACACACTGGGCGGCTCCCAGCTCCTGGCCCAGTGCGAACGCCACGACAGGCCGTTCAGCAGCAGGCGCATGATCTCGTCGTAGTTCCGGTCCGGGAACATGCACAGGGCCAGCACGTAGTAGATCGTCAGGCGGGCGGGCAGTGCCCGCCGCCGCTGGTCGGCGCAGCCGCTGGCCAGCACGACCTCGTCGAGGAGCGGTACGGGGAAGGCGGAGGTGAGGATCCCGATCGACAGATGATCGGCCAGCCGCCCATGGACCGGCTCAGTCTTCACCCACGTAGTCATGCCCGTGGGGACTAACTGTCAAGCCATAGGCGGTCAAATGCTTTATTTCCATACAAATGCGCTTAAATTCGCCCAAAAAATGCGCACCGGGTGAGTGCCGGGAGGGTGGCCGAGGCCGCCGGGCAGACCTGGGGGCTTTGGTGTCGCAGGAGAGCGACAGGGCTGTCCGTCAGGAGGCTCGTGTCCGGAAGGTGGGGCCGGTCACCGGTCGCGCTCGCCCTGGCTCTCGACATGGGCCATCATGCGGGCCACGCGATCGGGGTCGGCGTCAGCGGCCTTCGTGTTCCAGAGTGCGCGGCGCCGGCGCTCCCGCCGGACTTCCAGGGTGAGGGCCTCGTCGACCTAGGCGGACGGTGAGCCGGTGCCGACCCGCCGCCTGGCGTGATCGAGCAGATCGTGATCGACGGTCACGCCGATGGTTTCCTTCGCGGCCATGGTGACACGGTGGTACCGCACTAAGATCTTTTCCGCTGGTCGAGGTGTCAGGCGGAAAGTGGTCCTGTCGTCGCTTCGGGGCGGGTCGGTCTGCCGGGCGGAGACGATTCTGCCGATACGGTACGGGGTGCCGGTCACATATGGGCGACAGTCTTGTGAAATTCAGTGAACATGACTGTTGGGCATGATCTTTATGCTGTCCTGGTGCTTCTCTGGGCATTGGCCTCGTTCGTGAACAGACATTGGTCACTTGTTCACCAAACTCAGGTCTGATAGAACAAATGCCACATGTAGGTCGGGTGGACCGTCTCCCTCGCGGCCTATCCCCTGTGGCCCCCTGGAGGACTGCCGTGCCCGGCTTCTCTCGTCCCAACGGTCCGGGATCCCCGGCGCTGTCCCGCCGCTCGGTCCTGCAGCTCGGCAGCGGGGTCGCCCTCCTCCTGGCGACCGGATGCGCCGCCGGCACCACGGGGGGCGGCGGATCCACCGCGCCCGCGGCGAGCACCGCCCCCGGCGGGGCCCCGGGCGCCTCGAAGCTGCGGATCGCGGTGAGCAGCTACCTGAGCAGCTGGGACCAGGACTTCGTCGGGTTCGACCTGACCGCCCTGATGCTCTACAAGAACGTCTTCCCCTACATGGTCGACTACGGGGTCACCTCGGTCGGCGACGGCCAGATCCTCGACACCGAGGCCATCGCCCCCACCTTCGCCGAGTCCTTCGAGCCCGACGCCGACAACAAGGTCTGGACCCTCAAGCTGCGCAAGGGCGTCAAGTTCGCCAGCGGCAACGAGATGACCGCCAAGGACGTCAAGTGGTCCAAGGACCGCGCGTTCGCCGCGAAGGCCAACGTGGCCGGCGTCTACCGGCTGATCGGGCTCACCAAGGCCGACCAGATCGAGGTGGTCGACGACTACACGGTGACGTTCACCCAGGCCTTCCCCAGTGCGCTGACCCGGCAGATCCAGGCCATCTCGCTGTACGTCTTCGACTCCGAGGAGGCGAAGAAGCACGCCACCGACGCCGACCCCTGGGCCAAGGAGTGGTTCGCCAAGAACCCCCCGACCGGCGGCTACTTCAACGTGGAGAAGGCGGTCCAGGGCCAGGAGATCGTGCTCACCGCCAACGCCGGCTACCCGGGCACCGACGGCGCCAAGAGCTCCGAGATCAGGCTGAGCGTGGTGCCCGCGGCCTCCAACCAGCGCCTGCAACTGCAGAACGGCGACATCGACGTCGCCTTCGGCATCGGCCAGCGCGACATCAAGGACCTCAAGTCCACGAAGGGCATCAAGGTCATCTCCGCGCCGAGCAACAACCAGCTCGCCATCCAGATGTCGGTGACCACCGCCCCCTTCGACGACCCCGCGGTGCGCAGGGCGCTCGCCCACGCGGTGCCGTACGAGCAGATCATCGCCAACGTCTACGGTGGCGACGCACGGGCGGCCAAGAGCGTCGTCCCGCTGGACATGCCCGGCTACTCCGAGACCGGCTACCCCTACGCCTACGACGTCGCCAAGGCCAAGGAGGCGCTGGCCGCGGCGGGCAAGACCTCGATCACCTCCGAGCTGGTCTTCCAGACCGACAGCGAGGAGCAGCAGCAGATCGCCGTGCTCGTGCAGAGCGAGGCCAGGAAGGCCGGCATCGAGCTGAAGCTCACCCCGCTCGACCCCGCCACGCTCGGCGAGCGCAGGGCGAAGAAGAACATCCCCCTGCAGATCACCCTGGGCCAGCTCTGGGTCAACGACGTGGAGTACATGCTCGGCACCAGCTTCACCAAGGGCGCCAGCCTCAACTACTCCAACTACGTCAACTCCGAGGTCGAGAAGATCTTCGAGGAGTCCCACACCGTCGTCGACGCGGCCGAGCGTGCCAAGCTCTGGCAGCGCGTGCAGGAGATCCTGGCCGAGGACGTGCCATGGGTCGTCATCTGCCAGCCCAACTTCAACCTCCCCGTCCGGGAAGAGGTGGCGGGATGGGTCCAGCCGATGGACGGCCTGGCCCGGCTGCGCTACCTGAGCACCTCCTCCTGATCCATGCGTATCCTCCGGTTCGTCCTCAGGCGGCTGTTCCAGCTCGTCCCGGTGCTCCTCGGGGTGGTCGTGCTGACCTTCCTGCTCGTCAGGGTCCTGCCGGGTGACCCGATCCGTACCATCCTCGGCCCCAACGCCACGGAGGCGGACGCCGCCGCGGCGCGGGCCAGGTTCGGGCTGGACCGGCCCCTGTGGCAGCAGTTCCTCGACTACGTCGGGGGACTGTTCACCGGTGACTTCGGCACCTCCATCCAGAGCGGTGCCCCGGTGGGCTCGGAGATGGCCCTGCGGGTGGGGCCGACCATGGAACTCGTGGTGATCGCGCTGGCCGTGGCGCTGGTGCTGGCGGTGGTGCTCGGCATCTGGTCGGCCAGGCACGCGGGCCGGTTCGGCGACCACACGGTCCGTGTCGCGGCGCTCATCGGCAACTCGGTACCGGAGTTCTGGCTCGGCCTGGTGCTGGTCCTGGTGGGCTACAGCGTGCTGGGCTGGTTCCCGGCACCCAGCGGCCGGGTGGATCCCGACACCGAGCTGAACCTGATCACCGGTGCCGACCTGCTCGACGCGGCGCTGACCGCCAACGGCCCAGCGTTCGTCTCCGCACTGGAGCACCTCGCGCTGCCGGTGGCCACGCTGGTCATCGTCATCGTCGCGCCACTGCTGCGCAGCGTCCGGGCCTCCGCGCTCGAGGTACTGGCCTCCGAGGCGTACACGGCCGCCGCCGCGCACGGCCTGAAGGACCGGCTGCTGCTCCGCGGCTACCTGGTGCGGGCCACGCTGGTGCGGCTTCCCGCGCTGGCGGCCCTGGTGTTCGGCTTCTCCATCGGCTCGACGGTCCTCGTGGAGTACGTCTTCTCCTGGCAGGGCTTCGGGCAGTGGGCGCTGCGCGGCCTGCTCTACCGGGACTACCCGGTGGTTCAGGCGTCGGTGCTCGTGATCGCGCTGTTCTACGTGGTGGTCTTCCTCATCGCCGACGTGGTCCACGCGATCCTCGACCCGAGAGTGAGGATCTGATGGCCGCAGCGCCACGAGCCCGGGAGGCGGGCGCGGACCGTCGCTTCGCGTCGTCCCTGATCACGGTGGGCTCCGCCATCCTGGCCGTGGTCGCGGTGGCCGTCCTGTTCGCGCCGCTGCTGAGCTCCTGGGGTCCCGAGGAGATCGACCCCCTCGCCTCCCTCGCCCCGCCGGGCGGCGCGCACCTGCTGGGCACCGACCTCAACGGCATGGACGTGTGGAGCCGGGTCCTGCACGCCGCCCGGCTCGACGTCGGCATCGCCGTCGCCGCGGTCGCCCTGGCCGTGGTCGCGGGCAGCCTCGTCGGCCTGGTCGCCGGATACCGGGGAGGCTGGGCCGACGACGTGCTGATGCGGGTGCTCGACGTCTTCCAGGCGTTCCCCACCTTCATCCTGGCCCTGGCGGTGGCCGCGCTGCTCGGTGGCGGCACGGCGAACCTGATCGCGGTCATCGCCCTGGTGAACGCACCCGCCTACGCCCGGCTGGTCCGCGCCGAGGTGCGCTCCATCAGGGAGCTGCCCTTCGTGGAGGCGTCCCGCACCTCCGGCTCCTCCTTCTGGGGGGTGCTCTGGCGGCACGTACTGCCCAACAGCCTGACGCCGGTGCGGGTCATCGCCCCGCTGAACTGCGGCTGGGCCATGCTCACCCTGGCCGGGCTGTCCTTCCTGGGACTCGGCGTGCCGCTGCCCACCGCGGAGTGGGGCGCCATGATCAGCCTCGGTTCCGGTGACGTCGTCGCGGGCCGGTGGTGGACCTCGGTCCCGCCCGGCCTCTTCCTGCTGATCTGCGTCCTGGGCTTCAGCCTCCTCGGTGAGGGCCTGCAGGAACGCGCCGACTCCACAAGGAGGTGACAGACGATGACACTCCTGTCGATCGAGGACCTCTCCGTCGTGATCCGGCGGCCGGGACGCCGGGTCGCCGCGCTGAGCGGGGTGAACCTGAGCGTCGAGCCGGGCGAGGTGGTCGGCCTGGTCGGTGAGAGCGGCGGCGGCAAGAGCATGGTGGCCCGCTCGATCGTGGGCCTGCTGCCCGGCGGCTCCCAGACGACCGGACGGGTCATGTTCGACGGCGCCGACGTGCTGACGATGGACGCCGCCGAGCTGGAGGCCTTCCGCGGGCACGGCGCCGCGATCTGCTTCCAGAACCCGCGCGGCGCGCTCAGCCCCACCCGTACCGTCGGCCGCCAGCTCGTCGACCGGCT
Source organism: Streptosporangium sp. NPDC002544 (assembly GCF_040295965.1). Lineage (NCBI taxonomy): Bacteria > Bacillati > Actinomycetota > Actinomycetes > Streptosporangiales > Streptosporangiaceae > Streptosporangium > Streptosporangium sp. NPDC002544. The sequence goes on along the minus strand of NZ_JBEOWJ010000006.1, from coordinate 112,889 downwards.
GGTCACCCACCGGTCGCTGGCCCCGGCTCCGGCCAGGGAGGTCGCCGCCGAGCTGTTCGAGTCGGTCGGCATCCGCAGCCCGAGGCGCCGCCTGGACGCCTACCCGCACGAGCTCTCCGGCGGCATGGCGCAGCGCGTCATGATCTCGCTGGCCACCGGGTGCGCGCCCGGCCTGCTGATCGCCGACGAGCCCACCACCGGGCTGGACGTCACGCTCACCAGGGAGATCCTCAACCGGTTCCGGCTCGCCGCGAACGCGGAGCGGCGCGGTGTGCTGCTGATCTCCCACGACCTGGCGTCGATCGCGGAGGTCTGCGACCGCGTCGTGGTGCTGTACGCGGGGACGGTGGTGGAGAGCGGCCCAGGCCCGCAGGTGCTCCACGAGCCCGCCCACCCCTACACGCGGGCGCTGCTGCGCTCGGTGCCCGACATCGACGGGCGCCCGGTGACCGCGACCCCCGGCGCGATGCCGCTGCTGACCGAGGCGCCGTCATCCTGCCCGTTCGCGCCGCGCTGCGCGCACGCGACACAGCTGTGCACGGCGGACCTGCCCGTCGCCGGGCCCCTGGCCATGGACTGGAGCGCCGCCTGCTTCCACCCCCGCTCGGGCCCACTCGACGACCCCGCCGAGCCGCCGGTCCCCGCGGAGACCCCGCCCGCGGGAACGGCCCCGTCCGCCGGTACGGCCACCTCGCCCGGTGCGCGGGAGAGCGTGCTGCGCATCGAGGACGCACACGTCGTCTACCGCAGCCGCTTCGGCGGCGGGGGGCACCACGCGCTGCGCGGGGTCAGCCTCAGCGTCGCCGCGGGCGAGCGGCTGGGCGTCGTCGGGGAGAGCGGCTGCGGTAAGAGCACCCTGGCCAGGCTGATGCTCGGCCTGGTGCAGCCCTCGCGGGGCAGGGTCGAGGTGGCCGGTCACGCCCTGTCCGAGCTGCGCGGCGCCCGGCTGCGCCGGCTGCGTACCCGCGCCCAGCTGGTCTTCCAGGACCCGATCGGGTCGCTCAGTCCCCGGCGGACCGTGCAGGACGCGATCGGCGAGCCGCTGCGCGCCGCCGGGGTGCCCGCCGCGGAGCGCGCCTCGCGCGTCGCCCGCGCCCTGGAGCGGATGGAACTGGACCCGTCGATCCTGGAGCGGCGCCCGCACGAACTGTCCGGCGGGCAGGCGCAGCGCGTCGGCATCGCCCGCGCGCTCGTCGGCGAACCCGACCTGATCGTCTTCGATGAGCCGACCTCGGCGCTTGACGTCACGGTACAGGCGCAGATCCTGAAGGTGATCGCCGAGGTGAGCGGCGACAGCTCGCGTGGCTCGGTCTTCATCTCCCACGACCTGGCCACCGTGCGGGGGTTCTGCGACCGCGTCGTGGTGCTCTACCTGGGACGGATCGTCGAGGAGGGGCCGGTGGAAGAGGTCTTCGGCAACCCCGGGCACCCCTACACCAGGGCGCTGCTGTCCAGTGCCCCCAGCCTCGGCGCCGGTTACGGCGGCCCGCAGGTCGAGTTGACCAAGGATCTGGAGGAGGCGGACGCCGCCGGGGGCTGCGCCCTCGCGCCGCGCTGCCCCTTCGCGACAGACGAATGCGGAGAGCAGGAGCAGGAGCTCCGCCCGTACGACGCGAGCCTGGTCGCCTGCCACCGCGCCGCCGAGATCCCCGCGCTGATCGAAAGGTGACACCCTCAATGCCCGACCCGAAGCACATCCGTCTGGCCGTCGACATCGGCGGCACCTTCGTCGACGCGATGGAGCTGAACACCCGCACTAATGAGGTGCGTTTCAGGAAGGCCTCGACCACCCCGGCCCGCCCCTGGGAGGGCGTGCTCGACGCGGTCACCGCGCTCGGTACCGACCTGTCGGAGGTGGAGCTGTTCATCCACGGCACCACCCTGGGCCTCAACGCGGTCCTGGAACGGCGCGGTGAGCCGACGGGGATCATCACCAACGACGGCTTCCGCGACATCTTCCTGATCGGCCGGGGCAACGTGCCCGCCGACCACATGTACGACTTCCAGTACGAGCGCCCCGAGAGCCTCGTGCGGCGCCGTCACACCGCGGGGGTGCGGGGACGGCTCGACCACCGGGGCCGCGTGGTCGAGGAGCTCGACGCCGAGGGGGTCAGGGAGGCGGCCCGGGTCCTGGTCGAGGAGGAGGGCGTGGTGTCGATCGCCGTCTGCTTCCTGCACTCCTTCCTCGACCCCTCCCACGAGCGCCAGGCCGCCCGGATCATCCGCGAGGCGTACCCGGACGTGACGGTCTCGCTCTCCACCGACATCGTCAGGGAGTACCGCGAGTACGAGCGGACCAGCACGACGGTCCTCGACGCCTACATCCGGCCGATCTTCGAGAGGTACGTCGACAGGCTGGAGCACGGGCTGGCCGAGCGCGGGTTCGGCGGGCAGTTCCTGATCATGAGGTCCGGCGGCGGTTCCATGACGTCCTCCGTGGCCAAGACCTCCCCGACGCACACGGTGCTGTCGGGCCCGGCGGGCGGCATCGTCGGCGCGGCGCACCTCGCCGCCGCCCTCGGCCGCCGGGACCTGCTCACCTTCGACATCGGCGGCACCTCGCTGGACGCGTGCGTGATCGAGCACGGGTCCCCGGTGGCCGCCTACGAGGCGCAGCTGGAGCACTTCCCGCTGCTGATCCCCACTTACGACATCCGCACGATAGGGGCCGGAGGGGGCTCGATCGCGTGGTTGGAGAGGGGATTGCTCAAGGTGGGTCCGCACAGTGCGGGTGCCGACCCCGGCCCGGTGTGTTACGGCCGGGGCGGCACCCGCCCCACTGTCACCGACGCGGCGGTGGTCCTCGGCTACGTGGACCCGGGCCGTTTCCTGGCCGGGACCATGGACCTGCACGCCGACGCCGCTCGCGCGGCGCTCGACGAGCAGGTGGCCCGGCCCCTGGGGCTGAGCACGGAGGCCGCCGCGGCGGGCGTCTTCGACGTGCTGCTGGCCAAGACCGTCGGCGCGGTCCGGCAGATCACCGTCGAGCGGGGGCACGACCCCCGGGGCTTCTCGCTGCTCGCGTTCGGCGGGGCCGGACCGCTGCTCGCCCCGCTGCTCGCGGCGGAGATGGGCATCGGCGAGGTCATCGTGCCGTTCGCGCCGTCCGGGTTCTCCGCCTGGGGCATGCTCAGCGCCGACATCGTCGACGACTTCTCCCGCACGGTGATGGCCACCCTGGACGACGCGGACCTCGACGAGCTGGAGACGATCTTCAAGGGCATCGAGGCCGAGGCCGTCGACTCCCTGGAGGCGCAGCGGGTCGCGGCCGGGCGCATGGTCCTTGAGCGCCAGTTCGAGCTGCGCTACCTGGGGCAGGAGCACTCGCTCATTGTCACCGCGGGCCGCGACCTCGACCGGGACGCGATCAGGCGGGCGTTCGAGGAGACCCACGTGGCGCGCTACGGCCATGCCATGGACAACCGGCTGCAGATCCTCAACCTGCGGGTGCGCGGCATCGGCCGCACCGACCGGCCGGAGTTGGTGGTGCGCCCGCCGGGCGACGGCGACGCGGGCCGGGCACTGTTCGCCCGCAGGGACGCCTACGACTTCGGCACCCGGGCCACGGCGTCGTTCGCCGTCTACGACCGCGCGCTGCTGGAGCCGGGCGACGCGTTCGACGGACCCGCCCTCGTCGACGAGGGCACCTCGACCACCGTGGTCCCCTCGGGGCAGCGGGTCGAGGTCGACGAGCACGGTTACCTGCTGGTCAGGCTTGTGGAGGTGGCATCGTGACCGAGCAACCGGGCGAGACCCTTGACGGGGCGACCGCCGAGGTGGTGCGCAGCTACCTGCTCGCCGCGGCGGAGGAGATGCGGGCCACGCTGATCCGTACGTCGTTCAACCCGGTCATCTACGAGGTCCACGACTTCGGCATGTCGATGTACGACGCGGACCTGCGGCTGATCGCCGAGGCCACCGGGCTCACCTTCTTCCTCGGCGCCAACGACTTCTCCCTGCGCAAGGGGGTGGAGTACGTGGGGCGGGAGAACCTGCGTCCGGGTGATGTGGTGCTGCTGAACTATCCGTACTGGAACGCGGCGCACGCTTATGACGCGACGTTGTTCTCGCCGGTGTTCCTGGGTTCTGAGCTGGTGGGTTTTCTGTGTGTGCGGGCTCACTGGATGGATCTGGGGGCCAAGGATCCGGGGTATGTGCTGGATTCCACGGACATGCATCAGGAGGGGATCATCTTTCCCGGGACGAAGGTGTTCTCGGGGGGTAAGCCGAACCGGGAGATCATCGAGTTGATCCGGTTCAACTCGCGGATGCCGGATCTGGTGATCGGTGATCTGAACGCGCAGGTCGCCGCGTTGCGCACCGGCGAGCGCCGGTTCCTGGAGATCCTGGAGAAGTTCGGCCGCCCGACGGTGGAGGCCGCCGTCGGGCGGATGATCGAGGACGGCGAGGCGCGCACCCGTGCCGCCCTCGCCGAGCTGCCGCAGGGCTCGTGGACCGCGGTCGACTGGGTCGACGACGACGGCATCACCGAGGACCCGGTCCGCATGCAGGTCACCGTCACCATCGCCGACGGCACCTTCACCGTGGACTTCGACGGTTCCGCGCCGGCCACGCCCGGTCCCATCAACATGCCGTTCGGCGCCACCGAGGCGATCTGCAAGGTGGTCCTCAAGTCGCTCACCTCGCCCGACGAGCCGTCCAACTTCGGCACGACCGTGCCCCTGCGGGTGCGGGCCGAGCCCGGCACGCTCTTCCACGCCGTCTACCCGCAGCCGACGTTCACCCTGTGGACCGGCATCGTCGCGGTCGAGCTCATTCTGAAGGCGCTGGCGCAGGGCATGCCGGACCGGTTGCCCGCCTCCTCCGGAGGGGACGTGCCGGGGTTCATGATGGTCGGGATCCACCCGGAGACCGGGCAGATGTTCGCGGTCAGCAACAACGACCCGGTCGGCTGGGGCGCCACCCCCTCCCATGACGGCATGAACGCCGCCACCCACGTCTCGGGCAGCACCGGGAGGATCACCCCGATCGAGGTCCTGGAGGCGCGGACCGGGATGTTCTTCGAGCGGATGGAGATGCGCGAGGACTCCGGTGGTGCCGGGCGGTTCCGCGGTGGGGTGGGTTTGCGGAGGGACATCCGGTTCGTCACGGAGGGGGAGTTCCTGTCGGTCATCAAGAAGACGCGGTCGCGGCCGTGGGCGCTGGAGGGCGGGCTGGAGCCCGAGCCCAACCAGGTGGTGGTCTTCCCCGAGACCGAGCGTGAGCATCGGGTCAGTACCAAGCGGACCAGGGTGCGGGTCGGTGACCGGATCAGGTTGCTGACCGCCGGGGGTGGCGGGCACGGGGATCCGTGCGAGCGCGATCCGGAACTGGTCCGCCGCGACGTCGCCGAGGGTTACGTCTCTCCCGACGCCGCCCGCAGGATCTACGGGATCGACGATGTCTGAGACGGTGCCTGAGACGGTCGCCGATCGGTCCGTTACGGCTCTGCCGCGGGTGGACGGCGCGACGGTCGAGGTGGTGCGCAGCCATCTCGCCTCGGCCGCCGAGGAGATGCGGGCCACGCTCGTACGTACCGCCTTCAATCCGGTCATCTACGAGGTCTTCGACTTCGGCATCTCCGTCTACGACTCCGGCCTGCGCCTGGTCGCCGAGTCGACGGGGCTGAGCCGCTTCCTCGGCGCCAACGACTACTCCATCCGCAAGGGGGTGGAGTACGTGGGGCGGGAGAACCTGCGTCCGGGTGATGTGGTGCTGCTGAACTATCCGTACTGGAACGCGGCGCACGCCTATGACGCGACGTTGTTCTCGCCGGTGTTCCTGGGTTCTGAGCTGGTGGGTTTTCTGTGTGTGCGGGCTCACTGGATGGATCTGGGGGCCAAGGATCCGGGGTATGTGCTGGATTCCACGGACATGCATCAGGAGGGGATCATCTTTCCCGGGACGAAGGTGTTCTCGGGGGGTAAGCCGAACCGGGAGATCATCGAGTTGATCCGGTTCAACTCGCGGATGCCGGATCTGGTGATCGGTGATCTGAACGCGCAGGTCGCCGCGTTGCGCACCGGCGAGCGCCGCGTCCAGGAGTTGTACGCCCGCTACGGCAGGGCGGTCGTCGAGTCCGTCATCGAGACCGTGGTCGAGGCCGCCGCCGAGGCGGCGGCCGAGGCCGTCGCCCGCCTCCCGCAGGGGTCGTGGACCGCGGTCGACTGGCTGGACGACGACGGCATCACCGAGGACCCGATCCGGATGCAGGTCACCGTCACCGTCGCCGACGGCGCCTTCACCGTCGACTTCGCCGGGTCGTCCGGCGCGACCGCCGGGCCGGTCAACCTCCCGCTCGGCGCGACCATCGCGACCTGCCGGGTCGCGTTCAAGGCGATCACCACCCCGGGGGAGCAGACCAACGCCGGGCACTTCGCCCCCCTGCGGGTGCGGGCCGAGCCTGGAACGCTCTTCCATGCCGTCTACCCGGCGGCGACCTTCACCCAGTGGACGGGGACCGTCGCCCTGGAACTGATCTACAAGGCGCTGGCGCAGGGCATGCCGGACCGGTTGCCCGCCTCCTCCGGAGGGGACGTGCCGGGGTTCATGATGGTCGGGATCCACCCGGAGACCGGGCAGATGTTCGCGGTCAGCAACAACGACCCGGTCGGCTGGGGCGCCACCCCCTCCCACGACGGCATGAACGCCGCCAACCACCTGTGCCAGACCCAGGCCCGCAACACCCCCGTCGAGGTCCTGGAGGCCAAGACCGGGATGTTCTTCGAACGCGTCGAGATGCGCGAGGACTCGAGCGGTGCCGGGCGGTTCCGTGGTGGGGTGGGTTTGCGAAGGGACATCCGGTTCGTCACGGAGGGGGAGTTCCTGTCGGTCATCAAGAAGACGCGGTCGCGGCCGTGGGCGCTGGAGGGCGGGCTGGAGCCCGAGCCCAACCAGGTGGTGGTCTTCCCCGAGACCGAGCGTGAGCATCGGGTCAGTACCAAGCGGACCAGGGTGCGGGTCGGTGACCGGATCAGGTTGCTGACCGCCGGGGGTGGCGGGCACGGGGATCCGTGCGAGCGCGATCCGGAACTGGTCCGCCGCGACGTCGCCGAGGGTTACGTCTCTCCCGACGCCGCCCGCAGGATCTACGGGATCGAGGCCGTCCGATGAACGACGTGGTCATTGTCAACTGCACGGTCACCGACGCCCGCGCCGGCGGTGCTCCGTCGGCCAATGCGTCGGCCGGGGCTCCGAAGGGCGCCGAGGGGCGGATCGCGGACGCGGCGGTGTGGATCCGGGACGACCGGATCGCGGCCGTGGGTCCTCGCGAGCAGGTCCTGGAGCGGGTGGGGGAGACCCCGCGGCTCGATCTCGACGGCGCGTACGTCACCCCCGGCCTGGTCAACATGCACACCCACCTGTCCCTGTCGCTGCCGGGCCAGGGAGGCGACAGCGTCAAGAACATGACGGCGCACGAACTCGTCCTCTACATGGCCGACGGTGCCCGTCGTACTCTGCACTGCGGGGTCACCACGGTGCGGTGCGTGGCCGAGAAGGAGCACGCCGACTTCGCGCTGCGCCGGGCCATCGAGTCGGGCAGGGCGACCGGGCCGCGCATCTTCACGGCGGGCCAGGCCCTGGTCTGCACCGGCGGCCACGGCCACGAGGCGAGCGACACCATGGAGTGCGACGGAGTCGACGGGTTCCGGCGCGGGGTGCGTACCCAGGTCAAGGCGGGTGCCGACCTCATCAAGATCATGATCTCCGGTGGCATCGCCGGGGAGCACGAGAGCATCGACACCCCGCAGTTGTTCTCCGACGAGATGGCGGCGGCGCTGCAGACCGCGCACGCCTGGGGCCGGAAGGTCACCGCGCACGCGGGGCCGGCGGCGGTGATCGCCGAGGCCGTCGAGCTGGGCCTCGACTGCGTGGAGCACGGCTACCAGCTCACCCCCGAGGTCGCGAAGAGGATGGCCGAGCGCGGCACGGCCCTGGTGCCGACGCTGCTCGTCACCCGCTGCAAGGAGTTCTTCGACGAGCTCGGGGTGCCGCAGTGGATGCAGTGCCGCTCGCTCGGCGCGGGTCCCCGGCATCTGGAGAGCTACGCCATGGCCCTCGACGCCGGGGTGGAGGTCCTGCTGGGCAGCGACATGCCGCCGTTCTGGGACTTCGAGGGGACCAACGCCTCGGTACGCGAGCTGGAGTGCATGTCCGAGGGAGGTCTCGGCCCGGCGGGAGCGCTCTACGCGGGCACGCTCGGCCCGGTGCGCTGGCTCGGCGCCGACGCCGACCTCGGCACCGTCGAGGTCGGCAAGTACGCGGACCTCATCGCCATGGACGCGGATCCGCTCGCGGACACCTCGGCCTTCCGGGGGGTCCGCTGGGTGATGAAGGGCGGCCGGGTCGTCCGCGACGACCGGTCGGGATGGGAGAAGCAGTGAACGCGGTTTTCCCGGGGTCTGAAGACCGGGGCATCTGGGTGAGGTACCGGTGAACGGCCCGATGAACGGCTCGACGAACGGCTCTGTGAACGACGCGGAGGCCGCCGCGATCGCGGCGGGCATCGACGACATGTACGACGCCTTCCTCGCGGCGGACCGGCGCCGGTTCGACAGCCACCTGCACGCCGAGGTGACCACCTGGGAGACGCACCTGCCGGGACCGCTGCGTACCCGGTCGGAGCTCGACGCCTACCGCGACGAGAGGGACGGCTCGGGTGCCCGTCCCGCACTCGACAGGCTGGCGGCCGAGGACAAGCGGATCGACGTGTGGGGCGACGCCGGGGTGGCGCGCTACCTGCTCGTCGCCGAGGCGCCGGGTGAACCCGCGCAGTACAGCCGGGTGACCGACGTGCTGCGCAGGACCGGCGGCGACTGGCTCATCGTGCACCACCACTCCGAACTGCTCGTGCCATGAGCGGGGGCACGGGCGAGGACATCGGCGAGGGCACGGGCGAGCGAGGGGCGGGCATGGCGGACGACGGCGACATGGAACTGTACGACCTGCGGGTCGTGGTCGACCGCATCGAGGGCAGATCCGTCTGCGGCATGGAGGTGGGCGACTGCTTCACGCTGGAGCGGAGCGCGCACCTGCGCCTCCCCGACGGTGAGCACTTCTGCGTCTACGCGCTCGCCTCGGTCCTGCCGTTCCTCGCCGCCAAGCAGCGCGACCTCGCCCAGGGCGACTGGCTGGCACAGGACTCCCACTTCAGCTGCCCCGACCCGGAGGAGCGGCTGGTGATGCGGGTCGAGCGGACCCGCCGCCGCCGGATGAACTCCGCCGACCTGACCTGAGGTGATCCCCCGATGAGCACTACCGAGATCGGTCTGGGCCTGCAGAGCGACAAGCGGGCCGGTGACTACGCGCGGCTCGCGCGCCGCGCCGAGGAGCACGGCTTCGACGTGCTGAGCGTGTTCGGCGACCTGATGTACCAGCCGCCGATCTTCCCGCTGCTGGAGATGGCCGCCGCCACCGAGAGGGTGCGGCTCGGCGCGGCCTGCCTCAACCCGTACTCGGCGGCGCCGTACGAGATCGCCGGGCAACTCGCCGCCCTTGACCTGGCCTCACACGGCCGCGCCTACCTGGGCCTGGCACGCGGTACCTGGCTCGGCGCCGTGGGCATCGCCCAGCCACGGCCGCTGACCGCGCTGGCGGAGGCCGTCGAGGTGGTCTACCGGCTGCTGGCCGGCGACGCCGGAGGGTTCGAGGGGGAGATGTTCCGCCTGGCGCCTGGCACCCGGCTGCGCTACCCCGTACACCGCACCCGGCCGCCGCTGCTGCTCGGCGCGTGGGGGCCGAAGGGCGCGGCGCTGGCCGGGCGGATCGCCGACGAGATCAAGGTGGGCGGCAGCGCGAACCCGGCGATGGTCGGGGTGATCGGTGAGCGGGTCGCGGCCGGGGCGACGGCGGCCGGACGTGACCCGGGCGAGGTGGGCGTCGTCCTGGGCGCGGTGACGGTCGTGGACGTCGACGGTGCCGCGGCCAGAGCCAGGGCGCGCAGCGAGGTCGCCATGTACCTCGCGGTGGTCGCCGACCTCGACCCGACCGTGGAGATCCCCGCCGACCTGCTCGGCCGGGTCAAGGAACTGGTCGACGACGGCAGGGACGAGGCCGCCGGGCGGCTGATCCCCGACGACCTGCTCGACCTGTTCGCCTTCTCCGGTGACCCGGAGCAGGTCGCCGCGCAGGCACAGGCCCTCATCGACGCGGGCGCGCACCGGGTGGAGTTCGGCACGCCGCACGGTCTCACCGACGACCGTGGCGTGGAGTTGCTGGGCACCGAGGTGCTGCCGCTGCTGAACCGCTCAGCGAGGGGGGCGGCGTAGCTGTTCCGTCCCGTGGATCCGACCGGCCGCGACAGGCAGGGAGGCCAAGAGAGGCAGGGCCTGACCGTGGTGCCTTCGGGTGACGCTCCGTCATCCTGAAACCGGATCCCCGTAGAACCTTTCGTCTGCAAAGCGCACTGCCCGAATCATCTCGTACTCCTAATTTCACTTGAGTTCAGCATGAGTGAACATTGGCGGGGAAGAAGGAGACGATGTGACGAGCGAGCGTGCCGGAGGTCCGGCGATCAGGACGTCGGCGTGATGGCCACGCGGGCCGGGGACCTCCGTGATCCGAGCGGAACCGGCTCGGCAGGACCCGGCCGGGGTGGACCTGACCAGGGCGGATCCGACGGTTCCGCCGGGCGCGGCGCGTCGCGCGCTCCCGGCGTGTTCGGCGAGGACGGCGAGTTCGGCGAGCGGGCGGCGCTGGCGGCCGACGCCGAGGACTCGGTCTGCCGTCGCGAGGAGTTCCTGCTGCCGCCCGCCCCCGCCTCCTGCCGATACCCCGAGGTCGCCTACTTCGCGGGCAACTCGCTCGGCCTGCAGCCCCGCGCCGTCCGCGCCGCGCTCGCCGCCGAGCTGGACGACTGGGCGCTGCACGCGGTCGAGGGGCACCACCGGGCGGCACACCCCTGGCTGCCCTACCACGCCGAGCTGCGTGAGGACGCCGCCGCGCTGGTGGGCGCGGCCCCCGAGGAGACCGTGGTGATGAACTCCCTCACGGTCAACCTGCACCTGATGATGGCCACCTTCTACCGCCCGGCGGGCGAGCGCACCCGCATCGTCATCGAGGACCACGCCTTCTCCTCGGACAGCTACGCGGTGCGCAGCCAGGCGGTCCACCACGGCCTCGACCCCGACGAGACGGTGGTCCGGCTGCGCCCCCGCCCCGGCGAGGACTGCCTGCGCACCGAGGACATCGTGGACTACCTGGCCCGCGAGGGACACCGGGTGGCGCTCGTGCTCCTCGGCGGGGTCAACTACCTGACCGGAGAGTTCCTCGACATCCCCGCCGTCACCGCCGCCGGTCACGCGGCCGGCTGCGTCGTCGGCTGGGACCTCGCGCACGCCGCGGGGAACGTGCCGCTGGCGCTGCACGACTGGGACGTGGACTTCGCGGCCTGGTGCTCGTACAAGTACCTCAACGCCGGTCCCGGCGCCGTCGCGGGCTGCTTCGTGCACCGGCGCCACGTGACCGACCCCGAGCTGCCCCGGCTGGCCGGGTGGTGGAGCACCGAGCAGGCGACCCGCTTCGAGATGCGGCCCGAGCTCGTCCCCGTGCCCACCGCCGACGCCTGGCAGATCTCCAACCCGCCGATCCTGGCCATGGCCCCGGTCAGGGTCTCGCTGCGGATGTTCGCCGAGACCGGGATGGCGGCGCTGAGGGAGCGGAGCCTGGCGCTCACCGGCTACCTGGAGCGGCTGCTCGCCGAGGTCGTCCGCGACCGCCCGCTGGAGATCGTCACGCCCGCCGACCCGGCCAGGCGCGGAGCGCAGCTCTCCCTGCGGGTGATCGGGGGTACGGACGTCGCGGACGCCACCGACGCCGCGACCCTTGCCACCCGGCTGCACGAGGTGCACGGCGTCCTCGCCGACGTGCGGCGGCCGGACGTCATCCGGCTGGCCCCCGTGCCGATGTACTCCACGTTCCACGACTGCTGGCGGGCGGCCGCCGCGCTCGCCGAGGAGGTGAACCCGGTATGAGCTCCCGTGGCGAGGTCGCCGTGGTCGGCGCCGGGCTGGTCGGCTGCCTGACGGCCTGCTACCTGGCCCGCCGAGGCTACGAGGTCACCCTGTACGAGCGCAGGCCCGACCCGCGCCAGGCCACGCCGGAGCGCGGGCGCTCGATCAACCTGGCGATCTCCGAGCGGGGGATCGACGCGCTGCGCCGGATCGGGCTGGAGGAGGCGGTGCTGAAGGCCGCGCTGCCGATGCCGGGCCGGATGGTGCACGCCCCGGACGGCACGCTCAACTTCCAGCCGTACAGCGCCGGAGGGCAGCGGGCGATCAACTCCATCAGCCGCTCCGAGCTCAACCGCACGCTGCTGGAGGCGGCCCTCGCCATGCCCGGGGTCCGCGCCCTCTTCGAGCACCGGCTGACCGGGCTCGACGTCGACTCGGGGCGGATGGACTTCGACACGCCCACCGGGCCCGTCACCCACGGCGCCCCGGTCGTGCTCGGCGCCGACGGCGCCTACAGCGCGGTACGCGGGCGGCTGCAACTGCTGCCCGGCTTCGACTTCAGCCAGGACTACCTCGACTACGGCTACAAGGAGCTGACGATCCCGGCGCGCGACGGCGGGTTCGCCCTCGATCCCGGCGCGCTGCACATCTGGCCGCGCGGCAAGGCGATGATGATCGCGCTGCCCAACCCGGACAGGTCCTTCACCTGCACGCTGTTCTGGCCCAAGTCGGGGCCCGGCAGCTTCGAGGAACTGGACACCGCGGAGCGGTTCGAGGAGTTCTTCGCCGCCAACTACGCCGACGCCCGCGCGCTCATGCCCGACCTCGCCGGAGACTACGCCCACAACCCGATCGGGCACCTGGTCACCGTGCGGGCGCACCCCTGGCAGGTGCGCGGCACCGGTGCCGTGGTCGGCCTGCTCGGCGACGCCGCCCACGCCATCGTCCCCTTCTACGGCCAGGGCGCCAACTGCGGCTTCGAGGACTGCGTGGAGCTCGACCGCTGCCTACAGGAGACCGGCGACGACTTCCCCGAGGCCCTCGCCCGGTACGGTGCCCGCCGCAAGGAGCACGCCGACACCATCGCCGAACTCGCGCTCGCCAACTTCGTCGAGATGCGCGACAAGGTCGCCTCCCGGACGTTCCTACTGGGCAAGCGCGTCGAGCACGGCCTGGAGCGGCTGCTGCCCGGCCGCTACACCTCGCGCTACGAGCTCGTCTCGTTCAGCACCGTGCCGTACGCCGAGATCCAGCCGCGCATCTCCCGCCAGCGCCGGGCGGTCGCCGCCGGGGCGCTCGGCGCGCTGGCCGCGGTCGGGCTGGCCGCGTCGGCGATCCGCGCCCTGCGCCGTCACTGACCGTGGCCCCGCGAGTCCTGGTCGCGCGGGAGGGGAGGGGCCCGTAGGTCATCGGCGGTCACCCCACCACTCGCGAGGCGAGAGCGCGGGCGGCGGAGAAGGTCAGAACAGCCGGGGGGTCACCACGGACACGACGGTGGTGACCCGGTCGGTGTCGTTGAACATGCTGTGCGGGACCGTCGACCTCAGGTGGACACTGTCGCCCGGATGCAGCCGGTGCTCGACGCCGTCGACCTCGTACAGCAGCTCGCCCTCCAGCACGAAGGCGAACTCCTCACCGGCGTGCCCGTAGGAGTTCTCCCGCCTGCCGCCGGGTGCGATGTGCACCAGCAGCGGTTCGAGCACCAGGTTCGGCCCCCTGGCCGAGAGCATGCGGTAGGTCTGCTGGCCCGAGATGTACTCGGTGGCGGCCGTCGCGGAGCGGGTGAGCGTGAAGTGGCTCGGCAGCGGGGAGACCGATGGCTGCCTCTCCTCGGTCTCCCCCTCCGGCGGCGCGTCGTTGAAGAACTCCGCCACGCTCCGGTCGAGCGCCGTGGCCACGCTGTTGAGCGCGGTCAGGCCGATGGAGGAGATGCCCCGCTCGACCTGGGAGAGGAACCCGATGGAGAGCCCGGAGTGGGTGGCGAGACCGCGCAACGTCAGGCCGCGCTCCTTGCGGAACTGCCGCATCCGGGCTCCGACGGCGTCTTGGCGGTCCGGCTCCTCACCGCCATGACGCTCCGATGTGCCCACCCGCGGCTCCCTCCGTCAAGCGGCGTGGCCGCCTGTTCGCTCTAGCTAAACATATTTCATAACAAGAGTCGTCCTTCGTCAAAAGGGAGTGGGGAATGGCGGACGGTGATGGGTAAGGCGGCGCGGTTTCAGTGGCTCCGCTTGAGCATCGCGTCCGCGAGCGCGTCGGCGGCCTCGCCGAGCCGGCGGCCCACCGCGTCGAGCCGTGACAGCAGCTCGCGCCTGCGCAGGGTGTCCATGTCCAGCGGCTCGGCGAACAGCTCGGCGAGCCGGGCCTGGTAGAGCTGGCGGACCCGGCTGCACGCCTTGCGCGTGTCCAGCACGGCCATGGTGACCGAGCCCGGGGCGTCGATCATCTTCAGCACGGCGCCCTCCAGCTCGTCGAGGCCGTCGATCACCGCCTGCAGGGGCTCGACCGCGAACCGCAGGTCCTCCGGACCGAACAGGTCGAGCTCGCGCACATAGTCACGGAGCTGGTCCAGCACGTCGTCGATCGAGCGCGAGAGCCGGAACAGGTCCTCCCTGTCGATGGGGGTCGCCAGCACCCGCCGCAGTATCCGCACCAGCTCGGCCCGCGCCTCGTCCCCCTCGTGCTCCACCTCCGCCATCCGGGCGCGCGCGGCGGACCGCTCGACCTCGCCGGCCGCGGTCGAGCGGGCCAGTTCGGCGCCCGCCCGCGCGACGGCGACCTGGCTCCGCACCAGTCCGACGACCCGCCGCCCCGACCTGCCGCGCAGGTCGTCCCAGGCGCGCGCGAACCTCCGGGTGCGGCCGTCCTTGCCGCTCACATCAGTCTCAGCGCGAGACCGCCGAGGCAGCCCAGCGCCATCGACGATGGCAGCGTGACCAGCCATGCCGTACCCACGTTCACGACGCCCTGCCATCGCACTCTCCTCATTCCCTCACTTGCCGCCGAGCCGACCACCCCTGCGGTGATCGACTGAGTCATGCTCACCGGGCTTCCCAGAGCCGAGCTGCCGAGGACGGCGCCGGTGGCCGCCGCCTCCGCGGAGACGATGTGCAGCGGGCGGGTGATGACCAGCCCACGGCCCAGCCGCCCGCCGACACGGATCAGGCTGGTCAGCGCGCCGGCGAGGAAGAGCGCCACCAGGACCGCCATCCACGCCGGCGGGACCTCGATGGGGCCGACCCCGCCGAGCCCGCCGCGGCCCACGCCGACCGCCACGCTCACCACCGCGATCATCTTCTGTCCGTCGTTCAGCGCGTACGCCACGCACTGGGCCGTGTAGGCCAGCAGGTGGGTGCCGGACACCAGCCGCGACATGCGGCGGTAGGAGGGCACCCGGCGCGAGACGGCCCCCAGCAGGTAGCCCAGGATCAACCCGGCCACGGGTGCGCAGGCCCCGATCGCCAGGACGGTGCCCAGGTCGGTCCAGGAGACCGGTAGTCCGGCACCGAGCCCCGCGCCGCCGATGCCTCCGATCACCGCGAGGGTCAGGCTGGTCGGCAGCCCTCTGCCGGTCAGCACCGTGACCACCGCCACCGCGATCACCACCCCCACCAGGAACGCCGCCGCGCCGCCGCTCGTGCCGAGCCCGGCCAGCCGCTCGGTGAAGGTGCGCGCGACGGTCACCCCCAGCAGGTAGGGGACGGCGAAGAGCACGACCACCAGGATCGTGGCGGCGGCCCATCCGGGGAAGCGGGGGAACCTGAGCCCGAGACCGATGAGGGTGGCGCCGTCGTTGGCACCGCTGACCAGCACGAAAAGGATCGCCACGGCGGCGAACGCCAGAGTCCATCCCATCAGAGGCGGTGCCGCCGGTCGTGCTCGGCGCCTGCTGGACACTCGCGTACCGGGTGGCCCGCCGTCATCAGTTACCTTCAGCGTGGAGGCCCGGTCCTTCAGGGCCGGGAGGAAACGCGGCACGGTGCCGCACTTCTGGGTGGGTGGTGTAGCCGTAGCCGTCTGCTCGTTGGAGCAGCCGGACGTGGCGGTGGTGGATGCCCTGCACGGTGCCGTGCCGGGTGGTGATGTTGAAACTGCCGGTGCTGCGGACCGCGACACGGCCGGAGTGGACACCGGTCTTCTTGCCGCTCGGGACGACGGCGCGGACCAGGTCGCCGGTGGCGAACCCCTTGACCTGCTTGGTCCGGGGTAGCCGCAGCCGGGGGAAGCCGTAACGGTCGGTGCGGGTGCGGGCGTAGGTGCCGCGGCCGGTCGCCGTGACCACCAGGACCGTCGAGGGCCAGGCGGTGACGGTCTCCAGGTGGCCGACGTGCAACGCGTCAAGGGTGTGTGACTTCGGCGCTTGGGTGCGGGAGCGGTTCCACTTTGTGCGGCCTCCGGAGGAGGTGTGAACGGGCAGAGCGGTCGCCACCAGTGCCCGCCATAGCGCCCACCTGGTGGTGTTGACGGCGGCTGCGTCTCGCAGCGGAGTCTTCGCCTGCTTGAGGATCTTCGCCAGGAGGGCGGGCTTGCCTTTCAGGAACTCCTCCACCGGGGTGGCGTTCTTGCCTTGGTTGCACGGGATGCACGCCAGGGTCAGGTTGCTGATCCGGTCGGAGCCGCCCCGGGAACGCGGGTGGATGTGGTCGAGGTTGAGCGGCACGTCCTGCTTGCCGCAGTACGCACACACCCGGCCCCACTTGGCCAGCAGGTATTCGCGGACTTCGTACCCGGCGAGGGTGCCCTGCTGGTATTCCGCTCCTTCGAGCGGCCGGCCCGCCGACATGCTGTGGGTGTCGAACGCGACCCGCTCCACGTGCACGGCAGTGACCGGCGCCCAACGGGTGAGCCGGGTCACCCACGACATGGTGGTGTCGACGCGGTGTTGCAGGGACGGCGCGAGCCATCCCTGCGGCTTGGTGCGGTTGAGGAACCGGGGGGAGCGGTAGCGCAGGTTCGCGCTACGGCGTCGCCGTCGATACCGCGAGCGGGCGGTGAGCTTGTCGCGGATCGCTGCGCCCCGGTGGTCGAGCTGGAGCGCGTATCTGCCGGTCCGGCTCCCGTCGTGGCCGGTGAACACGGCCAGGCCGGTGTGCTTGGAGCCGGGGTCGATACCGACCTGCAGGCCTGTCACGGTGGAGTCGGCAGCCGACCGGTCTTTGAGGCGGATGACGAACGGGGTGTGACGGGCCACGACCGCTCGCCCGGCCGCCAGCAGGCGGCGGGCGCGGGCGGGGTGGCAGGGGTCGAGCGGGTGGCCGCGGGCGTCCAGGACGAACACGACGGGGTGAACCTCACGGTTCGCTCCCTCGGGCGCCGAGGCGCCCTTGGGGTGACGCCGGTGCGGCGGTGCGGCCGGACCGGTCTCCCCTCGCCCATGGTGAACACCAGGTACCGCCTGGCGGCGGTGTCCGTGAGCCGTTTCGTGCCCACCCTCGGGCGTGTCTGCTCCCACGGATTCCAGAGCGGCAGGCTGAGGAAGCACCTGCCGGTGGGTCTGCGATCTCGTGTTCAACGTAGCCATCAAAACGCACCTCCTTGAGCTGATGACTAGGGCTGGTCAACGCGGGGCTTGTCAAGCGCATCGCTGCACCTCAAGCCCCCTCCTGCAGGAGAGGGTCGTTGACGTGCCTTCCCCGCCCCGGCCGGTGTCGGTCGTGCGGACGGTGGTTCCCGGCGGCACACCGGGGTCGTGGAGGTGGCGGCCGATCGGCTCCTCGACAGGAGCGGAGCAGGCGCCTTTGTGACCAAGGTCCGGCAGAACCGCACGCATGATGAACTCCTCACCCCGGGAAGCTTCAGTTTCAGGTTAACAGAAGGTAAACAGATGGGGGCGTGTGCCGATATGTCAGGGCGGTCTGTCATGGCGGTCCACCAGGGGAAACCGGGAGTGCCGACAGTGCGGGGAAGGTGGGCGCCGCCGCGAGCGGGCCGGGCGGGAGGTTGTTACGATCGGCCGGTGCCTGACCAGGGGAGGCGGGGAGTGGGCGAGCGCCCGTACGTGCTGCTGAGCTGCGCGATGTCCGTCGACGGCTACATCGACGACCGCACGCCGCAGCGGCTGCTGCTCTCCAACGACGAGGACTTCGACCGGGTCGACGAGGTCCGCGCCGGCTGCGACGCGATCCTGGTCGGGGCGGGCACCGTCCGCCGCGACAACCCCCGGCTCCTGGTCAGGTCGCCGGAGCGCGGGCGGGAGCGGGTCGCGCGCGGCCTGCCGCCGTCCCCCGCGAAGGTGACGCTGACCGCCACCGGGAACCTCGACCCGGCCGCCGCCTTCTTCACCGCCGGTGACGCGGAGAAGATCGTGTACGCCGCGTCGCCCGCCGTGGCGAAACTCGCCGCCCGCCTCGCGGGGGCCGCGGAGGTGGTCGACGCGGGAGAGCCGATCGACCTCGGCCGGGTCCTCGCCGACCTGTACGGGCGGGGAGTGCGCCGTCTGATGGTCGAGGGCGGCACCTCCGTCCACACCCGTTTCCTGCGCCAGGACCTCGTGGACGAGCTCCACCTCGTCGTCGCCCCGTTCTTCGTCGGGGACTCCGCCGCCCCGCGTTTCGTCCTGGACGGGGACTTCCCCCGGGACCGCCACCGCAGAATGGACCTGGCGGAGGTACGCAGGATGGGCGACGTCACCCTGCTGCGCTACCGGCTGGCCTGACACGCACCGTCTACCGGGAGGTCCGGATGAACGACCACGACTGGCTGGGGCTGGCGTGCGACCTGGCGAGGCTGTGCCCGCCCTCCGAGACGGCCTTCTCCGTCGGCGCCGTGGTCGTCTCCGAGGACGGCGAGGAGATCTCCCGCGGCTACTCGCGGGAGGGCGACCCCCACGTCCACGCGGAGGAGTCGGCGCTCGGCAAGATCTCCCCGGACGATCCCAGGCTGGCCGGGGCCACGGTCTACAGCAGCCTGGAGCCGTGCAGCGCGCGCAGGTCGCGCCCCAGGACCTGCACCCGCCTGATCCTGGACAGCGGCGTCCGGCGAGTGGTGCTGGCGTGGCGGGAGCCGCTGCTCTTCGTCGACTGCCACGGGGCCGAGGAACTCGCGGGGGCGGGGGTGACCGTGGTGGAGATCCCCGAGCTGGCGGACCGCGCCCGCGAGCCCAACGCGCACCTCCTCCCCGATGCCCCCGACGCACCCGATGCCCCCGGCGTCCCTGACGCCCCCGGCATCCCCGGCTGACCGGCTTCCCGCCCCCACTTCGGGCCCTTCGCTTCTCGCGGTGGGGGCTGTGGTCGCGGGGCGGCCTCGGCCGGCACCCACCGGGCTGCGCGAGCCGGCCGCCTCGTCCCCTGTCTCGCGCGGTGCTTCGCCCGGGCCGGCGTCCCGCTCGCTGCCCGGCGGAGAGGGCTGGTAATCCTCAAAACAATTACTTGTAGTGATAAAAGCGGTCGGCCGATGCTCTTAACTACCTCTATATCCGATTTTTCGGTTTAAGGGGCGCCACTCTCGGTAGTCACTAGATATCGAATGAGAGGCCCGGCTCCATGAGGTTTCTTGGAAAAAACACGATATTTCGTGATTTAACGACCGCTCCGTTGGCGGCTCACGTACCGCATCCAGGGCGCGCCGGAGGCCGGCGGTGACCGGCACCGTTCTCGTCGCCCGCCTGGACAACGCGGGCGACGTCCTGCTGGCGGGGCCCGCGATCCGCGCGGTGGCCGCGGAGGCGCGGCAGGTCGTGCTGCTCACCGGGCCGCGGGGCCGGCCCGCGGGCGAGCTGCTGCCGGGGGTGTCGCGGGTGGTGGAGTGGCGCGCGCCGTGGATCGACCCCACCGCGCCGCCGGTGACCGGCCCGCACGTGCTGAGACTGCTGCGGACCATCCGGGACACGGCTCCCGAACAGGCGCTGATCCTCACCTCGTTCCACCAGTCCGCGTTGCCGCTGGCCCTGATACTCAGGCTGGCGGGTACGCCGAGGGTCGCCGCCGTCTCCATCGACGACCCGGGCTCGCTGCTCGACGTACGGCACGTCGTCGACGAGGAGGTGGACGTGCCGGAGAGCGAGCGCATGCTCGGACTGGCCAGGGCGGCGGGGTTCGAGCTCCCGCACGGAGATTCGGGGGGGCTCGCCGTACGGCACCCGTTGCCCGAGGTCCGCCACCTCACCGGGCCACCGGGTTACGTGGTCGTACATCCCGGCACCTCGGTCCCCGCCAGGGCATGGCCCGCGGAGCGGTGGGCGCGCGCGGTTCAGGACCTCGTCCGCTCGGGCCGCAGGGTCGTCGTGACCGGTGGCCAGGACGAGCACGGGCTCACCGCGCGGATCGCCGCGGGTGCCGGGCAGCACGGTCTGTCGCCGGGACCCGTCTTCGCGGGCGGCTGGATGGGCGGGGGACCCGCCCGGCTGCGCGGCTGGAGGGTGGACGAGCCCGCCTTCACCGCCGGCTGGGTCGACGGGACGTGTGCCGCGACGGGCGGCCGGAACTGGAACGGCCCCCCGGCCACGTACGGCGGGCAGCGGGGAAGGTCCGTCGTCGACCTGGGCGGCAGGACCACCTTTCCCGAACTCGCCGCGGTGCTCGCCGGGGCGTGCGCCCTGGTCGTCGCGGACGCGGGGCCCGCCCACCTCGCGGCGGCGGTCGGCACGCCGGTCGTCAGCCTGTTCGCCCCCCTGGCCCCCGCCGCCCGCTGGGCGCCGTACGGCGTGCCGGTCGTGATCCTCGGTGACCAGCGGGCCCCCTGCCGGGTGACCCGGGAAGGTGCCTGCGCCGTCGCCGGTCATCCCTGCCTGTCGTCGGTGCCGAGCGCGCGGGTCGTCGAGGCGGTCGACCACCTGACCTCCATCAAGGAGACGATCAGATGAGCACCGCTCCGGCCTGCGTGAGTCTCCGCGAGACCGGTGCCGGCGACGGAGGGCGGAGCGCCCCCGCCGGGCCCGAGGCGGACCGCCCGGTCATGGTGGTACTGCGCGGGCTGGGACTCGGTGACCTGCTCACCGCGGTCCCCGCCCTGCGCGCCCTGCGCCGCTCCCACCCCGGCCACCGGATCGTGCTGGCCGCGCCTTCCGCGCTGGCGCCCCTGGTGCCGCTGATCGGCGCGGTGGACGAGGTGTGCGACGTGTCGGGGCCCGGTCACGTACCGCCGCTCGGCCGGCGCGTGGACATCGCGGTCAACCTGCACGGCGCCGGCCCGCGCGGTATCGCCGCGCTCCACCGCACCGGCCCGGCCCGGCTGCTGACCCACTCCCACCCCGCCTTCCCCGGCGCGCGCGGACCGGTCTGGCGGGACGGCGTGCACGAGGTGCGGCGCTGGTGCGACCTGCTCGCCTGGTACGGCATCACGGCCGACCCCGCCGATCTGGGGCTCCGGCGTCTCGCCTCTCGCGAGGAGGAGTCCCGGCCCGTCGTCATCCACCCCGGGGCCGGGTACCCGGCCAGGCGCTGGCCGCCGGAGCGGTTCGCGCTGGTGGCCGCGGACCTGCGGAGGAACGGGCACGAGGTGGTGGTCACCGGGAGCGCGGGGGAGCGGGACCTCGCCGAGCGGGTGGCCATGCTCGCCGGGCTGCCGCCTTCGTGCGTGCTCGCCGGGCGCACCGGGCTGCGCGAGCTGGCCGCGCTGGTGGCCAGGGCCAGGCTGGTGGTCTGCGGGGACACCGGGGTGACCCATCTGGCGGCCGCGTTCGCCACGCCCTCCGTGGCGCTGTTCGGCCCCGTCGCACCCGCCGTGTGGGGACCTCCGGAGACGGGACCGCACGTCGTCCTGTGGGCGGGCGGCCACGGCGACCCCTACGCCTACCGGCCCGATCCGGGTCTGCTGGAAATCGGCGTCCGGGACGTCCTCGGCGCCGCGGCACGGCTGCTGGAGGCGGCGCCCCGGGCGTGGCGCGGGTCAGGCCTGGCCGTGGGCGTCGGCTCGGACCAGGCGCAGGAAGGCCTTGAGCCCGGTGATGACCTCGTGGTTGTCGGTGAGACCGTCCACGGTGTCCTCGAAACGCCGGGCGAGCCCGGTGATCCGGCGCTCCAGGGCCTCGTCGCCGTTGCGCAGGTCGGCGCCGAGCGTCTCGACGTCGTCCCGGAGCCGCTCGGCTGACCTGGTCAGCGCGGTCACCTCGGCGGCCAGGTCGTCCACCCTGGCGACGAGCGAGACGATGTCCTCGCGGGGGTGGTATGCCTCCTTCATCAGCGTGGTGACCCGCTCGCGCAGGTGGGACAGGTAGGCGCCGGCCGGCCGGAAGCAGGTGCTCAGCAGGTAGAAACCGGCGAAGTAGTAGCCCACGAAGGCGCCGGACAGGTAGGTGATGACGGCCAGGAGCACCGCGGAGACGATGTGGCCGCCGATGGCGAACCGGCGCATCCGCCCGGCGATCTCCAGCGCCTCGGCCTCGTGCCCCTCGGGCACCCGGATGCCGCGCTCCCTGGACACGTGGATCTCGTGGACCACCTGGCGCGCCCCGAAGTAGAGGTTCCACGGCAGGGTGAGGAGCACGATCAACCAGACGAGGCTGATCGCGCCGAGCCCGAGCGACAGGAACGTGGCGAGCGGGACGTCGGCGTACACGAGCAGCCATGCCGCGACCACCGTGCTGACGAGCGCGACCAGGAAGATCCACCATTTCATGACCCGAGGATTTCGAGGATCGACAAGCCGGGGGAGAGCGTACGCACTCAGCGGCGGCTGAGCACTCCTACTCAGGTTCGCGTCCGCCGTATCTCCAGACGATCTCCCCGTCCACCCGGTCGCCGGTCGGTACCAGCCCTGCCCCGCGGGCCACGGCCGACGAGGCGGCGTGGTCGGGATGGATGGTGGCGACGACGGCCGTGCCGCGAGCCCTGAGCCAGTCGACGAGGGCGACCGCGGCCTCCCCGGCGATGCCCCGGCCCTGCCAGTGGGTTCCCACCACCCAGGCCACGGCCGCGTGGTCGCGGGTCACCGTCGCCTGGACGTAACCGACCAGCCGACCTGGGCCGTCGAGGCGGATCACCCAGTTGAGCCACGACTCGTCCCGGCCCGGTGGCGGCCCGGCGACCAGGCGGGCGTAGCGGTCGCGGAGTTGTTCGGGGGGCTCCGGAGAGCCACCGATGAAGGTGTGCAGGGCCGGATCGCCGAGCACCTCGGCCATCTCGGCCGCGTGGCGCACCGCCAGCGGTTCGAGCGTGAGCCGGGCGGTCCTGATGGTTTCGGTGTCCATGGCCGGACGAGTGTCCCACAGCCGCCGATCGGTCCGGGTTCGACGGTGCGCGGGCCTCCTCGGCGGAACCGCGGCGCCGGAACCGCGCGCGGTCAGGCGGGGCTGACGGAGCGGTCGACGCTGCCGGGGGCCAGGACGTGTTCGATGACCATGACGGCGGCGCCGATCACGCCCGCGCGGTCGCCCAGCTCGCTGCCGGTGATCGTCAGATGCTGGGTGGCCAGCGGCAGCGACCGGCTGTAGATGACCTCGCGAAGGCCGGCGAGCACCTGCTCCCCGGCCTCGGAGATGTCGCCGCCGACCACGATCACCGAGGGGTTGAAGAAGTTGACGATCGAGGCGAGCACGTCGCCGACCTCGCGGCCCGCCTGCCGGATGAGCTGGACGGCCTGGGTGTTGCCGCTGCGCACCAGACGGACCACGTCGCGGCTGTCCTCGGCGGTCACCCCGGCCGCGCAGAGTTTGGCCGAGATGGCGGCGCCGCTGGCGACGGCCTCCAGGCAGCCGACGTTGCCGCAGCGGCAGACGGTGTCGAGGGCCGAGGCCACCTGGATGTGGCCGATGTCGCCCGCCGCGCCCTGGGCGCCCCGGTGCAGGCGGCGGTCGCTGATGATGCCGCAGCCGATACCGGTGCCGATCTTGACGAAGATGAGGTGGTCGGCCTCGGGGCGGGCGGCCCAGTGCTCGCCCAGCGCCATGATGTTCACGTCGTTGTCGACGAGGACGGGCGCGCCGAGGCGCGAGCCGAGCCATTCCGGAACGGGGAAACCGTCCCAGCCCGGCATTATCGGCGGGTTGACCGGGCGTCCCGAGCTGTGCTCGACCGGGCCGGGGAGACCGACGCCGATGCCGCAGATCTCGTCCGGGCGGTGGCCGGTCTCGGCGAGCATCTCCTCGAAGGTGTGCTGGAGCCAGCCGAGCGTCTCCTCGGGGCCGCGATCTATCGGCACCTCGGCCGCGCGCTCCGCCAGGACCGTGGTGCCGAGGTCGGTGACCGCCACCCGGGCGTGGGTGGCGCCGAGGTCGGCGGCGAGGACGACACGGGCGGTGCGGTTGAACGTGAAGGCGACGGCGGGCCGGCCTCCCGAGGAGATGGCCTCCTCGGTCGGCACGATCCACTGCCGGCTCAGCAGCGCGTCGAGGCGCTGGGCCAGCGTGGACCTGGCCAGCCCGGTCAGCTGGATCAGTTCGGCCCGCGTCCTGGCCCGACCGTCGCGCATGATGTTCAGAAGCGCCCCCGCGCCGGCGATCGAGCCGTTCGCTTCGCTAAGCATGCGCACAGTCAACACTCCTTGTTTCCGCCACGTCAAAGCGACTTACGCCCTCCGCCTGCTCCATTATGCCTATCGGTGATTTTCTTTTGCTTAACCATCGACATAAGGAAGCCTACGTGCCCGGCGGGAGAGGGCCGGTCTTTCAGCGCCCGGAGTCCTCGCCCGCCGCGCCGGGGGCCCGGCCGAGGCGCCTGAAGAAGGCGGCCACCGCGTAGGGGTCGACGGGGTCGGTGAGCAGGTCCAGCATCTCCTGCCTCCGCTCCGGGGCGACCTTGAACGGGTGGCCGAACACGTGCGGGCCCGCCCCGTCGCTGAGCAGCCGGGTCAGCATCAGGTCTCCCGGCAGCGCCTGCCCGGAGAGCAGCTCGTCGGCCAGCGTCACCCGCCCCCCGTCGCCGTCCCCGCCTCCGGCGGCGGCCACGGTGATCTCGTCACCGGAGACGTCGAGGACCTCCCACAGGCGCAGCGGCGTCCGCCGCCACGACTCCAGCAGCATCACCTCGTCGTCGCGCAGCCACTCGGCGCGCGCGTCCAGGAACTCGCCGACCACGTCGTTCTCGAACAGGGCCAGGTCCGCCAGGGCGGGTTCGGCCACCCGGACGCTCAGCGCGACCAGGTCCTCGATCAGCCGCCTGCGGGCCGGGCGATAGGCGTACGCGAGCAGCTGCCGGTACAGGTGCGCGGCGCGCTCGGGCAGCGGGGCGCCCGGGTCGGTGCGGCACGCGGCGTACTCGGCCGCGTCGCGCACGGCCGGAGCCAGGCCGGGGGAGAGGGAGAGCACCTCGGAGATCAGCCCGGACGCCTCGAACGAGCGGCCCTCGCCCTCGGCCGACCTGGCGATCAGCAGCAGCGCGGCCGGTTCGGTGCGGGGCAGTGCCGAGGCCGGCGCCAGGCCGAGCGGCTCGCGCTCCACCTCGTCGGCGATCCTCGCCAGCACCGTCTCGGAGCGGGACAGGTAGGTGACGGCCTTGGAGAGGTCGGCGCCCTCGCCGTAGGTGCGCAGCGCGCTGCGCACCAGGGCCAGCCTGATGATGTCCAGCGGCGCCAGGTCGGCGACCGACGCCGTGTCCCACGGCGCGCCCACGATGCCCACCCTGCCGCCGTGCACATCCAGCGAGGCGTTGCGCAGCAGCGGGGAGAGCGGCGGCAGCGGGTCGGCGAAGGTCTCCGGAGCCTTCATCAGCAGCTCCAGGACCACCACGTCGACCGGCACGCCCGGACTGGGCTCCAGCCCTTCCGCGAAGGCGCGCAGCGCGTCGAGGGCCTGCTCCCCGAACTCCTGGACGACCCGCATCACCCGCTCCGCCGGAACGTCGTCCAGTTCGACGGCCGACAGCTCCAGGACGCCGTCGCGCAGGCGCAGCGCGATCACCTGCTCGGGTTCCAGGTGGGCCAGCCAGCCCTCGGGGCCGGTCAGGACGGGCTCTCCGGTGTCGAGGGAGGTCAGCACCCGGCCGCCCCCGGCAAGCGGCACCCCGTCGCCGTCGGCCAGCCGCGCCCACAGCCGCAGGTCGTCGGAGGCCGGCAGCACCCCGCTCGCCAGCTCGGCCCGGGTGACGAGGTGCGTCAGCACCGCGCCCTCGCTCAGCGTCAGAAGGTCGCTCATCACACCATTGTTCTCGACGTCCGGGGATGACGGCGCCGCCCTCCCCGCCACGAGGTCGCACGGCCTCGTGGCGGGGAGGGCGGCCGGGACACCTCTCCGGGGTCCGCTCGGGATGTGCGATCGCCGGGGCTCGCGTGCCCGGTGTGTTCCCGGCCGGACTCGATCGGGTCCGGCCGGGCAGGCCCTTACGGTCTGGTCAGGCCGAGGGTGTAGGAGCCGGAGCCGCTGTAGGCGTGCACCCGTACGCGGTAGGTGCCCGCGGTGCCGCTGTAGGTGAAGGCCTCATCGGGGTTGGGGGAGGTCCCGCTGGCCACGGTCGTCCAGGTGGAGCCGCTCAGCTTCTGCAGGTAGGCGTCGTAGTCGGTGCCGTTGGGCCCGTCCAGGCAGACGCGGTGGACGCCCGCGGCGGCGCTGTAGCCGGCGGTGCCGGGCTGGTAGGCGTTGGCGTTGGACGTCAGCGAGCCGGTGTAGGAGCTCTGGTAACCGCTGCACCCGGTGGGCGGCGGGGTCCCGTTGGTCACCAGGGTGAGCCCGTACGCCGAGAGGATCTCGTTGATCGGCTGGTGGTAGGTGGTGCCGCCGACGGTGCAGTTGCCCGAGCCGCCGGAGGTGACGCCCTGGGCCTGGCTGCCGGAGATGTAGGAGCCGCCGGAGTCGCCGGGCTCGGCGCACACGGTGGTGCGGGTCAGGCCGGTGATGGTGCCCTCGGGGTAGGTGACGCTCGTGTTGTGCTGGCTGATGGTGCCGCAGCGGTACTGGGTGGTGGAGCCGGAGCGGCAGATGGAGCTGCCCACGACCTGCTGGGTGGAGCCGGTCACCGGAAGGATGCCCGCGCTGTAGCCGTTCACCACGCCGGTCGGGGTCCAGTTGGAGTTGACCGCGACCCACGCGTAGTCGTTGCCGGGGAAGGACGAGCCCTGGAAGGTGCCCTGGGCGACCTGGTTGTAGCCCTGGGTGGCGGTGCCGGCCGTGCCGCAGTGGCCGGCGGTGGCGAAGCCGCCCTGGCTGCCGCGGGTGACCGAGAAGCCGACCGAGCAGCGGCCGCCCATGTAGAAGGCGTCGCCGCCGCGGACGTCGTAGAGCGGCTTGGGCCTCTCCTGCGAGGCCTCGATGCGGACGAGCGACTTGTCCACGCCGCTGCCGTCCACGAACGCCTGCGCCTCGGCGACGTCACCGGCCAGCACGACGACGCTGTTGCTCCGCACGTCGACGTACCAGGACGGGATCGACTTCGGCGCGGAGGCCACGAGCTGGTCGAGCCGCTCCTTGGCCGTGTCGAGCGTGGCCAGGGAGTTCTTGAAGAGCTTGACCTCCGCGCCCGACCTGGCGAGCGAGGCGATCCTGGTGGAGTCGCTGGTGGCGATCACGAGGTTGGAGGTGGGGCCGGTCACCCAGGCTCCGGCGAAGGAGGTGCCGAGCTGCCCGCGGAGGGCGGGCTCGACCTTGGCGGCGGCGGCCTCGTTGATCAGCCGGGCCGAGGCCTGCTCGCTGGTGCCGCCGAGGTCGCGCCGGATGGCGTCGACCAGGCCCGGAGCCGGCTTGGCAGTGGCCTCCACCAGTGTCCGGGCCTCGGCGAGGGTGTAGGGGGCGGCGGCGGTCTCGCCAGGTCCCTGATGGGCGATGGCGGGGGTGGCCACCATGGCGACGGCGAGCGCGAAGCCCGCTGTCACGGCACTTCTGCGGAGCATGGGTTCTCTCCTCATGTGGGGGGTGCCGTCAAGGTAACGGTGTGCACATGAGGCGCGCCTCTACCGAATGTCCCCTACCGTCACGTTATGGAGAGGTGCCCAACCCGGGGTTCTCGGTCAGCCACGCGGCATATCGTCTGCTCCGCCCGACCGCGTCGGAGTGCGCGGCCTTCGCGTGTTCGAAGATCGCCGTGGCGGCTCCGGCGGTGGCCGCCTCCGGGTGCCAGCCGAACAGCTGCCGCCAGCGCAGCGGGGCACCGGCGAGCGGCACCAGCTTCAACCCCTCGGCGGGCTGGAAGGTCGCCTGGCAGAGCGCGGCGGCGCGGCCGACCTTGGCCAGGTGCATGCAGGTGGCCACGTCGGTCTCGTAGATGGTCTTGGGGGTGAAGCCGGCGCGGGCGCAGGCCGTGACGAAGCAGTCGCCGAAGCAGCTGTCGCCGGGGGTGACGGTCCACTGCTCGTCGGCCAGCTCGGCCAGTTCCACCTCCTTCCTGTCGACCAGCGGATGGTCCTCGTTGAGCAGTACGAAGACCGGGTCGGTGCCCACGGTCGACCACACCACCGGTCCCTCCACCGGCGGTGGGCTCTCCCCGCAGGCGCCGATGAACGCGAAGTCGATCCGGCCCAGCATCACCATGGTGGTGAGCTCCTTGGCGGACCAGGAGGTGTGGGTGCTCACGGGAGTGGACGGCCAGGCGGTGGCGAGGCGGTCCATCAGGCCGCCGAGTATCGGGCCGTTGGTGGCGCCCAGCCGGTAGCTGGGGACGTCGGCGTTCGCGTTGGCGAATCGAAGCGCCTCCTCCTGGAGTTCGCGGGCCGCGGGCAGAAGCACCATCGCGCGTGACAGGACCAGCTCCCCCAGGGGCGTGGGCCGCGCGCCGTTGTGATCGCGTTCGAAAAGAGCTCCCCCGAGAACCCGCTCTATCCGTTTGAGCTGTGCTGTCAGTGCGGGTTGGGCCAGTCCGAGGTGGGTGGCGGCCTTGGTGACGCTACCGGCCTGTGCCACCGCGCGCACGATCTTGAGGTGTCGGAGCTCGAGATCCATACCGGGAACGTAAGGCCGCTACGTTATGCCTGCAATGCAAACTTGTCATGAAATATGACTCAATTTTGTCGAATCGTTCCAAATAGGGTTCTGGTCCGGAAATACAGGGCGGCTTGGGGTGACCGTTGACGCCTGCCGGGGCCGAATTCGGAAGATCCCGATTCCCATGGTCGAGAGCCGGCGCCGGTGTCCGGCATCCGAGATTCCCGCGATTCGGGTTTCACCTGCGTTTCGGACGCCGGGCACGCCGATATCCGGCGTCCGGGATTCCCGTACGGACGCGAGAGGCGGAGGCGCCGGTGTCCGCCGGCCGCCCGAGCCGATGGCCTCGCCCGTCGCCGGGGAGATTCCCGGCGGTGAACAGGTGTCCCGGTCCGGGAGGCAGGCCGGTCAGGGCTGGGGGACGCCACGGCGGGCGGCCTACCCGGAGGCGATGATCCTCTCCAGCTGTGCCGTCAGGGAGGGTGCCCCAGGACGGTTGTCGATCTCGTCGTGCGGCACGACGGGTGGTTCGTCCACCCTGATGGCCCGCAGGTAGTCCGCGAAGCGGCCGAGCTTGCCCGCGTCCCTGGCGAGCCCTCTGGCCTCCAGCCGGGAGCGCAGCGCCGCACCGTCCGAGCGGACCCAGAGGAGGTGCACGGGCGGCCCGCCCAGCCGCCCGACCCAGCGCTCCCACACCGCCGCGTCGTGTACCTGGGTGGTGAAGGGGCCTTCCAGCATCACCGGGCAGCCGTGCGAGCGGATCTGCCGGGCGACCTCGGTCAGCCCGTCGTACTCGTACCGCTTGATGTGTTCGTCATACCAGGGGCCTTCGCGTTCCCCGTCGTCGCGGCCGTGGGCGCGGAGGGTGGCGGCGACGAAGCCGCCGTAGACGGTGTCCTTGTCGAGCAGCGCGGGAGGTGGGTCGAGCAGCGCCAGCAGCGCCGCCGCGACCGTCGACTTCCCCGCTCCCGGAGGCCCGCTCACCACCCAGAGCGGCGCCGCCCCGCCCGCGCCCACGTCGTTCTCAGTCCTGCCAGGCCCTGGCCACGCTCTCCGCGACTGCGGGAGCCTGGGCGAGGCCGGCCTGGAAGGCGGGGCGCCACAGGGCCGGGTCGAGGACGTTGGCGCCGAACACGGCGACCGAGGCCTCGTCGGGGACGATGTGCGCGACCGCCGCGTCCCCCAGTTCGGCCAGCTCGGCCTCGAAGCGCGCCCTCGGTGAGACGTGCGCCAGCGGTTCCAGGATGACCACGGCCGAGCTGCCCGCCGCCAGGTCGGCGTTGGTCGCCGAGCGCACCCCGCCGTCCATGTAGCGGCGCCCGCCGATCTCCACCGGCGGGAACACGCAGGGGACCGCGCAGCTGGAGGCGACCGCCGACACCAGCGGCGCCCCCGAGTCGCGTTCCCAGACCACGAACTCGCCGGTCGCCGCGTCGACCGCGGTGATCAGCAGGCGGCGCTCCGGCCACTCCTTGACGGGCAGCCGGTCGCCGATCGTCTCGATCCTGGCGCCGGTGTCCCGCACGGCCAGGGCCAGCTCGCCGACCCTGCGCCGGGCCTCCCGCGGTTCCAGGGACGGGTCGTACAGCACGCCGAAGGCGGCCATGACCGCCTCCATGTCCACCGCGGAGACGGTCGCGGTCTCGGTGTCCGCCTGGACGCCGACCGAGCTCTCCAGGTCGACCTCGGTGGCGATCAGCGTCCCGACCACCGAGCCGGCCGAGGTGCCGACCACCAGGTCGGCCTCTCCCAGCTCCAGTCCCGCCTTGCGAAGACCCGTGACGATCCCCGCCTCCCAGGCGATGCCCGCCACGCCTCCGCCACCCAGCACCAGTGTTCTCGTCATGCGGCCTATTCTTACCCGAACATCCCTCTGCGGCCGAGGGGGAGACACCTCGAGGCTCCGGGCCGGGCGAGCTCCCGTGAACGGCACGCCACCCGACAACCTCAATGTAACTTGAGGTCAAGATAGACTGCCGCATGCCCAACAATCCGGAGATAACCGTCGGCCAGCTCTCCTCGCGCAGCGGGGTCGCCGTCTCAGCCCTGCACTTCTACGAGTCCAAGGGCCTGATCCGCAGCCGCCGCACCGCGGGCAACCAGCGCCGCTTCTCCCGCGACACGCTGCGCAGGATCGCCTTCATCCGGGTCTCCCAGCGGGTCGGGATCCCGCTTCGGACGATCCAGGAGGCACTGTCCGCGCTCCCCGACGAGCGGACCCCCACCAGGGAGGACTGGGCGAGGCTCTCGGGGATGTGGCAGGACGAGCTCGACGACCGGATCAGGCAGCTCGAACGTCTCCGGCACGGGCTGACCGAGTGCATAGCCTGCGGCTGCCTCTCGCTGGACCGTTGTGCGCTGGCCAACCCCGACGACGTGGCCGCGGCGAGAGGGCCGGGTTCGCGGCTGATGATCGCTTCCCGCCGGGAGTGCGCCACCGACTGTGATCCGGAGTAGGTCCTGGAAGGCGCCACGTGCGGGACGCCCGCGTACGCCGCGCCCTCTCCGCGCGGCACGCTGCGGTCGGACACCGGTTTGTTAGTTGTCTGTTCAAACTATTGACGGAGCGGGGTCCGGCATGTGAACCTCTGGGCGTTCATGCACGCGCATCATGGGCGGTCGAAGGTCAGGGTCCCGTCACCTGATCGTGCATGGCGGTTTGTCCGTTGCATTGCGAAGGGAAGCCGTACATGCGAAGAAGGTTGTTCAGCATGCTCACCGCCGCGGCGGTGGCGTGCGCGTCGGTCGGCGTGGCCGTCGCGGGCGGGGCCGCTCCGGCGTCCGCGTCCGGGACCGCCGCCGCTGCCGCCGCCGAGACGTACACCTGGAAGAACGTCAGGATCGACGGTGGCGGGTTCGTGCCGGGGATCGTGTTCAACCAGAAGGAGAAGAACCTGATCTACGCCCGCACCGACATCGGCGGCGCCTACCGCTGGGAGCAGGCGAGCAAGACCTGGACTCCGCTGCTCGACTGGGTGGGCTGGGACAAGTGGGGCTACAACGGCGTGGTCAGCCTGGCCACCGACCCGGTGGAGACCAACCGGGTCTACGTCGCCGCCGGGATGTACACCAACAGCTGGGATCCCAACAACGGCGCCATCCTGCGCTCCGCCGACAAGGGCGCGACCTGGCAGGCCACGGCGCTGCCGTTCAAGCTCGGCGGCAACATGCCCGGCCGGGGCATGGGTGAGCGGCTGGCCGTCGACCCCAACCGGAACAGCATCGTCTACCTCGGCGCGCCCGACGGCAACGGCCTGTGGCGCAGCACCGACAAGGGCGTGACCTGGGCCAAGGTCACCTCCTTCCCCAACCCGGGCAACTACGCCGCCGATCCCTCCGACCCCAACGGCTACCTCAGCCACCGTCCCGGCGTGGTCTGGGTGACCTTCGACCCGTCCTCGGCGACCGCGGGCAACACCACGCAGAAGATCTACGTCGGCGTCGCGGACAAGGCGAACAC
This sequence comes from Streptosporangium sp. NPDC002544, assembly GCF_040295965.1. Classification (NCBI taxonomy): domain Bacteria; kingdom Bacillati; phylum Actinomycetota; class Actinomycetes; order Streptosporangiales; family Streptosporangiaceae; genus Streptosporangium; species Streptosporangium sp. NPDC002544. The sequence goes on along the minus strand of NZ_JBEOWJ010000006.1, from coordinate 80,755 downwards.
CGTCTACAGCTCCGCCGACGGCGGGACCACCTGGACCAGGGTGGCCGGCCAGCCCACCGGCTACATCGCGCACAAGGGTGTGCTCGACCACGTCAACCACACGCTCTACATCGCCACCAGCGACACCGGCGGCCCGTACGACGGCGCCAAGGGCGACGTGTGGAAGCTCAACACGACCACCGGCGCGTGGACCCAGATCAGCCCGGTGTCCTCCAGTTCGGCCGACGACTACTTCGGCTACAGCGGCCTCACCATCGACCGGCAGAACCCCGGCACGATCATGGTCGCCACCCAGATCGCCTGGTGGCCGGACGTCATCTTCTTCCGCTCCACCGACTCCGGGGCGACCTGGACCCGGGTCTGGGACTTCACCTCCTACCCGAACCGCAGCTTCCGCTACACGATGGACGTCTCCTCCTCGCCGTGGCTCACCTTCGGGGCCAACCCGCAGCCGCCGGAGACGACGCCCAAGCTCGGCTGGATGACCGAATCGCTGGAGATCGACCCGTTCGACGGCAACCGCATGATGTACGGCACCGGCGCCACGCTCTACGGCACCGAGGACCTGAAGAAGTGGGACACCGGCGGCCAGTTCACCATCAAGCCGATGGTGAAGGGGCTTGAGGAGACCGCGGTCCTCGACCTGATCAGCCCGCCCTCGGGGGCTCCGCTGGTCAGCGGTCTCGGCGACATCGGCGGCTTCCGCCACACCAACCTCGACGCCGTACCGCCCATGATGTTCACCTCGCCCGTCTTCACCTCGACGACCAGCCTCGACTACGCCGAGACCAACCCGTCGGTCATGGTCCGCGCGGGCAACTTCACCGACTCCGACCGGCCGAACGACAGCCACGCCGCGTTCTCCACCGACGGCGGCGCCAACTGGTTCCAGGGCACCGAGCCGAGCGGGATCAACGAGGGCGGCACGATCGCGGCCGCGGCCAACGGGTCCAGGTTCGTCTGGGCGCCCAAGGACGTGGGCGTGCACTACTCGGTCGGCTACGGCAACTCGTGGACCGCCTCCACCGGGCTCCCGACCAATGCCGTGGTCGAGTCCGACCGGGTGAACTCCAACAGGTTCTACGGCTTCAGCGCCGGAAAGTTCTACGCCAGCACCAACGGCGGCGCCTCCTTCGCGGCCACCGCCGCGACCGGGCTGCCCACCGAGGGCAACGTCAAGTTCAAGGCGGTACCCGGCCGCGAGGGCGACATCTGGCTGGCCGGGGGGTCGACGACCAGCTCGGGCATCTGGCACTCCACCAACGGCGGGACGTCGTTCACCAAGCTCTCCAATGTCACGAGCGCCGTCAACATCGGCTTCGGCAAGTCCGCCACCGCCTCCGGCTACCAGGCGCTGTACGCGGTCGCCACGGTCGGCGGCGTCAACGGCGTGTTCCGCTCCGACGACGCCGGCGCGAGCTGGGTCAGGATCAACGACGACCAGCACCAGTACGGCAACGCGGGCGAGGCGATCACCGGCGACCCGCGCGTCTACGGCCGCGTCTACCTCGGCACCAACGGCCGCGGCATCCTGTACGCCGACAACGGCGGGGGCGTCCCGCCGGTCGACACCGTCCCGCCGACCAAGCCGGGTACCCCGGTCGCCTCGGCGATCACCTCCTCGGGGGCGACGCTGTCCTGGACGGCTTCGACGGACGCCGTCGGGGTGAGCGGTTATGACGTCTACCGTGAGGCGGGGGCGACGGATGTCAAGGTGGGTTCGCCGGTCTCGGCGTCGTTCGCGCTGACCGGGCTGACCTCCGACACCTCGTACACCTTCTACGTGATCGCCCGGGACGCCGCGGGGAACAGCTCCACCGCCTCCGATCCGGTGACCTTCAGGACCCTCACCGGGCCGGTCGGCGGCGGCTGCACCGCGACCTACACGGTGTCCAACTCCTGGCCCGGCGGCTTCCAGGGTGAGGTGACCGTAAAGAACACCGGCACCTCGGCGACCACCGGCTGGACCGTCAAGTGGTCGTTCCCGAACGGTCAGACGATCACCCAGCTCTGGAGCGGCGTGCACACCCAGACCGGCGCCGACGTCACCGTGAAGAACGCGAGCTGGAACGGCGTCCTGGCCGCCGGAGCCGCCACGTCGTTCGGCTTCGGCGCCTCCTGGACCGGTACCAACGGCGTTCCCTCCAACGTCACCTGCACCGCCCCCTGACGGCGCTTTCCGCGCCCCCGAACGGTGCTTTCCTGACGGCCTGGTCACCCCGGAGGGGCGACCGGCAAGGGAGACCTGCCGGTGCGACCCGTCGCCGAGGCCGGGGGGTCCAGGCTGTCGGACGCACCGGCGCTTCCGGTGCCCCGTGAGGAACCACGGGGCACCGGGAGTCCGTACGGCCCCGCCCACGCCCCGAACGGGCGCGGGCGGGGTCGTTCCGCTTCCGCCGTTCCGGTGGGTGATTCACGGCGTAAGTGCTACCTGTCGTCCTATACGTTGTTCGCGGGTATATCCGGCTGAACGAGGGGGGCCGGGTATCGCGGCCGAGCCGCAGGCGGGGTCTCGCGGCCTTCGCCTGGAGAACCCCATGGCCTCAGCCTTAAGGATGATGTAAGGCGTCAACGGCGGCCGGGCCGCTCGGCAGACCCTATTGTGAAGGAAACCGATTGTCCGGGGGAGAGTATGGCGGTCTCAGACGGGGTGTGCAGCCCTCAGGACGAGACGGGGCGCCCGTCGGAAACCGGCGCCACCGACACTCCGAACGAGATCGTTGACAGGCGAAGTGAGGCCCGCGAGACCGGTGACGCCGACGTGCTGAAGGATGAGGCCGCCGAGCGGTCCGGTATCCACGGCTGGCTCGACGGGATCAGGTCCACCCGCACCGGACGTCTCACCCTGAAGATCGTCATCGGTACCATCGGCGCGGTGCTGGTCGTCGGTGGTCTCATCATGGTGCCCTTCCCCGGCCCCGGCTGGCTGGTCGTCTTCGCGGGGCTGGCGGTGCTGGCCACCGAGTTCCACTGGGCACACCGGCTGCTGGAGTTCGGCAAGCGGACCCTGTCGGCCTGGACGGCCTGGCTGGGCCGCCAGGGCTGGAGCGTCAAGGTCCTGGTCGTCCTCGTCGCCGCGGTGACCGCCACTGCCATCGTCTACTACGGCCTCAAGCTCAGCCTCAACCTCGACCTGATCGTCGAGGCCCAGAAGCTCCTCACCCGATAGCCCGCCTCCAACGCGAGGCGGCGCCCTCTTCGATGACGGCAAGGGGCGCCGCTCTGAGTGGCAATGACGCGGTACGTACGGGAAGCAGAACCGTACTCCCAGGAGTTTTACCCGGACTCGGTCACCTCGTTAGCATCCCTGGATGTGACTCTCCGTAGTGTCTCCACGTCCGATCCGCAGGGACGGATCGGCAGAGACGAATAAGGAGAGTGACGTTCGATGCGCGCCCTGTCCTCGATGTTGGTCCTGGTGGCCGCCGGAGCCGTCGCCCTGACCGGCACCCCTGCTCACGCCGATGATGTCAACCTGTCCGCGAGGGTGCAGCCAGGCGAGGAGGTGTTCCTCACGCCCGAGCTCGTCCCCGGGCGCCAGTACAACGGAAACGTGCTGGTCAAGCTGGACAACAACAGCGTGCCCGTCAAGGTCAAGGTCGGCAACTGCCGCGGCCGGTACATCGGGTCGGTGCCGATCGCCGCCAACGACCACGCCGCGTACGTCGCCGCCAATACTCCCCAGCCCGCCCAGTGCATCCGCTACCGGGTGAAGAACATGGGTGACACGACGGCCGCCATCACGGGCACCGGCTACTTCTAACCCGGGTTGACTGCGACGCTGTACTGACTGCGACGCTAACGCGTCGCGGTGAGGCCGCTGGGATCCGGCTCCTTCCCTCGTCGAGAGGGGTCGTTCGTTCCTCACGACCCCTCTCTCCTCAGTCCAGTCGCCGGCGCGGCCTCACGGGTAGTCCCTCAAGGGCAGAGAGCGTGGAATACGTCCCCAGGGTGGTTCTTGGGCGGCTCGTCGGCTTGGTGCGAGGGGGGTGTGGCCGGGGGCTGGGGGGATGTGGGGGCAGCCTCACGGGAGGTGGTCGCGGGGGGTGATTTCTTGTTACGGGGGTGAGTGGGGGCGCCGGGGAAAATGTGCGCTCCGGTCAGAAGACGGCTTCCTGACATCGGAGTAGCGTCCGAGACCAGGAGGAGCCCCCGTGAGCCTTGCCCGTGTCGTCGAACAGCCGCAGGCGGACATCCCCCGGGAGTTCGCCGAGGCCCTCCGCCCCTATCTGGACGTCCTGGCCGAGGAGATGATCGGCGAGATCCGGGCCAGCGTGCCGGAGTACTCCCGGCAGAGCGGCGCCTACGCCCGTATCGTCAGGCACGCCGTCGAGGAGGCACTCGCCGGATTCGTGAACCGGGTCGGTGACCGGGGGGCGAGCCGGTCCCGGCTGCTGGAGGTCTTCCGCGCCGTCGGCAGCGGGGAGGCCGCGGAGGGGCGCCCCCTCGACTCGCTCCAGTCCGCGCTGCGGATCTGCGCCAGGGTGGCGTGGCGACGGCTGGCCGAGGAGTCCGAGCGGCTCGACCTGTCCCGGCAGCGCATGTGCGACATCGGGGAGGCGATCCTGGTCTACCTCGACGAGATCGCCGCCGCGGCGGCCGACGGCTACTCCGAGGCCCAGGTCCGGGTGGCGGGCGAGCTCGAACTCCGGCGCCGCAGGCTGCTCGACCTGCTCGTCGCCCACCCGGCCGCCGACTCCCGCGCGGTGGCCGATCTGGCCAGGTCGGTGCGCTGGACCATGCCGCGCACCCTGGCCTGCGTCGCCCTGGCCGCCCGTGCCCAGGGCGATCTGCCCAGGCCGGGTCTCCCGCCCGACGTGCTCGTCGACCTCGACCGCTCCGACCCCTGCATGGTGGTGCCCGACCCCGAAGGCCCGGGGCGGCACGGCCTGCTGAACGCCATGGCGGCCGACTGGACCGTGGCCATCGGCCCCGCGGTCGCGGTGGGGGAGGCCGGTCTCTCGCTCAGGCTCGCCAGGGACGCGCTGGCCCTGGCCAGGCGCGGGGTGCTGGACGGCCGCCGGATCATCCGGGTCTCCGACCACCTCGCCACCTTGATGATCTTCCAGGACGAGTCGCTGATCCAGATCATGGGCCGGGCACGGCTGGAACCCCTGCTCGCCCTGCGCCCCGCCCAGCGCGACCGGCTGGCCGAGACCCTGCTGGCCTGGTTGCAGAGCGGCAACGCCACCGAGGTCGCGGCCAGGCTGCACATCCACCCGCAGACCGTCCGCTACCGCCTCCGCCAGGCCACCGAACTCTTCGCCGACCAGCTCGGCACCTCCGGCGACCGCTTCGAACTGGAGGTGGTCCTCCGCGCCCGCGCCGCCGGTCTCACCCCCGCGTCGGGCTGACCCGGCTTCACACTCGCCCGGCACCCGGGGCGGATGCCCCGTCCTTCAGGACTTCGCCGCCCGATTCGGCGTCTCTCCTCGCGGTGATCGTTCTCAGCCGCAGGGTGCCTGAGATGAGGAGAGTGTGATGTCGACGCGGTCGCGTCCGTGGCCTGGGATCCCGGAGAACGACGGCGCGGGTGCCCCCTCTGCCGGATTTCCGCGAGAAACGGACATATAACTCCTTTTACTATGAAGCGGGGCGCCGCTTCGACAGGGCAGCGCAGCGCCGAACCAGCCTGAATCCGCCCGAATCCTGCGCGTCGACGCGGGCCCGATCGAGGATGCATAAGGTGATCACATGCCTGCCACGCTGAGTGCCACGAAGACCCGGGCCGCGCTGCGCTCCTCGGCGCGCATCTCCGCGGAGATGCTGCTGGTCCTGCTGATGAGCGCGGTGACCCTGTGGGTCGTGGGCCAAATGTGGTCCGTGGTCTGGCCGCTCATGGTCGCCCTGCTGCTCACCACGCTGACCTGGCCGGTAACCCGTCTCCTGCGCCGGTACGGCTGGCCTCCCGCCCTGGCCGCGTCGGCCGTGACCCTGTTGTTCCTCCTGGTCGCCGCGGGCATCGTGGTCCTGATCGTCGTGCCCGTCGTGTCACAGTCCGGAGAGCTGGCCACCGGCGTGGTCAACGGCATCAAGCAGGTGCGCGAATGGGCCGCCGGGCCGCCGCTGAACATCGGCAACGACCAGGTCACCAGCGTGCTCGACACCGCGATCGCCCGTATCCAGGACAGCGTCGGCGGCATCGTCACCGCCACCGTGACCGGGGTGGGCACCGTCGTCAACGGTCTGGTCACCACCGTCCTCGCGCTCTTCCTGATGTTCTTCTTCCTCAAGGACGGCCCGCGCTTCCTGCCGTGGCTGACCCGTCAGCTCCCCGGCCGCCTCGCCGTGGACGTGCCGGCCGTGGCCGAACGCGGCTGGGACACCCTCGGCGCGTTCGTCCGCTCCCAGGCGTTCGTCGGCCTGCTCGATGCCGTCTTCATCGGCCTCGGCCTGTGGATCGTGGGCGTGCCGCTGGTGCTCCCACTGGCGGTCCTGACCTTCGTGACGGCGTTCATCCCCATCGTCGGCGCCCTGTTCGCCGGCCTCGTCGCCGTGCTCATCACGCTGGTGTCGAACGGCCCGACGGACGCGCTGATCGTGCTGGCCATCATCGTCGCGGTCCAGCAGCTGGAGGGCAACGTGCTCCAGCCGATGGTGCAGAGCCACGGCCTGGGCCTGCACGCGGCGGTGGTCCTGCTCGCGGTGACGCTGGGCGGCAGCCTGGCCGGCATCGTGGGCAGCCTGCTCGCCGTACCGGTCGCCGCCCTGATCGCCGTGGTCTGGAACTACCTGCGCGAACAGCTCAGCGACCCGCCCCGGGAGCTCGAAGCCGCCGCGGCCGTACCGGCGCAGGAGCCCGAAACCGCCGCAGCCGTACCGGCGGAGGAGCCCACCTGATTCACCAGGGCCGTCTCACTCCCTCGCGTCCGTCACGGCGTGACCATGCGCCTGCCGATCCTCCCGGTCAACGCATCGCGGTCACTCGCCGACGCCACGAGATCCGGTGTATCCGCCCGCGGACCGTCCGCCACCGCCTCCGCCGGGCCACCGGACTCCTCGCCGACCAGGCTCGGCACCCCCGGTGACCGCTTCGAGCCGGAAGTCGTCCTCCGCGCCCGCGCCGCCGGTCCCACCCCGGCCGCGGGCTGACCCGGCTTCCCGATCAGCGGTCCTGTCTCCCGTTCGCCGGGTTCCGGCTCGCGATCAGGTCGGCGACGCCGTCCAGGATGCGGTCCAGGCCGAAGGCCAGGGCGTGTGCGGGGTCGGAGATCGCATGATGGGCCTGGCCCGCGGCCTGGCCGACGCGGGAGGCGACCGGGAAGCGGGTGTCGTCCATGATCTTGTCGAGCAGCGGGGCGTTGGACAGCCACCACTCGACGTCGGTCATCCCGCTCTCCTGCTGGACCCGTGCCTGGTTGGCCGCGGCCCTGGCGGTGCTCTGCACGTGGCTGAGGACCAGGGCCAGCACGGAGTCCATCTCGACGTCCGTCAGGCCGACGCCGTCCAGCGGGCGTAGCTCGGCCTCGTACTTGAGCGACGCGTTCGGCCCCAGCGTGGAGCGGGCGTCGATGACCTGCAGCAGCCACGGGTTGCGCCGGTAGAGGTCCCAGTTGCGGGCGGCGACGAACTCCATCGCGCCCCGCCAGCCGCCTGTCTGCCGGGACGGGGCGTCCACGTCGGCGTACAGCTCCCCGTACGCGGTGTCAACCATGAGGTCGGTCAGCTCGCCCTTGCCGGGGACGTGGGTGTAGAGGGACATGGTCCCGACCCCCAGCCGCTCGGCGACCTGGCGCATCGAGACCGCTTCGAGCCCCTCGGCGTTGGCCAGCTCGATGGCCGCCAGGACGATCGAGCGCACGGTCAGCCCGGAGCGCCCCGGCCTGCTGTGCGAGCCCCACAGGAGCGCCAGGCTGCGTGCCGGGTCGGCGTCGGAAGCTTTCTTCGCACTCAAGGGAACAGTCTCCAGATTTTCGTCGTTGGGACCACCGTAGCTGAGTCGTACGGTGTACGGTACGGTCTACGCCACGGAGGCGCGACGGCGCCGGGTGGGAAGACAGGCGAAACAGGGGTGAAACAGGTGGTTGTGAGAGCGACGGAGTTCGCGATCGCCGCGCACGACGTGCGCAAGAACTACGCGGGTGCCGCCGAGGGGACGGGTCTCAACGGGTTCGACCTGGAGGTGGCGGCCGGCACGGTCTGCGGCCTGCTCGGGCCCAACGGCGCGGGCAAGACCACGGCGATCAGGATCCTGTCCACGCTGCTGCGCCCGGACTCGGGCCGGGCGAGCGTCGCGGGGTTCGACGTCCGCACGCAGGCGCGGCAGGTGCGCGAGCGGATCGGGCTGGTCGGCCAGTACGCGGCGGTCGACGAGATCCTCAGCGGGCGGCAGAACCTGGTGATGTTCGGCAGGCTGAACCACCTGTCGGCGGCCGGGGCGCGGAGGCGGGCCGGCGAGCTGCTGGAGCGCTTCTCGCTGGCGGACGCCGGGGCCAAGCCGGTCGGCGAGTACTCCGGCGGCATGCGCAGGCGGCTCGACCTGGCGGCGAGCCTCATCGTCGCACCCCGGGTGCTCTTCGTGGACGAGCCCACCACCGGCCTCGACCCGGCCGCCCGCCAGGAGGTGTGGTCGGCCATCCGCGACCTGGTCGGCTCCGGCACGACCGTGCTGCTCACCACCCAGTATCTGGAGGAGGCGGACCGGCTGGCCGACCGGATCACCATGCTCGGGGCGGGCCGGGTCGTCACCGAGGGCACCCCGGAGGAGCTGAAGTCGGCCATCGGCGGCGACTGGCTCGATCTCGTCCTCGCCGATCCGGCGGACGTGGCCAGGGCGGAGGCGCTCGCGGCGCGGGTCGCCTCCGGCGGGATCTTGGTGGACGCCGAGTCGCGCCGGGTCAGCATCCCGGTCGCCGAGCGCACCCGGGCGCTCGTCACCATGGCCACCGCGCTCGGCGACGCCGGGATCGAGCCGGTCGACGTCACGCTGCGCCGCCCCACGCTCGACGAGGTCTTCCTGCACCTGACGGGCGGTGCCGAGCACACGGCCGCCCGTACCGGGGCGTCCGCGTGAACGCCGCGACCGGGCTCTCCGGCAGGGGGCCCGGATGGGCACCCCCGGCATGGACGTCGCCGCCGTGCGCCCTGGTGCGGGCGGTCACCGTCTCCGACAGGGGCGCCCCGGTGACTACGACGATCCCAACCCCCGATACGGAGGCATCCGCGTGAGTACGACGACCTCGACCCTGCCCGCCACCTCCCCGCTCTCCAGGTTCGGCTGGGCGCTGGCCGACTCCTGGACCATCACCCTGCGCGACCTGGGCCACTGGGCCCGCCGCCCGGGAACGGTCGCCGTCGGATGGCTCTTCCCGGTCATGATGGTGCTGATGTTCGGCGGCCTGTTCGGCGGCGCCATCGGCGTCCCCGGCGGGGGCGGCTACTTCGACTTCCTGATCCCCGGCATGTTCGCGATGACCATGCTCTTCGGCCTGGAGAGCACGATGATGGCGGTCACCACCGACGCGGCCAAGGGGGTGACCGACAGGTTCCGCTCGATGCCGATGAGCGCCTCGGCGGTCGTCATGGGCCGCGGGATCGCCGACATGCTCAACTCGGTGGTCGGGCTGGCCGTCATGATCGGGGCCGGGCTGCTGCTCGGCTGGCGTGCCGAGGGCGGCCTGGCCGAGGCGCTGGCCGCGGTGGGTCTGCTCCTGCTGCTGCGCTTCGCCCTGCTCTGGGTGGGGATCTACATCGGCCTCGTATCGGGAGGGCCGGAGGTGGTGACGTCGGTGCAGATCCTGGTCTGGCCGGTCGGCTTCCTGTCCAGTGTGTTCGTCGATCCCGCCACCATGCCCGGCTGGCTCGGTGCGATCGCGCAGTGGAACCCGTTCTCGGCCACCGCCACGGCCACCAGGAGGCTCTTCGACAACCCCGGCTGGGCGGGAGAGTCGTGGATCGTGCAGAACGCCACCCTCATGGCGGTGCTCTGGCCGCTGCTGCTGATCGCCGTCTTCCTGCCGTTGTCGGCGCACAGGTTCCGCCGGCTCGGCGGCTGACGGAGTCGGCCTCCCGGCCGCCGGCTCTTTGTGCGGGCGGGGGAAGTCCTGTTTCCCGATGGATCACAACGTTTGCCGCCACGAGAAGATGCTCCGCGTTTTACATCGCCGCTCCGCGTTTTACATCGCCGCTCCGCGTTTTACATCGCGGTGACGGAATCCGTCGGGGCCTGTAACTGACCGTAGTGAATCTGGGGGCATGAGTGAGACGGAACGGGAACGATCCGCCTCGGGGTGGACGCTCAACAGGGAACTGCTCAACGTCGGCGCGATCATCGTCGCCGCCGGTATAGCCCATCTCGTCATGGGCCTGATCGGACATGAGAAGTACGGGCCGTTCATGCTCCTGCTGCTCGGCGGGGTGCTCGTCGCGGCGGCGCTCGGTCACCGGTTCTACGAACACCGGCGCCATCGCCTCCCCGTGGTCAGGGAGTGCCTGAGGTGCGGGACCGCGCCGGGTGAGGGGGCATGACGCGGCATGGCCCGAGAGGAGGACGACCCTTGACCACCGCAGGCCTCTCTTACACCTGTTCTAACCGATTCGGTCTAGATCGGGATCTTGAGAGCTTTCCGGCTTAGGATTCCGGCGTGTCCGTGACTCCTGGGATTTACCGGTTCCTCGGCTGCCTTGTCGTTCTGGCCTCGGCGATCGTGCCGCTCCCCGCGCACGCCGCGGCCGCGCCCATCGATACCGTGCTGCCCGGTACCAGGGTCACCGTACGGGAGGACGCCACGGACCCGCTCAGGGTGACCTCGTACTCCTCCGGAAAGATGACCTACCTGCGCAGGGGTGACGGGTTCACCCGGCAGGCCGCCTACCAGGAGATCACGGTCGCGCCGAAGGGGGGCAGCGCGCTGGCGGTGCCCACCTCCTACAAGAGCGGCTACGACTCGGTCGTCCTGCTCGACCTGGCGACCTCCAAGGGCACCCGGATCCGTACGGTGCGGAAGCCGCTCGTCGCGCACTACGCGCACTGGAGCCGCGACGGCGGCAAGGCGGTGCTGACCACCGAGCGGAAGAGCGGCTCGGCGTGGGTGACCTCCGGGTTCGTGGTCGTCGACGTGTCCGCGAAGAGCGCCAAGACGGTGACCGTGGCCGATGTCGACAAGGCCGCGCGCTTCCGCTGGAGCTCCGACGGCACCGAGGTGGTGGCCGAGTACCAGGGCGGTGCCCGCTTCTACGGGCAGGACGGCACGATCCGCCGCACCCTGGCCAAGACCGGCAGGCCCGCCGGTGGTGAGGACGCCTTCACCCCCTCGGGCAAGGGCCTGATGACCTGGTGCCCGTCCAGCTACACCGAGCACGTCTGTGTCTGGGATCGCACCTCGGGCAGGCTCGCGGCCAAGGTGCCCGGCATCCGGCCGAAGGCCCTGTGGGGATGGTGGGACGAGAAGCACTTCATCGCGGTCATCCCCTCCGGGAACCACTACCAGGTGGTCCTGTCGACCCTCAAGGGCAAGACCACGCGGGTGCTGGCCGCCTTCTCCGCCGAGGATTGGAACAACAAGCTCTATCTCGGATACACCCGGAAATGACCGGCGCGGCCCGAGGGCGGGTTCAGGGATGGCCGTACTGAGCCAGGAGGCGATCCGCGCGGTAGGGGTGGCGCAGCGGAGACCGGGCGGTGGTGACGCCCTCCGTGGAGCCGTGAAGCTCAGAGGTAGAGGCCGGTGCCGTTGTCGGTCTGCGGGGTGGCGATGGCGTGCAGGTCGCGCTCGCGCATGACCAGATAGATCTGGCTGTGGACCTCGACCTCGTACTGGTCCTCGGGGTTGAACAGGACCTTGTCGCCGACCTTGACCGCCCGGACGTTCTGGCCCGCGCCGCAGACCTCACCCCAGACGAGGCGGTTGGCCATCTTCACCGTCGCCGGGATGACGATGCCAGCCGTGCTGCGCCGTTCCTCTGACTCCTGCTCGACCTTGACCATGACGCGGTCGTGGAGCATCTGGATCTCGAACTTCGGGTCACCCACGTCATGAAGTTTATGGGAACGGCGGAGCCGCGCCTGCTTGTCCGCGGACTCGGAGGGGGCGAAGGCCGGCCGGTGACCACATCGGTGGTGAAATCGCCTGCGAAGTAGGATCTCGCGGTATGACGTCCTCCCAGCTGGTAAGCGAATTTCTCGACTGGTACCTGGCGGAGAATCCCATCTATGCCGCCCTCGCGGGCGCGCCGGGGTACGACAGGACCCTCGGTGACTTCACCGAGGCCGGCATCCTGGCCAGGGAACGGGAGTCGCGCCGCCGGCTGGAACGACTCCAGGGGGCCCAGGACGCCGGGGACTTCGAGGACGAGATCGACCGGGAACTCGTCATGTCCACGCTGCGCGGCGGGATCGCGTACGAGTCGTGGCCGCTCTGGCGGCGTGACCCGGCCGCCTACGTGGGCCCGATCTTCTCCTCGATGTTCAGCCCGTTCCTGCAGCGGCTCTCCGGTGAGGCCGAGTTGGTGGACGCGGCCGTCGCGCGGCTGGCCGAGGTGCCGGACGTCCTCGCCGCCTGCCGGGCCAACCTCGACCCCGCGCTGGCGGCCCCGCTGCTGGTCGAGCGGGGGCTGGGCCAGGCGCGGACCGCTCGCCGCTTCCTCACCGGGACGGTCCCCGGCCAGGTGTCCGACGAGGCGCTGCGGGCCCGGCTGGCCGCGGCGGCCGAGCCCGCGGCGGCGGCCTTCGACGAGCTGGTGGAGTTCCTCGAAGGGTTCCGGGCGGAGGGCACCTGGCGGATGGGGGAGGAGCTCTACTCCACGCTGCTGCGCGAGCGGGAGATGCTCGGCTACGGCGCCGACGAGCTGCTCAGGCGGGGACAGGCCGCCTACGACGAGCTGGACGCGCGGATGCGCGAGGTCGCCGCCCGGCTGGACGGCGGCTCGGGCGACTGGCACGCGGTCATCACCGGGCTTCAGGACGACCACGCGCCGACGCTGGAGGACATGCGGGCCGAGTACGAGGCCGAGACGGAGCGGGCCAGGAGGTTCGTCCGCGAGCGCGGCCTGGTGACCTTCGCAGAGGGCGAGGAGTGCCTGGTCGTCCCGTCGCCCGAGTTCCAGCGGCCCATCCTCGCGGTCGCCTCCTACCTGTCGCCGCCGCCCCTGTCGGCCTCCAGGATCGGGCACTTCTTCGTGCCCTTCACCCCGTCCTCCTTCACCGGGGAGCAGGTCCGCCAGCGGCTGCGCACCAACGCCAGGGCCCAGATGCCCTCCATCGCCGTCCACGAGGCGTACCCCGGTCACCACTGGCACCTGTCCTGGATGGCGGGCAACCCACGCCGGGCCCGCAGGCTGTTCCGCACCCCGTACTTCGCCGAGGGCTGGGGCCTGTACGTCGAGAAGCTCATGCACGAGCAGGGCTACTTCACCACTCCGGCCCAGGAGCTCGCCCACCTGGACTTCCGGCTCTTCCGGGCGGCGCGCATCGTCGTGGACACCTCGCTGCACTGCGGTGACATGACGATCGAGCAGGCCGAGGAGTTCATGACCACGAGGTCCTCGCTCACCCCCGGCACGGCCAAGGGGGAGGTCAACCGCTACTGCGCGTGGCCCACCCAGGCGCCCTCCTACCTGACGGGGGCACTGGAGATCGACCGCATCCGCGACGACTACCTGGCCGCGGGCCGCGGTGACCTGCGCGCCTTCCACGACACGCTGGCGGGTTCCGGCGGTCTCCCGCTGGGCCTGGCCCGCCGGGTCGCGCTGGAGGGCTGACGACCCGGCCCCCGCGCTCCACGGGCCGGGTGTCGTCGTCCGCGGCGCCCGGCCCTTTTCCCGAGCCAGGGGGGAGCCGCTCAGGCCGGCGGGTGCAGGGTGGCGTAGGCGAAGTCGACCAGATAGTCGTTGAGCCTGGTCGAGGCGTTCACCGCCTCGGTCTCGTCGCCGTGGCAGATGGCGCGGAGGATGTCGCCGTGCAGCCGTGACGCCGTGCGCAGTTCCTCGGCGGAATCCTTCAGGTGTGCGAACCAGAACCTGCGGGAGAGCCCCTGGAGGGGCGCCATGGCCACCGAGATGTACTCGTTGTGAGCGGCGGCGACGATCAGGTCGTGGGTGCGCTTGAGGATCGTCGCGAAGGAGCGCACGTCCGGCTCGCAGTCCCTGAAGTGCTCGACGACCTCCTGCATCTGGCGTTTCTGCTCGGGGACGGCGCGGTGGGTGGCGAGCTTGACCGCCAGGGCCTCCAGGGTGCGCCTCAGCTCCAGGAGTTTCAGCTGGGCCTCGATGGAGGTGGGCGGGACGAACACCCCCCGGTTGGGGTGGATCTCCACCATGCGCTCGCGGGACAGCCGCTGGAGCGCCTCACGGACGGGCGTCCTGCCGAGGCCGGTGCGCTCCATGAGCATGGACTCGGATATGAGTGACCCCGGCACGAGCTCCTGAAAAGTGATCATGTTCTCGATCGCGTCGTAGGCGCGGTCGGATTTGTTCGGCAGGGACACCCGTCACCCCGTGTCTGCGATGTTTCAAGAGGATTTCCGGACTGGACAATAGTACCGCCTTGTGATGTACGGTCAATACATGACCGATATATCGGTGGTCCATTGGCGACTACCCGCAGTGGTGTCCCCCGACGCGGACTACCCCGTCGTGGCCGACGTCGACGTGCTCGTGGTCGGCGGCGGGGCCGCGGGAGTGGCCGCGGCCGTGGTGGCCGCGGAGGCCGGCAAGAGCGTGCTGCTCGTCGAGAAGTACGGGTTCGCGGGCGGCGCCGCGGTGGCCGGCATGTCCGGAACCGTCTGCGGCATGTACCTGGCGACGGAGACCGGCACCTCACCGGAACAGGTGGTGTGGGGTTTCACCGAGCGCTTCCGGCAGGGGCTGTCCAAGCGAGGCGGCCTGACCCGTCCCCAGCGGTACGGCAAGACGTGGACGAGCGCCCACGACCCGCTGGTCTGGCGGGAGACGGCCGACGACCTGCTGGCGGCCGCCGGGGTGCGGGTGCTCTTCCACACCTCCGTCGTCGGTGTGGTGATGGAGGGGGACGAGTACCGGGGCGCCGTGCTCTCCTCGAACGCCGGGGTCGGCGTCGTGCGCGCGGCCCGTACCGTCGACGCCTCCGGGGACGCCGCGGTCGTGGCCCGTGCGGGCGGCCGCTACGTGTTCGGCGACGACGGGCGGATCCAGAACCCCACCATGTTCTTCCGCCTCGGCGGGGTCGACGTCGAGGCGTTCCTGGACGGCTACGGCGAGGACACCATCTGCCCGCCCTGGGTGACCGAGCGGATCAAGGAGGCCAGGGCACTCGGCGCCGACCTGCCCCGGCAGAAGATCTGGATCTTCACCACCCCCCGCCCCGGCGAGCTGATGGTCAACGCCACCCGGCTCACCGGGGCCGACGGGCGCATGCTCAACGTCATCGACCCCGCCGACTTCACCGAGGCGGAGGTCGGGGGCCGCCGTCAGGTCAGGGCGTACGCCGACTTCCTCATCGAGACCATGCCGGGCTGCGCGGGCGGTTTCGTCGTCGACACCGGCGTGGAGGCGGGCGTTCGCCAGACGCGCAGCGTCGTCGGCGTCGAGACCCTGAGCAACGAGGCGGTCGTGACGGGGCGCAAGGACTCCTCGGGCATCGTCCGCAGCCCGTGGCCGATCGAGCTGCACGACGGAGACCGGCCCAAGCTGCACTGGCTGATCGACGACTACTACGAGGTCCCGTACCTCACCCTCGTGCCCGAGGCGGGGGAGAACGTCATCGTCGCGGGCCGCTGCCTGAGCGCCCAGCACGAGGCGCTCGCCTCGGCCAGGGTCACCGCCCAGTGCTTCGAGTACGGCCACGCCGCAGGGGTGGCCACCGTCCTCTCCCTCGACGAGGGCACCCCCTACCGCCGTCTTGACGGGGCCAGGGTCAGATCCGCGATGACACAGAACGGGAGCGCGCTGTGAGCCACAACGCCGACAGTAACGCCGGCAGTAACGTCGACGGTGCGGCCAACGCCGCAGATGTCCCCAGGGGGGACGGCACCGTACTCCGCAGCAACTTCACACCCGGCACCTCGCGCTGGGCCGTGCGGCGGGCGCAGTGGAGCGCCATGGGCATCAGCCTGGAGGACCAGCTGAAGCCGAAGATCGCGATTGTCAACACGTCGTCGAAGCTCTCGGTGTGCTTCATCCACCTCGACGACGTGGCCACCCGGGTCGCCGACGCGGTACGCGAGGCGGGTGGGCTGCCCTTCGAGATCCGCACCACCGCGCCGAGCGACTTCATCACCACCGCCGGCCGCAACGGCCGCTACCTCATGCCCACCCGCGACCTCGTGGTGAACGACGTGGAGGCCGCGGTCGAGGGCGCCGTGCTGGACGGCATCGTCTTCCTGTCCTCCTGTGACAAGACCACGCCGGCGCACCTGATGGCCGCCGCCAGGCTCGATCTGCCCTCCGTGGTCGTCATCGGCGGCTACCAGCGCGGCGGGACCTACGCGGGTTGCTCGGTCGACATCGACACCGTCTACGAGTCGGTGGGCGCGGTCGCCGCGGGCACCATGGGCGTCGACGAGCTGGGGGACCTGGCGGACGCGGGCATCACCGGGCCGGGTGTCTGCGCGGGGCTGGCCACCGCCAACACCATGCACTGCCTGGCCGAGGCGCTCGGCATGACCGTGCCGGGCTCGGCGCCGACCCGGGCCAACTCCGAGCGGATGCTGGCCAGGGCCGAGGAAGCCGGGCGCCGGGTGGTCGAGATGATCCACGAGGGGCTCACCGCCAGGAAGGTGCTGACGGCCGAGGCGATCGAGAACGCCGTCGAGGTCGCCCTCGCCCTGGGCGGGTCCGTCAACTGCGTCCGCCATCTGTCCGCGATCGCCGCGGAGGCCGATCTGGGTCTCGACGTCGTCGCGACGGTCGAGGCCAGGGGGCGGGACGCCGTGCAGCTGGCCGCCATCCGCCCCAACGGCACCGACCAGGTGTGGGACCTCGACGAGATCGGCGGCGTGCAGACCGTCATGCGGACGCTTCTGCCCCGCCTGCACTCCGGCGCGCTCACCGTCTCGGGCCGCACGGTCGGCGAGCTGGCCGCCGAGGCCCGCGCCGCGGACGGCAAGGTGCTGCGGGAGCTGAACGACCCGGTGAAGCCGGAACCCGGCCTGCTCATCGTCCGCGGCTCGCTGGCCCCGGATGGCGCGATCGTGAAGCTCGCGGGGGTGAGCGCGGCGACGAGCCGCAGGTTCGAGGGCCCGGCCAAGGTCTTCGTCGGCGAGGACGAGGCGATCGCGGGGCTCGGGAACGGGGAGATCGTGCCCGGACAGGTGATCGTGCTGCGCGGCATGGGCGTGCGCGGCGGCCCCGGCACGGTCTTCGCGGCCAACTTTGTCGCGGCGCTCAACGGCGCCGGCCTCAGCGGCCAGGTCGCCGTCGTCACGGACGGAGAACTCTCCGGGCTCAACTACGGTCTGGTCGTCGGCCAGGTCATGCCGGAGGCCGCCGACGGGGGACCTCTCGCCGGGCTTCTGGACGGTGACCGCGTCACGATCGACCTTGACGCCCGCACCGTGGACACCGATCCGGTACGCCAGGGAAATCCTGTTCTGTCCCACGAACCCGGGACGGATTCCGGCCTGCTCGGGCAGTACGCCGAGCTGGTCGGCCCCATCCAGGGTGGCGCCGTGACCCGGCGACCGCCCAGGTAGAACCACCCCTCATGTGATCGAAGGAACTGGCGCCATGGCGACAACCGCAATACCGCACGACAAGCAGCAGGCACGACGAGCCGGGATCGCCGCGCTCGTCGGCACGACCCTGGAGTGGTACGACTTCCTGATCTACGGGACGGCCGCCGCCCTCATCCTCAACGAGCTGTTCTTCCCGAACGGGGACCCGCTCGTCGGCACGCTGGCGGCGTTCGCCACCTACGCGGTCGGTTTCATGGCGCGGCCGATCGGCGGGATCGTGCTGGGCAACCTGGGCGACCGGGCCGGTCGCAAGAGGATGCTGATCCTCACGATCACGCTGATGGGCGTGGCGACCACGCTGATCGGCCTGCTGCCGTCGTACGACCAGATCGGCTTCTGGGCGCCGGTCCTGCTGATCGGGCTGCGCCTGCTGCAGGGGTTCGCCGCCGGAGGGGAGTACGCGGGCGCGGTCGTGCTGTCCGTGGAACACGGTGACCAGACCCGCCGCGGCGCCGCCGGCGCCTGGGCGCCCACCGGGTTCGCCGTCGCCACCCTGCTGTCGACGGGTGTCTTCCAGCTCATGCTCCTGCTGCCCGACGACGCGTTCCGCTCGTGGGGCTGGCGTGTGCCGTTCCTGCTGGGCGCGCTGCTGCTGCTGGTCGGCTACCTCATCAGGCGCCGCATCGACGAGACGCCCGCCTTCGAGGAGGCGGAGAGGGCCGAGGCCAGGGGAGCCGTACAGGCCACCAAGACGCCGGTGCTCGCCGTGCTGCGCAAGCACCCCCGCAGCTTCCTGGTGGTCGTCGGCGCCCGGTTCGCCGAGAACTCCTTCGCCTACCTCTTCCCCGTCTTCGGTGTCGCCTTCGCCGTCAACCAGCTCGGCATCGACCGTTCGTTCACCCTGCTGGCGGTCGTCATCGCCTCCGCGGTACAGATCGTCGCCGTCCCCCTGTGGGCGATCCTGTCGGACCGGGTCGGCCGCAGGCCCGTCTACGCGGGTGGGGCGATCGCCTCGCTGCTGTGGCTGGTGCCGTACTTCATGTTGCTGGAGACCCTGTCACCGGTGCTGATCGTCATCGGTTTCGTGGTCGGCCTCGGCGTCTTCTACCCGGCCATGCTGGCCCCGCAGGCGGCCTACTTCGCCGAGCTCTTCGACACCAAGACCCGGCTGTCCGGCTTCGCGTTCGCCCGCGAGCTCGGTTCGGTGCTCGCCGGCGGCTTCCTGCCGCTGATCGCCACCGCGCTGCTGGCCTGGACCGGCCACTGGTGGGCCGTCGCGGTCTACCTGGCGGTGCTGACCACCATCACCCTCATCGCCCTCGCCTTCGGACCGGAGACACGCGGGCAGGACATCGTCACGGTGTCGGCCGCCGAGAACGAGCCCGCGGGGCGGGTCACGGGCTGACCCTCCTGACCGGCCGCCGCGCAGGACAGGACCTAGCCTCGCCCCAGCGGCGCGGGAGCGCGGCGGCGGGTCTCGGGGACGATCAGCGGGGTGCCGCTCTGCGGGTCCTCGATGATCTCGCAGCGCAGCTCGAAGACCTCCCTTACCAGGTCGGCGGTGACGATCGCGGAGGGATCGCCCTCGGCGACGATCCGGCCGTCGCGCATCACGATCAGGTGGGTGGCGTAGCGGCAGGCCTGGTTCAGGTCGTGCAGCACGGCGACCAGGGTCCTGCCCTGCTCGTGCAGGTCGGCGCAGAGGTCGAGCACCTCGATCTGGTGGGCGATGTCCAGGAAGGTGGTCGGCTCGTCGAGCAGCAGGATCGGGGTCTCCTGGGCCAGCGCCATGGCCAGCCAGACGCGCTGGCGCTGGCCGCCGGAGAGTTCGTCCACGCAGCGGTCGGCCAGCTCGGTCACGTCCGTCGACTCCATGGCCGCCGCCACCGCGGCCTCGTCCTCGCGGGACCACTGGCGCATCATCCGCTGGTGTGGGTAGCGGCCCCGGCCCACCAGGTCGGCGACCGTGATGCCGTCGGGCACGATCGAGCTCTGCGGCAGCAGGCCCAGCCTGCGCGCCACCTCCTTGGACGGCAGCGAGGTGATCACGGATCCGTCCAGGTGCACCGCCCCCGCGCGGGGCTTGAGCATCCGGGCCAGGGCGCGCAGCATCGTGGACTTGCCGCACGCGTTGGGGCCGATGATCACGGTGAACGACCCGTCGGGGATCGTGACGTCCAGGTCCCTGGCCACCACGCGCTTGTCGTAGGAGAGGGTCAGGCCGGTGCCGTACAGTCTCAACGTCGTTCCCTCCGCAGGAGAAACACCAGGTATACGCCGCCGATCGCGGCGGTCATGATTCCCACCGGCAGCTGGACCGGCGCGAAGAGGCGCTGCGCGGCCAGGTCGGCGCAGACCAGCAGGGTGGCGCCGGTCAGCGCCGAGGTGACCAGGGTGACGCCGGGGGAACGACTGATCCGCCGGGTCGGCTGGGGAGCGGCCATCGCCACGAAGGTCACGGGTCCGGTGGCGGCGGTGGCGACACCGCACAGCAGCACGCCGACCCCGATGCCGACCAGGATCGCCAGCCCGGCCAGCAGTCCGGCCGCCAGCACGGGCGCACGCCGTTTCACCGGCGGTGGCGTGCCGTCCGGTTTTCCGGCCGTCTGGGACCACGCTGTCTCGGACCCGGTCGTCCTGGACCCGGCTGTGGTCACACCGGCCCTGCTCACCGGGCTCCCTCCCTGTCGACATAGCTAAGGTAAGGCTAATCTAATGAAGAAGCCATTGGCAGGCGGAGGAGCGCTACAGCTACCAGGGCTACGCCGGGCGTGCTGGAGAACCTGAACGCTAATCTCGCCAAGTCCAAGAAGCTCTAGCGGGCCGTGATCGCGGGCCCGGGAGACGTGGGCCTGGAAGACATCGGCCCAGGAGACGCCGGCCCGCGCGTTCGGTCGCACCGGACGGCCGGGGCGACGGCGTTCGGCTCGGCCGGGCGGCGGCCGGACCAGGCCTGTGGGACGGATCAGGCGTAGGCGCCGCGGACCTCGATGATGTCGGCCAGCGGGAACTCCAGATAGTCGCCCGCCTCCTCGCACCACGCGTCGAGCACGCCGCTGCGCAGCTCGCCGTGGCTGATGGTGGCGGTCAGGCCGTCGGCCAGTGTGATCGCCGCCCGCACACCCCGATCGACGACGAAGCCGAGCAGCGACTGCTGGGCGGTCGGCAGGCGGGAGGCCATGCGGCCGATGACCGCCCACGTCCTGCCGCCGGACTGGGTGGCCTGGCCCTCGGCGACGAGCAGGCGCTGGGCGTGCTCGCGGGGGTCCGGCGGTGGCTCCACCAGCGGGTACGGGGGCTGTTCGAACTCGGCCACCCTGCCCCCGGGCAGCAGGATCAGCCGCCCGTTCCGCGGTTCCTCGACACGGGCCCTGCGGATGGTGATCTCTCCGGTGTCCTCGATGGGCACCGGCGCGTAGCCGTTCTCCCGCAGCGCCGCCAGGGTCCTGTCGGCGGGCATCGCGCTGGCCAGCACGGTCGGGGCGAGCAGCCGCAGGCCCAGCCTGCCCAGCCGCCGGTGCCCGGCGATCTCGGCCAGCAGCACCGGGTCGGAGGCCTGCACGATGCAGGCGACGGTGGTCACCGTGACCTCGCCGTGCCGCCTGGCCACGTCGTGAATCAGGTACTCGAGGGGCTGCGGCACCCTGCCCACCTCGGCGAGGTCCGTCAGCAGACCCTCGGCGGTGTAGCCGGCGTCCATGGCCCGGCGCACGCTGGCCGGGGTGAACCGCCAGACCGAGGCCGCGCCGCGCGACTCGCGCTCGGCGGCCCGGTCGAGCAGCTCGGCGAGCTCGCCGGCGGGCGGGCCGGTCACCACCGCGGTGAGGTCGGCGCCGAAGAGCGCGCTCCGCCGCACGCTGGCCAGCGCCCTGGTGGAGCACTCGACCAGCACGGGGTCGTTCTCCACCAGGGGCGCGGAGTCGTCGATCTCGTCGCCGGGGAAGGCGTCCAGCCCGGCCATCGCGCGGCCGAGGTCGGTGATCGTGTCGAGGGCGACCAGCCCGAGCATCCGGGCCTCCTCCAGCACGGCGGGAGCGCACTCGGCCAGCAGCGACCGGTCCAGCAGCGGGGCGTGCCAGTACGCGGACTCGACCAGCCCGGCCAGGTCGACGCACGCGGTGCTGGCGGGCAGGCGGGCCAGCACGCCGAGCACCGCCCGCCGGGCGCGGGCGACCATGGCCCCGGCGGGATCGTCGCCGAGCACCGTGCCGTACTTGCCGTCGACCTTCCGGAGCGACGAGCGCTCCATCCGCCACCACGCCGACAGCAGCACCCTGAGCCTGGCGGCCGCGTCGTCCAGCCGCCAGCGGTCGAACTTCTCGGTGGGCACCAGCCCGCCGGCGGAGTCGTCCCAGGCCAGCAGCCGGGCCACCGCGCAGACCTCCAGCAGCAGCCGGGTCTCGTCCTCGTCGCAGCCGGTGTCCTTGGCCACCCGCCGGACCTCGCGCACACCCACCCCACCCGCCTTGAGCAGCGGCAGCGGGAACTTCGCGGTGTTCTCCAGCATGGCGGCGCAGCGCTCCACCACGTGCGGCGCGGCCAGGGTCATCAGGTGGTCGACGGCCTCGGGGTCGACGGGGAGCGTGGCGAGGTCGGGCGGGACGGGGGTGAAGGGCGGGTGGTAGTCGGGGCCGCGCAGCGCGAGCGCCACCTCACGGGGCATCTCGGCCACATTCCAGCTGGGGCGGAAGAGCAGCCCGTGATCGGCGGCCCACTTCTCGGGAGACCCCGGCACCACGAACTCGCCGCCGTCCACGTCGCGGACAGGACCGTCCCAGGCGAACTCCTCAAGCAGCCGCCCCGTGCCCTCGGGAGCCTTCTCCAGCAGCG
The DNA here is from genome assembly GCF_040295965.1 of Streptosporangium sp. NPDC002544. Lineage (NCBI taxonomy): Bacteria > Bacillati > Actinomycetota > Actinomycetes > Streptosporangiales > Streptosporangiaceae > Streptosporangium > Streptosporangium sp. NPDC002544. The sequence continues at coordinate 58,337 of NZ_JBEOWJ010000006.1, read as the reverse complement.
CGGTCACCCGGTGGGGGTCGGAGAGGATCTCGGTGACCCTGGCGACCGTACGCCGCTTCGGGCCGTGCGGCAGGCCCAGGGTCCTGGCCAGCGCGCGCAGCGCGTCGGCGCTGACCGTCCAGGAGTTCAGGTAGTTGGGGAGCGGTTCACCGAGCCCGCAGGGGGCGGTCCACCACCGGGCGAGCCCCTCGGCCACCCGGATGCGGCCCTCGCTGTCCGGCCACGCCAGGGCGTGGTCGAACAGCAGGTCGAGCCAGGGCGCCACCTCGGCCTCGGGCACGCCCATGAACCGGGCCACCGTCTCCGGCCCGGCCTGCTCGCCGAGGGTCAGTGCGGCCTGCGCCACCTCCAGGGAGGGCAGCGGCAGGCCGCGCATGACCTCCATCACCGCGAACCCGTTGCCCAGTCGCTGCGCCAGGGTGTCCAGGCGGCGCGGCCACGGCGGGGCGATGGCGTCCGGCCGGTTGGCCAGAACTCGGGCGAGCCGTTCTTCGTCGAGGGTTTTCAACCAGCCGAGCAGGTGATCGTCCATCTCGCAGCTCTCTCAGGAATCTCGCGCGGGGACTCTCCGTGAGCCATAAACATCCACGGTAATGCAGAGGGCATCTCTGACGGCATCTACCGCGCAGAATGCGACGCGTTATATGAGGTCTCCATCCGGTTCTAACCGGTCCCGGGGCCACCGGGAGGGAGGAGCGGCGGCCCCGGGACCGATTGGCGCCCTTAAGGGGAAGAGGCGGCGCCGTCCGGAAGAGGTCGGTGGAGGCGGTGAAGGAGCGGGGCGGGGAACGGCACGCGGCGGGCGTTCGTGGGTCTACGGGCGGTCGAGGGGGGCGGGATCCTCACGAAGGCCGGTCCGCAGGACGGCCCAGACAATCTTGCCGTACGGGGCCAGCGGTGCCCAGCCCCAGCGAAGACTCAGTGACTCGACGATGTGCAGTCCGAGGCCGCCGATGTCGAGTGGCGAAGGATCGCGGAGCGCGGGGAAGCCGGCTCCCGGGTCGTTGAGCGTGCAGGTGACCAGATTGCCCCGCCGGATCAGGGAGAGCCGGATCGGCTCCCTGGCACGCGACTCGGCGAGCCGGAGGCCGTGTCTGAGGGCGTTGGTCGCCAGTTCCGAGACGACCAGCTCCATGTTCTCGCCCAGCTCGCCGAGGTTCCAGCCGGTGAGGGTGCCCGTCGCGAAGCTGCGGGCGGAGTGGACGGACTCGGCGTGTGGCGGGAGCACGAAGGTGGCGCTGGCCATGACTGCCGGGGATCCGGGGAGAAGATCGCGCGCGGAGTCGGGCCACCAGCCTGCGGGGGGCCACCAGTCGAGCGCCGTCCATGACGTTGACGCTCGGGGGGGCGCGGTTTGGGCGGACTGCACAGCCGCAATCATGGTGCAAACTCCCGTGCAGGTGCAAGAGCGAATGCACGTGCATAAGGTGTGTGCAACCGCTACCGTTACCGGTGATTGGGTAATTTCGTACGAAAGGGGATCTTGATCGTGGCCAGGGATTCTTCGGCCGCGAAGTGACAGACTGTCGATCAGGAAAGCGAGCGAGGAGCATCACGTGTCCATGGATCCGCCCGGTACCGGTTCCACTGTCCGGCGCATCATGCTCGGCGCGAGTCTGCGCCGGCTGCGTGAGGAGAAGGGGCTCGCCCGTGAGGTAGCGGGATTCCACATCCGTGCCTCAGAGTCCAAGATCAGCCGTATGGAACTCGGCCGCGTCGGCTTCAAGACGCGTGACGTGGAAGACCTGCTCACCCTGTACGGCGTGCTCGACGACGCAGAACGGCGCGGCCTGCTGGAGATGGTCCGCGAGGCGAACACCCCCGGCTGGTGGCACAAGTACGGCGACCTGTTGCCGAACTGGTTCACCACCTACGTGGGGCTGGAGGAGGCGACGAACATGATCCGCACCTACGAGGTGCAGTTCATTCCCGGCCTGCTGCAGACATCCGCCTACGCGCGCACCGTGATCCGGTTGGGCTACCCGGACGTGCCGGAGGCGGAGATCGAGCGTCGTGTGCATATGCGCATGCAGCGGCAGGATCGCTTAACGAAGAAGGACGGCCCCCGATTGTGGGCGGTCATCGACGAGGCGGCCCTGAGGCGTCCCATCGGAGGTAAGGAGACGATGCGTGAGCAGATCCAGCACCTGCTGGAAGTGGCCACGCTTCCCAACATCACCCTCCAGGTGATGCCCTTCCGATTCGGCATGCACGCGGCCGAGGGTGGTGCGTTCAGCATCTTGCGGTTTCCCGAGTCCGACCTGTCGGACGTCGTCTATGTCGAGCAGCTCTGGGGTGCCCTCTACCTGGACAAACGTGAGGACATCGATCCATACCTCACGGCCATGGAGCAGTTGTGCGTGGAAAGCACCACGCCCGGGGGCACCGCCGAGATCCTCGGCGACCTTCTCAGAGAGATGTAAATGGAGCAGACCTACAACGGCATGCCGGCCACTGACCTTGCCGGGGCCAGCTGGCGCAAGAGCCGCTACAGCAACTCGACGGGTAACTGCGTCGAGCTTGCCGAACTTTCGGATGGCAGCATCGCGGTCCGGAACTCGCGTTTTCCAGAGGGGCCTGCCCTGATCTACACCAGGGATGAGATCCGTGCCCTGGTGCTCGGGGTGAAGGATGGGGAGTTCGACGGTTTAACGGTGTAACACCGTTTTTACCTCAGGGCCGCCGGGTTAACCAGGCCGCGTCGGCCGTGTAACCGGGGGAGTGGAACGGCACGGAAGAGTTTGAGATCACAGTGATTGGGGGCTCAAGCCGTGCTCGACCAGATGACCTTGTACCCGGTGGCCGACGACGTGCTGTTCGCACCAGGCGGGCGCGTCGTGATCCGCACTTACGGCGTCGCCTCGGCGGCGACGGGGGAGGGTGTGCCCACTCCGGTGTCCTACCGCACATGGGTCACCGGAGTGCGCGACCAGCCACGTTACTGGCGCTGGGGCCACTTCGAGGACGCCTGCCACGGTCACCGCCGGGTCCTCGAATGGCTGACGGGGCGAGGTCCGCAGCCCGCCGCGGCGGCCGCCTGAACGAGATCTCCACGCTGTACGGCGTGATCCTTCTCAACTAGTGTTCAACCAAGCATTCGCTTGGGTTGAGGAGGCGCTTACCGTGCGGCGAGGCATCTACCTGATCGAAGAGGTCGACTTCCGGCCGATGAACTCCCGCAGGCCGCTGGAGTACCTCACCTGGCTCACCCGCTACAAGAAGGAGGACGAGGCCCTCGACATCCCGGAGCTGACCCGGGGACTGTCGATCAGATCCAGGGACATCGACCTGGTGGGCGCCTTCTACGCCGTCGGCATCACCGGCCACCCCCAGTTCAAGGCGGTCACGCTCTGGGACTGCCACGGCGGCTGGGACGGCGGCTGGCGGCAGATGATGAACATCTACGACGGCGTCGACGGCAGGCTCTTCCTCTCCGACATCGACGACCTGCGTTTCTCCGCCTTCTCCCGGCCACTGGGCGCCGTGCGCGGCAGCCCGGCACTCGCCGACATCACCGCGGAGGGCTACGCGGCCCCGTTCTACCTGTTCGAGAGCGCCCAGGTGCGGCCCGGGGCCGCGCTGGACTACCTCGACGCCGTCCGCGAGGAGCGCGCGCCCGTCCTCGCCGACCACGGCCACCGCCCGATCGGTCTGTACGAGGTCCTGTTCTGCGACACCGAGGTCGTCACCGTCTGGGGCATGACGCTGGACGACCACCTGGCGCTCCAGCGGTCCAGGGACGCGGCGCTCGGCCTGGACGACGAGGTGGAGCCGGACGGCCGGCTGCTCGACTGGAGTAGCCGGGCCAGGGAGTTCCTGGCGGGCCCGTGGCGGGAGACCCTGCTGGCGCCCTTCCCCGGCTCCCGCCTTGCCCCGATCCAGGCCGATCTCCGGTGAGGAGGAGGGCCTGTCGCGGCGGAAAGGGGGAGCCGGGGGAGGGCTCCGATCGCGGGTCAGGGGTCAGACGGGCGCGTTCCAGGTGAGGACGACCGGCTCGTCGCGCTCGAAGCCGAGCCGGGAGTAGGTGCCGGTGTCCAGGCGGAACAGGCGGCCGTCGGTCGGTGGCAGGCCGAGCCAGCGGGCGCACAGCACCCGCAGGTAGTGTCCGTGGGCGACCAGGACCACGTCGCCGTCCGCGGCCAGGGCTCGGGCGATCACCCGGTCGGCGCGGGCGCCGACCTGCTCCGCGCTCTCGCCGGGGTGCTCGGCGTCGCCGGGGACGACGCCGTCGCGCCACAGGTACCAGCCGGGGCGCCTCTCGCGGATCTCCAGGGTGGTGATGCCCTCGTAGCCGCCGTAGTCCCATTCCCACAGGTCGGGATCTGTCTCGTAGTCCTTGATTCCGGCGAGTTCGGCGGTGTCCCTCGCGCGCCGGGCCGGACTGACCAGGACGAGGCCGAACGTCCGGTCCGAGATCAGCGGGGCCAGTGCCCGTGCCTGATCCTCGCCTCCGGCGGTCAGCCGTAGATCGGTGCGCCCGGTGTGCCGGCCGTCCCGGCTCCATTCGGTCTCGCCGTGCCGAAGCAGAATCATCTGGTCCATGATGCCCAATCATGCCGCCGGCGGTCCGTCGCGCACGCCCCGGGGCCCCGGGACCCCGAAGCGTCGCGGGTCAGCGCCCCGCGAGCTCCTCGGCGACCGGGATGAAGGCGTCCAGGTCGCGCTCGTGGTGGAGTACGAAATAGGACAGGTCGTGGGTGTCGCGCCAGTGGCGGAGCTTGTCGACGATGTCCTGGCGGGTGCCGAGCAGCACCTGCGGAGTCTCGTCCTGCCGGGAGGAGTCGGCGGCGCTCCACGGCTCGTCCCGCTTGCGGACGCCGAGCTGCTGCACGCTGGTGCCGAGCTCGATCCGGTGGTAGCGGCCGGCCGCGGCCCGCCGTACCAGGTCGATCTTGGCGAGGAAGGCGTCCAGACCGCCGTCCGCGCCGTCGGGGCCGGTGCCGTCGGCGCGTACCCGCATGCCGAGGTTGATCACGTCGGCCTCGCGGGCGGCCAGTCCGAGCATGCGCGGGCCGCCGCCGCCGAGCAGCAGCCGAGGGTGGGGGCGGCTCAGGGGCTTGGGGGTCTGGTCCAGGGCGGTGATCCGGTAGTGCCTGCCGTGGAAGGTGAAGGGGCCGTCCGCCCACAGGCCCTTGAGCACGGTGATCGCCTCGGCCAGCCGGTCCACCCTGACCCCCGGCGGCTCGAACGCCAGCCCGGCGCCGGCGTAGTCGGCGGCCATCCAGCCGGTGCCGAGGCCCAGCTCCAGGCGGCCCTCGGAGAGCAGGTCGACGGTGGCGGCCTCCTTGGCGAGCACCGCGGGGTGGCGGAAGTCGTTGGCGAACACCAGCGTGCCGACCCGCAGGCGGCTGGTGGCGCACGCCGCCGCGGTCATCGCCGCGACCGGCGCGAAGCGGGGACCGACCAGATGGTCGGGGACGAGCAGCACGTCGAAGCCCGAGCCCTCCAGGCGGCGTGCCGCCTCGGCCCAGGCCCTGGCCGAGCCGGTCTCGCGGATCACGGCGGCGAACCGGAACGGGCGATCCATCGGCATCCCCTCTGTTCTGCCAAGCGCTTGCTAAGCATAGACGCGCCGTCCGGGCACGGAAAGGCGACTGTTATTACCAAGCGCTTGCTTTAGCGGGTGCGAGGTTCGACACTGAGCCAATGGCTGACGACAACCTGGTCCGCGAGGTGACCGACGACGAGGTCGCCTTCTTTGCGGACAACGGCTGGGTAAGGCTGCCACGCCTGATCGAAGGCGGCTACGCGGCCCTGCTCCGCGACCGTGCCCGGGAACACCTCGCCGAGCGCTCGCGGGCGGTCACCTCCAAGGTCGACCAGGCGTTCGGCCAGTCCAGGGACATCGCCGAGACCGACGAACACTTCCGGGACCTGGCCTTCGCCCCGGCTCTCGGCCGCGGCGCCACCCGGCTGCTGCACGGGGTGGCCGGGGTACGGATCCAGGTGACCAACCTGCTGATCAAGGAGCCGGACGGCGGGCACGGCGCCACCGAGTTCCATCAGGACTTCCCGTGGATGCCGATGGACCGCTCGGCCATGCTCACCGTCTGGCTGGCCCTGGTGGACGTGCCCGCGGACATGGGCTCGCTCCGGTTCCTGTGCGGTTCCCACCGCTACGGCCTGCTGGGCCGCTCCTTCGCCAGGGACGGTGACGACCAGCTCAGCCAGCACCCGTGGCTGAAGGAGCTGGAGATCTCACCGCCGCTGGACCTCGCGGCCGGGGACGCGACGGTGCACCACGCGCTGACCGTCCACGGGGCGGCCGCCAACCGCAGGGACAGCGCCAGGCTGTCGTTCACGGTCACCTATTTCGACGCGGACGCGCTCTACACCGGGACGCCGTACGGGCAGACGGACGATCTGGGACTGACGGTCAACCAGCCGTTCGAACACCCGAGGTTCCCCGTCGTCGCGCACACGTGACCGGGCCGACGACGAGCGAGGAGTGGTGACCAGACATGAGTGACAACCCCGCCCCGAGCATCGAGACGATCACCGGCCCCATCGGGGACCCGGGCGCGACGCTCATGCACGAGCACATCTTCGGGCTCAGCCCGGAGATCCTGTGGAACTGGCCGGACATCCCCGAGGGGTGGGACCTCGAAACCCGCGCCCGCGAGGCGGCGGCCAAGCTGAACGACCTGAAACGGCACGGCATCGACACGGTGGTCGACCTGACCGTGGTCGGCCTGGGCCGCTACGTGCCCGCGGTGCAACGGGTGGCCGAGCTGACCGAGGTCAACATCGTGGTCGCCACCGGCCTCTACACCTACGACGCGCTCCCGCCCTACTTCGGCAACCGCGGGCCGGGCTCGCTGTTCGGCGGCGCCGACCGGCTGGCCGAGTTCTTCGTCAGGGACATCACCGAGGGGATCGGCCGTACCGGTGTGAAGGCCGGCATCCTCAAGTGCGCCACCGACCACCTTGGCATGACCGCCAACTGTGAGCGGGTCTTCCGCGCGGTCGCCGAGGCGCACCTGGAGACCGGGGTGCCGATCTCCACCCACTCGCACAGCGCCTCGGGCGGCGGCCTGGAGCAGCAGAAGCTGCTGGCACGGCTGGGCGTGGACCTCTCCAGGGTCGTCATCGGGCATGCCGGAGACGCAACAGACGTCACCTACCTGGAAGAACTCATCGCGAACGGCTCCTACCTGGGAATGGACAGGTTCGGTATCGAGACGATCAGCTCGTTCGAGAACCGGGTGGCGATCGTCGCCGAACTCGCCGCGCGCGGCCACGCGGACCGGATGGTCCTGTCCCACGACTCCTACTGTTTCAACGACCGCTTCGACGCCGACGTCGTACGGCAACGACACCCCAACTACCACCTGCTCCACATCTCCAGGGACGTACTGCCCGAGCTCCGCAGGCGAGGCGTCACCTCCGAGCAGATCGACCTGATGCTCATCGCCAACCCCCGCCAGATCCTCGCCCGGCGCGAGCCGTACCGAGAGGCAGGTCATGATTACCGCTGAGGACTTCGACGTCAGCGCGGCCTGGCACGTCGCCGCGCCCTACGACTTCCTGCGCAGGCTCCGCGACGAGCGCCCGGTGTTCTACAGCGAGCACCTGGGCGCCTACGTCATCAGCCGGCACGAGGACGTGCGCGCCGCCTACGGCGACCCCAGGCGTTTCTCCTCCGAGGGCTCGCTGACGATCTCCCGCAGCCTCGCCGACGAGACCAGGCGGGTGCTGGGCGAGCACGGCTCGTTCCTGTCCAGCTTCGTGGCCAACGTCGACCCGCCCACCCACACCCGGCTGCGCCGTTCGGTCTCGCGCGCCTTCACCCCGCGAGCCGTCGCCGCGATGGAACAGCGCTTCCGCGACCTGAACGAGGAGGTGCTCGACCGGGTGATCCCGAGTGGCGGGGGAGACCTGGTCGCGGAGATCGCGCACGTGCCCTCGGTCAAGCTCACCGCCCGCTTCATCGGCGTCCCCGAGGAGGACGAGGCCTTCGTCAAGGAGCATGTGAAGGACTGGTTCCAGCTCTTCCTGTCGCCGCAGCCGCCCGAACGCCAGCTGGTGCTGGCCGAGAGCTTCCTGACCTACCTCGACTACGTCGACAAGCTGGTCGCCTCCCGCGCCGCCGAGCCGCGTGACGACTTCGTCTCGCTGATGACCTCGCTGATCGGCACCGAGCTGTCGCACCGCGAGGTCGTCGAGCTGATCTCCACGATCCTGCTCGGCGGCAACGACACCGTGCCCAACCAGCTTGGCAACAGCGTGTTCAGGCTGCTGCGCGAGGAGATCTGGCCGGTGCCGCCCGAGCTGGTGCAGAACGCGGTGGAGGAGTGCATGCGCATCGACGGCGCCAGCCTCGGCTCCTTCCGGTACGCCGCCGTCGATGTGCAGATGCACGGCGTGACCATCCCGAAGGGCTCGCTCTGCCTGCTCTCCACCGACTCCGCGGCCCACGACGAGCGCGTCTTCGACGAGCCGGACGAGTTCCGGATCGACCGAGGCAACGCCGACGCGCACATGACGCTCGGCTACGGCATCCATTTCTGCGTGGGGGCCGCGCTCGGCCGCCTGCAGCTCCGTACCGCGCTGAAGGTGCTGGGCCGCCGCCTCCCGGGGCTCCGCCTGGCATCCGGCGGACCGCCCGTCACCTACCGCACGTCGCTGGTCGGGCGGGGCCTGACCGCGCTGAACGTGGAATGGTGACGCGCTTCGACGGCCGGGTGGCGCTGGTCACCGGCGCCGCCTCGGGAATCGGCGCGGCGACCGCGCGCCGGTTGGCCGCCGAGGGCGCCTGCGTCGGGGTCGCCGACCTGTGGGCCGCGGGCGCGCGCTCGGTGGCCTCGGGAATCAGGGCCCGCGGCGGTATGGCGTGCGCGCTCCACTGCGACGTGTCGGACGAGGAGGAGGTGAAGGCGGCCGTGGCGCAGCTGATCGGCTCGTTCGGCGGGCTGGACGTGCTGCACTCCAACGCCGCCTGTCTGGACCGCGACGTCTATGGCCGCGACCAGGACCTGCTCGACCTGGACGTCGAGGTCTGGGACCGCACCATGGCCGTCAACCTGCGGGGGGCGATGCTCATGGTCAAGCACGCGGTCCCCGCGATGCGTGACGGCGGCGCGATCGTGCTGACCTCGTCGGTGTCCGGGCTGGTGGGCGACGCCGACCACGCGGCCTACGGGGCGTCCAAGGCGGCCCTGACCGGATTCACCCGCTACGTCGCCACCATGTACGGCTCGCGCGGCATCCGCTGCAACGCGGTCGCCCCCGGCCTCGTCATGACCGACGCGGCGCGCGGGGCGATGTCCCCGCGGCGGCTGGCGGAGAAGGCTGCCGAACGCCTGCTGCCCTGGGCGGCGGAGCCGGACGACGTGGCGGCGCTGGTCGCGTTCCTCGCCTCGGACGAGGCGCGGTGCGTGACCGGCCAGACGATCGTGGTCGACAGCGGGACGACGGCGCACCGTCCGGAGCACGCGATCAGGGCCTGGGAGCGTGCGAAACTGGATCCGTGACGTTATCTGTGGGTCTGGTAGGTGCCGGACCGTGGGCCGAGATGGTGCACGCGCCGATGCTGGCGGCTGGTCCGAACACACGTCTGGCGGGGGTGTGGGCCCGTCGCCCCGAGGCCGCGGCCAGGTTCGGTGCTCCGGTCTTCGAACGGATCGAGGAGCTCTTCGACAACTGCGAGGCAGTCGCGTTCTCGGTTCCGCCCGCCGTCCAGGCGGAGCTCGGCGTGCTCGCCGCCAAGGCGGGCAAGGCACTGCTGCTGGAGAAACCGCTCGCCGCCGATCTGGACGGCGCACGGCGGCTGGCCGAGGCGGTCGCCGAGGCGGGCGTGGCCTCGCAGATGGTCCTCACCTGGCGTTACTCGCCCGCCACCCGGGCCTTCCTGGCCAGGGTCTCGGCCATCGAGCCGTTCGGCGGCCGGGCGGCCAACATCTCGGGGGCGATGCTCGGCGGGGCCTTCGCCACCTCCTGGCGACTGGAGCGCGGCGCGATCCTCGACGTCGGCCCGCACATGATCGACATGTTGGACGCCGCGCTCGGCAGGATCGTCGGGGTCCGCGCCCACGGCAACCCGCTGGGCTGGGTCGGCCTGCTGTTGGAGCACGAGACCGGCGCGGTCAGCGAGGCGTCGCTGTGCATGAGCGTGCCGGGTGAGAGCCCGCCCTCCGACGTCGAGATCTACGGCCGCCTCGGCCGGGAGACCATGGACGACACCCGGCTGGGCTCCGACGTCTTCTCCCTCATGCTCATGGAGTTCGAGCGGACCGTGCGGCGCGGTGGCGGCCACCCCCTGGACGCCGCGCACGGCCTGCGCCTGCAGGAGATCATCGCCGCCGCCGAGGAGCAACTCGGCTGAGAGGCGCCTCTGCTGAACGACGGCCCGCCGGACGAGCGACTGGAGGCTTGGCGGACGGTCCCTCCGGAGCCGCGGCGGGCCGGCTCGTCGGTGGCGATGTGCCTGGAGGCCGGATCCGGAGGTTCGGCGGGCGGTCCCTCCGGGGCGCGGCCTACCCGGAGAGCCACAGAGCGATCCGTCCAGGGTCTCGGCATAGAGGCTGTTCGGGGGAGTTGATAGCGTTCGTCCAACGCGTGGTGTGAGCGAAGTCCGGTGTGAGTCCGGCGCTGTCCCGCAACTGTCATGGCCCCTCGTGGGTCGAGCCAGGTCGCCTCCGCCACGTCGTCGACGCCGACCCTCGTGGAAAAGGGTGACCCGTCCTTGCCTGGGTCCCTCGGTTCCGGTAACTGAAAGGACCTCCCTTGAGGCCCGTACGCAGCGCCCTCGCCGGCGCCCTGCTCGCCGCACTGACCCTCGCCGGATGCGGCCAGACCTCCCCCGCGACCTCGCCTTCCACCGCCTCCGCAAGTGCCGCCGCGACTCCCTCGGCGGCGGGCTTCCCGGTCACCGTCGAGGCGGGCAACGGCTCCGTCACCATCGAGAGCAGGCCCGAGCGGATCGTCTCGCTCTCGCCCGCCGCCACCGAGAGCCTGTTCGCGATCGGCGCGGGATCACAGGTCGTCGCGGTGGACGACCAGTCCAACCACCCCGCGGAAGCGCCGAAGAGCGAGCTGTCCGGTTTCAAGCCGAACGTTGAGGCGATCATCGCCCAGAAGCCGGACCTGGTCGTGCTCTCCGATGACATCGACGGCATCGTGGCCGCGCTGGGCAAGGTCGGCGTACCGGTGCTGCTGGAGCCCGCCGCCACCAAACTCGACGAGACCTACGACCAGATCACCGACCTCGGTGCCGCCACCGGCAACGGCGAGCGGGCCACCGAACTCGCCGCGCAGATGAAGAAGCAGATCGACGAGCTCGCCGCCGCCGCACCGAAGGACACGAAGCTCACCTACTACCACGAGCTGGACGTCACCCCCTACGCGGCGACCTCCACCACCTTCATCGGCCAGATCTACGGGCTGTTCGGCCTGACCAACATCGCCGACAAGGCCCCCGACGCGGCGGGTGGCTACCCCAAGCTCTCCGCCGAGTTCGTCGCGCAGGCCGACCCCGACCTCGTCTTCCTGGCCGACACCAAGTGCTGCGGCCAGTCGAAGGACACCCTCGCCAAGCGACCGGGCTGGTCCAAGCTGTCGGCCATCAAGAACGACCAGGTCATCCTCCTCGACGACGACATCGCCTCCCGCTGGGGGCCGCGCGTCGTGGACCTCGCCAAGCAGGTCGGCGAGGCCGTGCAGAAGGCCGCGGCCAGCTAGTTGACAGATCTCCCCCGCTCCTTGGGCGTCCCCGGCGGCACGGACGGGCCGCCCCGCGACTCCGGCACCCCGAAGGCGGGCAACGCCACCTCGGCACCGTCCCGTACCCGGCCGGAACCGTCTCCTCCTGACACGGCCGCTCCCGCCGCCGGTACGTCGGGGCTGCCCCGTCCGGGCACCGACATGCCGGAACCGTCTCCTGCCGGTGCCGTGCGGGAGCCGTTCCCCTCCGCTACCGGCACCTCGGAGCCGTTCCGCCCGGGTGCCGGGAAGGAGCCGTTCCCGCCCGGCGCCGGTGCGGCTCGGAAGGCCGGTGTCGCGGGCGGGCAGGCGGCCCGGCTCAGCCCGGCGGTGACGGTCGCGGCCGTGGCCCTGCTCCTGGCGAGCATGCTCGCCGGACTGCTGGTCGGTGCCGCGGACATCGCGCCGCGCAGTGTGCTGATCCAACTGCTCGACTGGCTGCCGTTCGTCTCGGCCGACTCCGGGCTGGCCCCGGTCGAACTGAGCCTGCTGGCCGAGATACGGCTGCCCAGGGTCCTGCTCGCCGCGATCGTCGGTGGCCTGCTGGCCGTCGCGGGAGCCGGCTACCAGGGAGTCTTCCGCAACCCGCTGGCCGACCCCTACCTGCTGGGAGCCGCGGCGGGCGCCGGTCTGGCGACCACGGCGGCGATCGTCCTCACCAAGGGCGACGGCGAGGCGATCGGCATCCCCGCCGCGGCCTTCGCCGGCGCCGTCGGCGGGGTCCTGCTCGCCTACGCGCTGGGCAACGCGGCGGGCCGGGGCGGCGGCACCGCCACGCTGGTCCTCGCGGGCGTGGCGGTCACCTCCTTTCTCACCGCCATCCAGACGTTCCTGCAGCAGCTCAGGGTGGAGGAGCTCCAGCGCATCTACGCCTGGATCCTCGGCAACGTCGGCGGCGGCTGGAGTCAGGTCACGCTGGTGGCCCCGTACGCGGTCGTCTCGGTGACGGTCATGCTGCTGCACGGCAGGCTGCTCGACGTGCTCTCGGTCGGTGACGACGAGGCGGTCACCCTCGGCCTGAACGCCGCCAGGGTCCGCCTCGTCGTGCTGTTCGCCGCCTCCCTGGCCACCGCGGCGGCCGTCGCGGTCAGCGGGCTGATCGGCTTCGTCGGCATCGTCGTGCCGCACGTGGTCCGCCGCCTGACCGGTTCCTCGTATCGGGTTGTGCTACCGATCTCGCTGATCGGCGGGGCCGCCTTCCTGGTCCTCGCCGACCTCATCGCCAGGACCGTGCTCGCCCCCGCCGAGCTGCCCATCGGGGTGGTGACCGCCTTCTTCGGCGCGCCGTTCTTCGTCGCCGTACTGCGCATGACCCGCCGGGTGGAGACATGAGCGTCCGGACCCGTCCGTACGAGGAGCACACGACCGTTCCGGCAGGTGTGCACGGGAAGCGGGCGACCGTGGCCCGTGCGCCGCGTGGAGGGGAGATCCGGTGAGCCGCCTCGCAGTGAGTGACCTGTCGGTGGTGCTGGACCGGCGGACCGTGCTGTCCGGCGTCGGGCTCGACGTCAGGGACGGCGGCTGGCTGGCCGTCATCGGCGCCAACGGCGCGGGCAAGTCCACGCTGCTGCGCGCCCTGGCCGGGGTGCTGCCCTGCGAGGGCGAGGTGCTCGTCGACGACGTGCCGATCAGACGGCTGCGGCCCAGGGACCGGGCCAGGCTGCTGGCCTACGCCCCGCAGTCCCCGGCGCTGCCGGTCGACATGACGGTGTTCGACTACGCCCTGCTCGGGCGTACCCCCTACATCCCCTACCTGGGCCGCGAGGGCCGCCGCGACCGCGAGGTGACCGCGTCGGTGCTGGAGCGGCTGGACCTGTCGCCCCTCGCCGGCCGGCGGCTCGGCCATCTGTCCGGAGGCGAGCGCCAGCGCGTGGTGCTCGCCAGGGCGCTGACCCAGCAGGCCCCGGTGCTCCTGCTCGACGAGCCCACCACCGCCCTCGACCTGGGACATCAGCAGCAGGTGCTGGAGCTCGTGGACCGGCTCCGGCTGGCCGACGGACTAACCGTCGTCACGACATTGCATGATTTGAGCCTGGCCGGCCAGTACGCTGACTCGATGATGTTGCTCTCGGGCGGCCGGGTGGCCGCCTCCGGCACCCCGGCCGAGGTGCTGACCGGAGAGCTGATCGGCGAGCACTTCGAGGCCCGCGTCCGCGTCGCCACCGGCCCCGGTGGCAGGCCCGAGGTCCACCTGGAGCGCCCTTGACCGGGTTCGAGATTCCCCCGAGCCTTCCCGAGCGGGTGCGAGGTTCGTCCGGAGGCCTACCGAGCGGGTCCGAGATCCAGCCGGACGTCCGAGGCGGTTCGCGCGAGGTCTCTTTGCGGCTGAGCCATCGTGAGGAGGACGGGGCCCGGCTGGCCTCGCTGCTCTGGGAGTTCGGCCCCGGGTGGCGGGCGATCTCCTCGGCCATGGTCGGCGGCGGCATCGGCCCGGCCGCCTGGGCGCTCAACGCGCAGGTGGTCGGTGGATACTCGCGGATGGACCCGGTGGAGCACCTGCTGGAACTCGCCCCGCCCGGCTCCGGTGTCGGCATGCTCACCGCCGCCTCAGTCGACCACTTCACCCGGGCCGCCGACGGGGGAGTGGAGGTCATGGCGACCGTCGGCCTGCGCGTCCCCACCTGGGCCGCCGCCCCCGAGGGTGTCCCGGACCCCGAACTGGCCCCCGCGTACCTGCCGGGAACGATCAACATCGTCGTCGCCGTACCGGTCGCGATGAGCGACGCCGCCCTGGTCAACACGGTCATGACGGTGACCGAGGCCAAGACCCAGGCCCTGCTGGAGGTCGGTTTCCCCGGCACCGGGACCGCCTCCGACGCCGTCTGCGTGGCGGTCCCCGAGCACGGCCCGGAGGAACTCTTCGGCGGCCCCCGCTCCACCTGGGGCGCCCGCATCGCCCGTGCCGTCCACGCCGCCGTCCGCCAGGGCGCCCAGCAGTGGGTAAACCGTGATGAGTTGACTACCTTAGGTGATGAAAGTACGGCAAGTGCCATGTGAACGGCGGCGGAACCCTTGAATACTGGAGGAATGAACCCGATAGCGGGGCCGCTGACCCTGCCGAACAGGCCGCCGTTCACTGTCGACGACCTGCTGGAGTTCCCCGACGACGGGAACCGCTACGAGCTCTTCGACGGCAGCCTCCTGGTGAGTCCTCCGGCCTTCCCCCGGCACCAGTACGCGCTCGCTCGTTTCGCACGAATCCTCCAGGACGCCGCGCCACCGGAGTTTGAGCCACTGCCGAAGGTCGGTCTCCGGGCAAGCGATCAGGACTTCTTCATCCCCGACCTCGTCGTGGTGCCGACGAAGGCCGTCGACGAGACGCAGTTGATGTTCGCGCCACGCGACATCCTCCTGGCCGTCGAGGTGGTCAGCCCGAGTACCCAGGCGCGGGACCGTCATCTCAAGAGGGCCGCCTACGCCGCTGCGGGCATTCCCGTCTACTGGCGGATCGAGCTGTCCGACGGTCCGTCCGTTCACGTCCACGAACTCGCCGGTGACGAGTACAAACCCGCAGAGAGGCACGACGCGGGAGAGGTCGCGACCCTCTTCGCCCCCTTCGAGGTCTCCTTCGATCCCGCCGTGCTGCTGCAGCCTCGGGGCTGAGCGAGGCAAGCCCTCCGCAGGGCCGGGCGGCGCCTTAACCGGGAACGCCCGTCCGGACCCGCGCATGTCAGTTCTCCGCACGCAGGGCCGTGCCGTCGTCCCTGACGGTGACGCCGTAGTCGGCGAGGGCGCCGTGTGGGGTGACGCGGCCGGTGTCGAGGTCGGCGAGGACCTCCTCGACGGGGCGGTCGCAGGGGGAGCCGACGCCGCCGCCGCCGGTCGTCTCGATCACGAACGCCTCGCCCGCGCTGAACCGGACGTTGTTCACCTTGGAGTCGAGGCGCTCCAGCGAGCCGTCCGCGCGTCGCAGGTAGAAGCCGCCGAGCCGTCCCGGCAGGCCGCCGGAGCGTCCGGGCGGGGCATTGCGCAGCCGGTCGCCCCGGGTGGTGACGTGGGCGTCGGCCAGGAAGCGGATCACCGTGCGGGAGCCGAGGCCGCCCCGGTGCCTGCCGGGGCCGCCGGAGTCGGGGACGGTCTCCACCGACTCCACGACGAGCGGGCAGCGGGTCTCGACCGGCTCGACCTGGGGTACCGAGTTGCGGCCGATGCCGAAGTGCACGCCGGTCGCGTCCGGGCCGTCCTTGCCCTGCCGGGCGCCGACCCCGCCGAAGTCGTACGACAGGTGGATCCAGTACGGCGCCCCGACGGCCGCGATGGAGAAGGGCTGCAGGATGCCGCTCGCCGCGATGGCGCGCTCGGGCATCGCGTCCGACAGTGCCTGGAAGACGGCCTCCATCGCCGCGTAGATGGGCACGAACCGGCCACCGCACGGATAGGGCGAGCGGGCGTTGAGCAGCGAGCCGGGTGGCAGCCGCACCTCGATCGCCCGCAGGCAGCCGTCGTTCATCGCGATGGACGGGTCCAGGAAGCAGCGCATCGCGAACACGGCGGCGGCCAGCGACTGTGACGAGGAGGAGTTGATCGCCGCGGGGACCTGGGGGTCGGTGCCGTCGAAGTCGAGTACGGCTCCCGCACCTGGGGCCAGGGTGACCGCGACCCTGACGGTGTGCGAGGTGGTGAGGTCGATGCCGTCGTCGTCGATCGGGTAGGACGCCTCGTAGCGCCCGGCGGGCAGGGCGAGGAGGGCCGCGCGGGTCAGCGTCTCGGTGTGGTCGAGATAGTCGTCGATCCCCCGGGCGAGCCCGGCCGGGCCGTACTCGCCGACCAGCGCCTCGATTCGGGCCGCGGCGACCGCGGTGCCCGCGACGAGCGCGCGCACATCGCCCATGACCTTGTCAGGGGTGCGGCTGTTGGCCCGCAGGATCGCCTCGATCGCCGGTTCCACGCCGCGCGCGGTGGCCAGCAGGACCGGGGGGAGTTGCAGGCCCTCAAGGAAGATGTCGGTGGCGAGCGGGGCCATGCCGCCCGCGGACAGGCCGCCGAGGTCCGAGACGTGGATCATCGTCGCGGTGAAGTAGGCGGGCTCGCCGGCGACGAAGACCGGCCGGTAGACGAGCAGGTCGTTGGTGTGCACCCCGCCCCGGTAGGCGTCGTTGAGCACGAACACGTCACCGGGCCGCATGGTGGGGGCCGGGATGTCCTTCAGTAGTTCGGGCAGCGCGACCTTCAGCGCCATGCTGTTCATGAGCGTGGTCGCCATCGACTGCGCGACCAGGCGCCCACTCGCGTCGA
Organism: Streptosporangium sp. NPDC002544; assembly: GCF_040295965.1. NCBI lineage: Bacteria > Bacillati > Actinomycetota > Actinomycetes > Streptosporangiales > Streptosporangiaceae > Streptosporangium > Streptosporangium sp. NPDC002544. The sequence goes on along the minus strand of NZ_JBEOWJ010000006.1, from coordinate 41,402 downwards.
GGATCGCCGCCGAGGCGTCGGACCCCTCGACGATGAACGTCGAGTAGGCCGAGCGCACCACCACGATGCTCGCCTCCTCGGCCGCCACCACCAGCGCGTTCCGCAGCACCTCCGCGGTCAGCGTCTCCGCTGTCAACCGGCTCGCCCCCTCGTGAGGACCCTTCGTGAGGCCTCCTCGCGCGGACCGCTCGTGCGCCGTCGAGGGTTTCGGTGTCATGGTGCTCCGCCCTCGGTGAGGATTACCGCCATGTCGTCCGCGAGCCTGGCCGTCCAGCCCGGTGGCACCACGATCGTCGCCTCGGTGTCCTCGACGATCGCCGGTCCCTCCGTCTCGCGCAGGGTCGCCCTGGTGAGCACCGGCACCTGTACGTACCCGCCCAGCTCGGGGAAGTACGCGGCCCGCCGTACCTCGGAGACGTCGGAAGCACCGTGAGCCTCCGGGCGCGGCCCGCCCGGCTCCCGGGCTCCGGGCGAGGCGCGGGGAGGGGCAGGCGCGGGCGCGGCGTCGGTAAGGGGGTGCCGGGAGGTCTGGGTGACGCGGACGCGGTAGCTGACGACCTCGGTGGGGCCCCGCTGTTCGATGCCGTACACCTGCCGGTATCTCGCGAAGAAGCGGTCGGCCAGCTCGGCGGGGGAGTCGCTCCACCGCACGGTCAGGTCGTGGGCCTGTCCGGTGAAGCGGACGTCGGCCGAGCGGGTGACCGAGACGCCGGGGGAGCCGAGGGTCACGTTCAGGTCGGCGGCGGCGGCCTCGGCCAGGATGGCGAAGACCCGCACCGGATCGGCACCCGGAGCGGACAGGACGCGGTCGGTGGACAGGTCGCCGGCCAGCAGGCCGGCCGCGGAGCCGACCCCGCAGTGCGCGGGGACGACCACCGTGGAGATGCCGAAGCGGGAGGCGACCCTGGCCGCGTGCATCGGGCCCGCGCCGCCGAAGGCGACCATGACGAACCCTCGGGGATCGATGCCCCGCTGTACCGTCACCACGTGGACCGCCGACCCCATCGAGGCGTTGGCGATCTCGTGGACGGCGTGCGCCGCCTCGGCGCGGGAGACCCCGAGCGGGCCGGCCAGACGGCGGTCGACCGCCTTCTCCGCGAGGTCGAGGGAGAGCGACATCGTCCCGGCGGCGAACGAGGCGGCGTCGAGGTAACCGAGTACCAGGTTGGCGTCCGTCACCGTCGGCTCGTCGCCGCCCAGGCCGTAGCAGGCCGGGCCGGGTTCCGAACCGGCCGAGCGCGGGCCTGCCCGCAGGGTGCCGGCCGGGTCCACCCACGCGATGCTGCCCCCTCCGGCCCCCACCTCCGCCAGGTCGATGGCCGGGGTCTTGACCGGCACCCCGGTCCCGGCCCTGCGCCCGCCGAAGCTGCCCTTGCCGCCCACGTGGAACTCGTGGGTGATCTCCGGCTCGCCGTTCCTGATCACGCAGGTCTTGGCGGTGGTCCCGCCCATGTCGAAGGAGATGACGTCCGGATGGCCGGACGCGGCGGCGGCCAGCACCCCGGCCGCGGGGCCGGACTCGATGGTGGCCACGGCCCGCCGGGCTGCCAGCTCGGCGGACATCACGCCGCCGCCCGAGTCCATGACGTGCACCGGCGCGGTGATTCCGATGCCGGCCAGCCGAGCGGTCAGCCGCCGCAGGTATCCCGCCATGACGGGCCCGACGTACGCGGACATGATCGTGGTGGTCGCCCGCTCGTACTCGCGCAGTTCCGGCCAGACCTCCGAGGAGATCACCACGGTCGGCACGACGCGCCGGAGGATCTCGGCGACCCGCCGTTCGTGCGAGGGGTTCGCGTACGAGTGCAGCAGGCAGACGGCGGCCGTGGTGACACCCCGCCGCGCGATCTCCTCGCCGACGCGGGCCACGGCCGCCTCGTCGAGCGGTTCGAGCACCTCGCCCCGGTCGTTCACCCGCTCGGGCACCTCGAAGCAGTCACCGGCGGCGACCGGCGGCGCGGGCGGGTCGAAGCGGAGGTCGTAGCGGTCCTCCTCGACCCGCGCGTAGCGGCCCAGGGGGATCGCCGAGCGGAAACCCCTGGTCGTGACATAGGCGACGCGGACGCCTCTGCGTTCGAGCACGGCGTTGGTGGCCAGCGTGGTCGCGTGCACGACCCTGGTCACCAGGGAGGGGTCCCGGTGGCCAAGCGCGGTGGTGATGCCCGTGACGATGCCGTCGGCCGGGTCGTCGTGGGTGCTCAGGCACTTGGCGACGCTGATCTCACCATCCGGCCCGCGGAGCACCACGTCCGTGAACGTCCCTCCGACGTCGACCCCGATCGAGTGGCTCAACGGCTCTCCCCGTCTGATCGTCCGGTGCTCCGGGCGGGTGGCCCGTCGCGGCGCGGGAGCAGGCCCCGCGCCCGCTCGCCCGCCCACGAAGGGCAGGCTATTTCCCTAGCAAGCGCTTGTCCATGGGGTCTGCCGGGGGTCCGCCTCCGGGTGATCGGCTCGCCCGTGGCCCGGTGGCCCTCGTCTTTCGTGCGGCGCCCGCTCTTCTCGGGTTTTCGAATTCGCGGGCCGTCGGCCCACGTACGGGAGGAGCCTCCTCGGGCGCATGAGAAGCAATGAGAGCTTTATCCGCTTTGTCGCGCATTAGATGGAAATATCGAAATGTGGGGCTTCCATCCCATTGGATTCGGGGCGACCGCGAGCCATTGGGCGAGATGAGGGAACCGGTCCCCGCGCGGTATACATTGTCGCGCCGGGGCCCGGTCAGGATTAGACTTTGCGTAACTGTCCGCAACGGGGGGTGGGCATGGTGAAAGGCATGGTCGGTGCCTGAGTGGTGATGGTGAAGGCGGGGTGGAGATATCCGTCTCGTGACCGGGTGCAGGTAACGGCGGAAAGAAAGTCAAGCCCTCGGGCCTGAGCGGTTCACTTATTCACTCTGGTTTGCGACCCTTGTCCTATCCCCTGTAGGGAGTGGCGATGCGGCGGTTCGGTTCGGCGGTGGCGGTGTTCGGGGGCCTCCTGTTGGCGGTCGCCGGGGTGGCGCCTGCTCTGGCTCACGAGCATCCCAGCGGGATCACCGATCTGGTGACCCCCGCGGTGGTCAGGATCGAGGCCACGGCACGCGTGGACATCACGCTCCTTGACCACATCGGCGAGCTGGTCCACGTGGAGCGTTCCTACGAGGTGCCGATCGGCAGCGGCACCGGCACAGTGATCAATCCCGACGGTGGCATGGTCACCCTCACCCGGGTGGTCAAGAACGACAGGGACGTCCGGATCTACGCCGCCAACAAGATCTTCGCCGAGCACCACAAGGTCAAGATCCCCGCGGACTTCGAGCGGCACAAGCTCAAGGACGACCTGCTCAACCACCACCTGCAGGAGTGTTACCCACCCAAGCAGCCCACCGCCACCTGCATCATCGACGTCACCACAGAGATCAAGGTCTTCCCCAACATCTCCCCCGCCGACACGGAGGGGTTCAGGGCCGAGATCGTCCGCCCCGGTGACAAGCCCGACAGCCCGGCGGTGCTGAAGCCCGTCGGCCGCGCCGACGGGAGCGCGGGCCTGCCCACCGCCCCGCTCGCCGCCGAGGTGCCCGCCAAGGAGGGCTCGCCGGTGGCGGTCGCCGGGTTCACCGGGCGGCCCGCCGCGAACCTGCCGGAGACCGTCGACATCGCCCACCTTCGGGCGGGCGGCGCCGGTGAGGGCGGCCGACAGTTCAAGGACCCGGAGAACAAGGTCAACGAGCCGGAGAAGCTGGGCGCGCTCGTCGACAAGGGGTTGCTCGGCGGCCCGGTGATCGAGGACAAGAAGGGCGAGGTCGTCGGCCTGCTGCTCGGCGGTGGCAAGGACGCCCGGATGATCGGCATCCGCGAGGTCACCAAGGCCCTGGCCGAGGCGGACGTCGCGCCCGCCCGCGGTCCGATCGACGCCGCCTTCGAGCAGGCGCTGACCCGCTTCCACACCCACTACTACGGTGACGCCGTCCCCGCCTTCCAGCGGGTGCTGGACCTCTACCCGGGCCACACCGTGGCCGCCGCGCACCTGAAGACGTCCCAGGCCAAGCGCGGCACCCCAGAGGACGAGGGCACCAAGAGGGCGGCCGCCTCCACCGACGCGCCCGGTGGCACGCCCCTGTGGCCGTTCCTGGTCGGAGGCGGCCTGCTGGTGCTGGTGGTGCTGGTCGCCGCGATCCTGCTCTGGCGCCGCAGACGCTCCGAACCGGAACCGGAGCCGAGCCTGCCCGCCGACCCCCTGCCCCCCACCCTGTCTCCTCCCCTGAACCCGCCGCCCGTGCAGGCGAGATCGGCCTTCGACGAGCAGGTCGACTCCACGATCGTGGTCGGCCGCTCCTTCCCCGCACTGCCCAAGATCTCCTCGACCTCGCCCGGCCAGCCGGTGCTGGTGGCGCGCGATCCGGGTTCCAGCACCGCCCCGGACCCCAGACCCGCCGAGACGACGGTGCAGAAGTACTGCACGGGCTGCGGGATGCGGCTGGGCCCCGCGCACAGCTTCTGCGGCTACTGCGGCCAGCCGGCCAAGACGTGATGTCCGTGAACGACAGGGCGCTGATCGGCCGGGAAGTGGCCGGCTACCAGATCGAGGACATCATCGGCAAGGGCGGCATGGCCGTGGTCTACCTCGCGGTCGACCCCAGGCTCAACCGCCGGGTGGCACTGAAGATCCTCAACCCGCTCCTCGGCGAGGACGAGCGGTTCCGCCAGCGCTTCGTGCTGGAGTCGCGCACCGTCGCGAGCATCGACCACCCCAACATCATCCCGATCTACGAGGCCGACACCGCCGACGACGGCACCCTCTACATCGCGATGCGCTACGTCAACGGCCCCGACCTGCGCAAGCTCTTCTACGACCGGGGCCCGATGCCGGTCAGCCAGGTCAACCGGACCTTCGCCCAGGTGGCCGCCGCGCTCGACACCGCGCACGCCCACGACCTGGTTCACCGCGATGTCAAGCCGGCCAACATCCTGATCGCCGCCCACACCGAGGGCGACCACGCCTACCTCACCGACTTCGGCATCACCAAGCACCGCACCTCGATCTCCGGGCTGACCCAGACCAACCAGTTCATCGGCACCCCCCGCTACATGTCGCCCGAGCAGATCAACAAGGAGCACATCGACGGCCGCTGCGACCAGTACGGCCTGGCCTGCGTGGTCTACGAGGCGCTGGCCGGGAGGTTGCCCTTCCAGCGCGACAACGAGATCGCCCTGCTCTGGGCACACCTCGCCGAGACCCCCACCCCGCTCACCACGCTCCGCCCCGAACTGCCGCTCGAGGTCGACGGCGTCATGATGCGGGCCCTGGCCAAGTCGCCCGAGCAGCGCTACGAGACCTGCGGCCAGTTCGTCGCCGAGCTGCGTGACGCGATCAGCGGTGCCGGCCAGTCGTACCAGCTCACCCAGGCTGCCCCCGCCGCACCGACGGTGCCCACGAGCCGACAGGAGCCGAGCAGGCCCAGATCCGGTGGGAAGGGCATCCTCATCGGCGCCGCAGTGGCGATCACGGCGATCGTCGCGCTGGTGGCGATGCTCGCGACGTTCCTGCGCGGTGGCGACACCTGGGTGGCGTACGAAGGCTCGGCCGCGGTGCCGGTCGCCTTCCAGCATCCCGGCACCTGGACCCTCCAACCGCACGCCGATGTGTTCGTGGTGGCCTCGCCGAGGGTGGAGCAGTTCCGGGCGCTGTTCGCCACGCCCGTCACCGCCGACTGGGCGACCGTGAACGAGATCATCAAGGACGACCCCCAGGACGCCGGCGGCCTTTACGTGCAGACGCTCGACACCCTCGACCCGCGCAGTGGTGCCAAGCAGTTGCAGGAGACGATGCAGTCCTCGCTTCCCGGCACGGTCAACGTCTTCCCCCAGGTCGTCCAGGTGAGCGTGGGCGGGCAGCCGGCCATCCGGTTGCAGGGGACGATCGCCGACCCGCAGCGCGGTGGCCAGCTCGAATTCACCGGCTGGGTCGTCGAGCGGCCGGACGAACCGGCCCTCATCATTTACTTCTGCGCGTCCGGCAGGTGCGACAACGCGACCGCCAATCGATTCGTGCGGAGCGTTTCATTCCCGGTGTTCTGATCCGTTGACTTGTGTTCCACTTGTGAGCGACTTGTCCGGGTGTTTTGTCCTATGGGCAAGACGGTCACCAAGCTTTAGTCTCCCCGCATGGCGGTTCTCCTCTCCCCTCTTCGGCACCTGCGTGCGGTGCCGAAGTTCGACTTGCTGATCGGCGCCGTGATCGTCGCCCTCGGCACGCTGGAGGCGTTCACCGTCGCCACCGAGTACGGCGCGACCGAGACGCCCGAGCTGTGGTGGGTCGGCCAGGCGCTCGTCACCGGCGCGCTCGTGTGGTTCCGGCGCCGGTCGCCGGTCGCCGTGTTCATCCTGATGATCCTTGCCCAGTACGCCTGGCACCGGCAGGGGTACGAACACTGTCAGATCTGGCAGCTCGCCTCCCTGCTGATCGTCTTCCACACCGTCGGTGCCGAGCTCCCCTTCAGGCCCGGGCTCGCCTGGGCCGTCACCGGCACCCTGGCGTTCGGCTCCGGTGCCGTCGACCATCGCCGGCTCCCCTTGGAGGAGGTCATCTTCCTGACCGCCCTCTTCGGCGCCGCCTACCTCACCGGCCTCGCCCTGCACGCCTATGTCGCCCGGGTACGCCGCCTGGCCGAGCAGGCCGTCCACCTGGAACGTGACAGGGAACGCGAGGCCGCCGAGGCCGTCGCGCGGGAGAAAGCCCGCATCGCTCGCGAGCTGCACGACGTGGTCGCCCACAGCGTCAGCATGATGGTCATGCAGGCCGGGGTGCTCCGCCGCTCGCGAGGCGGGGACGACGAGGCACTGCTGGGCATCGAACGGATGGGGCGCGAGGCGGTCGAGGAACTGCGCGTCATGCTCGGCGCGCTGCGTATGCCCCTGGACGAGAGCATCCCGCAACCCGGTCTGGACCTGCTGTCCGGCACCGTGGACTCGCTCGTCTCCTCCGGGCTGCGGGTCACCCTCGACGTACGGGGGGAGGTGGTGCGGCTGGCACCCGGGCTGGACCTGTCGGTCTATCGCATCGCCCAGGAGGCCCTCACCAACGCGGTCAAGCACGCCGGAGAGTCCGAGATCCGGATCACGGTCTCCTATCACCGGGACTCCGTGGAGGTGGAGGTCACGAACGGGAGTGGGAACGGCGGGACGTCCTCCGCGCTGTCGACGGGCAACGGCCTCATCGGCATGCGTGAGCGCGCCGAGCTCTTCGGCGGCACCTTCGAGGCCGGCCCGCGCCCAGAAGGTGGCTTCCGGGTCCACGCGTCCCTGCCGGCCTCGCTGGAGGTGCCGGCCGGTGAGCCGATCGTATGAGTGGAGCCGGCCGGATGAGCCGGTTGACGGACGGAACCATGAACGAGGCGCCGAGCCGCCTGGCAAGAAGGAGGAGAAGTGAGCATCCGTATCGTGATCGTCGACGATCAGGCGATGGTCCGCGCCGGACTGAAGCTCGTCGTGGAGAGTGAACCCGGCATGGAGGTGGTCGGCGAGGCCCCCGACGGGGTCGAGGCCATCGCCGTGGTCCGCCGCACCAAGCCCGACATCGTGCTGATGGACATCTCGATGCCCCGTATGGACGGCCTCACCGCCGCCAGGCAGCTCCTGGGGCAGCCGGAACCGCCGAAGATCGTCATGTTGACCACCTTCGACACCGACGAGAACCTCTACGCCGCGCTCCGCGCGGGGACCAGCGGGTTCCTGCTCAAGGTCTCGCCGCCTGAGCAACTGGTGGACGCCATTCGTGTCGTCGTCGCCGGGGACGCCCTGCTCGACCCGGCCGTCACCACTCGCGTCATCGCCTCCTTCGCGGGCCGTCATGATCCCGCGCCCCCGCCGCAGCTGGCCGACCTCACCCCGCGCGAGCTGGAGGTGTTGCGCTCCCTGGCCCGTGGCCTGACCAACTCCGAGATCGCGGGGAAGCTCTTTGTCGGTGAGGCCACGGTCAAGACCCATGTGGCACGGGTACTGATGAAACTCCATCTGCGGGACCGGGCTCAGGCGGTGGTGTTCGCGTACGAGTCGGGCGTGGTGCGGCCGGGGGTGACGGTCGGGTAGTAGGAGATCCACTCCTCGCGGCTCATCCGGATCATCTTGACGCCGAGCCAGCCCAGCGCGACCGCGGGGGCGACCCACAGCGGGACGGTCACCGGGCCGTACGGGACCAGCATCGAGCCGCCGTAGCCGATGCCGACGACGAGCGGCACCCACCAGTGCGCGAATCCCGCGCGCCAGACGCCGATCACCAGGACGGGCAGGCCGAAGATGGCGAAGAACAGCCAGGGCATCTGGAACCCGAAGACGACGCCGGGCAGGTCCAGCATCTCGTTGAGGATCTGCTGCGCCTGCTCAGGAGTGTTCCGCTGCCCGAGCCACCACTCCACCGGGTCGGTCATGAGCAGGCCCGACACGCTGATGTAGCCGAGGACGGTGAGCGAGCCCGCGATGTGGCCGAAGACCACCGCGCGGCGGCGCATCACATGCAGCAGGCCGAGGGCCGCGACGGCCATCAGCAGGTAGGCCCAGTGGTACATCACCGACTGGACCTGGGCGAGGGCGGGATTTTCCACGAAACTGACCGCTTCGCGCTCGTCGCCCCAGGTGCCGGGGTCGAGGATGACAGCGATGGCCTGGAGCAGTGGGGCGACGATCAGCAGCAGGCCTGATGTGATGCGCCGGAAGTCGGCTGAATCCTTGAACATGGCTTTTTCTTCCCGTGTGAGGCCGGGTCGGCCTTTTAACCAGGAAGGTAGGCGGCGGGTCCCCGCCGGGTCGTCCGTCGCCGGGCTGATCCGGGGTCCCTCTCGCGGGGTAAGAAGTTCTCACCGTGGGCCGGTGAAAGGTGTGAGAAGTGCGTCTCATAAGGTCTAGACCACAGTGTGTGGGCTGGCGATCAGAAAGATAAGTGATGTTGCACGAAAAACTGGACTCGATCTACGACAGTGTCCTGCGCCGCAACCCGGGTGAGATCGAGTTCCACCAGGCCGTTCGCGAGGTGTTGGAGAGCATCGGACCGGTCCTCGGCAAGCATCCCGAGTATGCCGAATCCAAGATCATTGAGCGGATCTGCGAGCCGGAGCGGCAGATCATCTTCCGGGTGCCGTGGGAGGACGACCAGGGTGAGGTCCACATCAACCGTGGCTTCCGGGTCGAGTTCAACAGCGCGCTCGGGCCCTACAAGGGGGGACTGCGTTTCCACCCCTCGGTGTACCTGGGCATCGTCAAGTTCCTCGGCTTCGAGCAGATCTTCAAGAACGGACTGACCGGCCTGCCGATCGGCGGGGGCAAGGGTGGCTCGGACTTCGACCCGAAGGGCCGCTCCCAGCGCGAGATCATGCGCTTCTGCCAGAGCTTCATGACCGAGCTCTACCGGCACATCGGTGAGTACACCGACGTCCCCGCCGGGGACATCGGCGTCGGCCAGCGCGAGGTCGGCTACCTGTTCGGCCAGTACAAGCGCATCACCAACCGGTACGAGTCCGCGGTGATCACCGGCAAGGGGCTCAGCTACGGCGGCGCCCAGGTCCGCACCGAGGCGACCGGTTACGGCTGCGCGTTCTTCGTCGACGAGATGCTGAAGGCACGCGGCACCTCCTTCGGGGGTAAGCGCGTCATCGTGTCCGGCTCGGGCAACGTCGCCGTCTACACGATCGAGAAGGTGCAGCAGCTCGGCGGCACGGTGATCGCCTGCTCCGACTCCTCGGGGTACGTCGTCGACGAGAAGGGCATCGACCTGGACCTGCTCAAGCAGGTCAAGCAGGTCGAGCACCTCCGGATGGACGCCTACGCCAAGCGTCACGGCGGCAACGTGTCCTTCGTGGCGGGGCGGAGCATCTGGGAGCTGCCGTGCGAGGTGGCGATGCCGTCGGCCACCCAGAACGAGATCACCGGCAAGGACGCCGAGTCGCTGGTGCGCGGCGGGTGCATCGCGGTCGGCGAGGGCGCCAACATGCCCACCACGCCGGAGGGCATCCGGGTGTTCCAGGAGGCGGGTGTCGCCTTCGGGCCCGGCAAGGCCGCCAACGCGGGCGGCGTGGCCACCAGCGCGCTGGAGATGCAGCAGAACGCCAGCCGTGACTCGTGGACCTTCGAGTTCTCCGAGCGCCGTCTCCGGGAGATCATGCAGGACATCCACGGCCGCTGCCTGGAGACCGCCAGGGAGTACGGCATGCCGGGCAACTACGTGGCCGGCGCCAACATCGACGGCTTCAAGCGCGTCGCCGACGCGATGCTCTCCCTCGGCCTGATCTGATCTGAAGTGTTCGCCGTGACCGCCAAAGGCGTCGGTCACCGGCACACCTTCCATAACCGGGCGCCGCTCCCATCGCGGTCCCGGACGCCGAGCCCGCTCCCCGTGCACCGGGATGCCGGCGGTGTCCTGAGTGGCCGTTCACCGGCGAAACCGCGAATACGCCGTTCTGATCATCGGAGCCCCGGTGGGGCGTTCTACGAGTGGAAGAGCCACTCCATCGCGGTGCGGGATTTGCCGACGTAGGCGTCCTGGCCGGTTTCGAGGCCGTAGGCCAGGTCCTCGAAGAGACCGCATCTGCCGTAGAAGACGGCGCGCTCGCGCAGGGCGGTGATGTCGCCGGGCCGGTAGCCGTCAAGGGCGGCGTCCAGGGCGGTGGGGCCGAGGTCGCGATACAGCAGGCCGAAGTCGTAGGCCGGGTCGACGATCGCGGCGTCGCTCCAGTCGATGACGCCGGTCACCGCACCCGTGGCCGGATCGACGAGAACGTGCTCGATTCCCAGATCGTTGTGCGAGAAGACCGGGGTGTATCCCCCGTCCGGGGGTGGGGTGTCCAGGAACGCCTGCACCGCCTGCCGGTGGGCCGCCGGGATCTCCCCGGAGATCGTCGGGTAGCTCTCCGCCGCCTCGTCCAGCCATTCGGACGGCGGCGGGTCGTCCACCTCCACCAGGCCGGCCAGCCGATCCACCGGAACGGCGTGCGCGGCGGCGAGCAGGCCGCCGAGCGTGGCGGCGACCGACGGGCCGTGGGTCAGCCGCTCCGACATGGGCAGGCCGAGCAGCGGCCGGCCCGGGAGCTTGAAGTAGGCCAGGCAGCCGTGCTCCGCGACCGTGAACCGCGGTTCGGGGACGGGCACCGGGGAGAATCGCGCGACGGCGGCCAGGAGACGGGCCTCGCGCTCCACGAGCGCGGCCCGCCGCGCCGGATCCGGCTCCTTGCTGAAGCGCACGATCAACTCGCCGTTGACCTCGTAGGCGATGTTGTCCTGGCCCTCACCGAGCGGTGTGACGGTCTCGACCCGGTAGCCGGGCAGGTGCTCGGCCACCGCGTCGCGGGTGTCCTCGGCATGGTCGCGGCTCTGGCTCTCCATGCCGCGACCCTACCGATCACGGCGTGTCAGGTGCGGGGCCGTGTTCCGCGAGCCTCCCTGGGTTGATCCTGCCCCTCCGCTGTCCTGCGGTCTCTGGGGCCGTGGTGCTCTCAGCTCGCGCCGGGGACGGTGACGTTCTTCTCCTTGAAGCCGTAGCCGTTCTGTGTCGCCTTCTGCTGCAGGCCGGTGAAGGAGTCCTTGGTGGCGGCGAGGTCGGCCTCGGTGGCGGTGCCGTTCTTCAGCTTGGAGGTCAGCCTGTCGAAGCTGGCGGTGACCGCCGTGACACCCTTGCACAACGTCGGGTTGGCCAGGGCGAAGCGCTTGGCGACCTTCAGCTCGTGAACGGTGAAGAGACCGGCCACGGCCGCCTTCGCGAAGGTCCGCTTCCGCTTCTCCGCCCCCGCCTTGAAGCCCCCGCTCCGCAGTGGTCGGTAGATGTAGCGGTAGAAGGCTCCCAGTGCGAGGCCCGCGTGCAACGCGAAGCGGGTCTTGGCGAACTTCTTGGCGTTGCCGGCGGCCGGGCACTCCTCGGAGGGGTACTCCTGGTCGCTGTCCGCCGCCGGTGGGGCGGTCGTGGCGGCCGGTGGGGCGGCGGCGGGTGCCGAGGTCGTGGCCACCATGGCACCGGGCCTCAGGTCGGCCGGCGTGTTGTCGCCGCAGCCACCCACCAAGGCCACGGCCAGCAGCACCGCCGCCGGGATGGCAAGGGATCGGGTCCCCCGTGCAAGCATTTTCCCCCCTGGAGAACTTCACGGTGCCGTGGTTCGCACCTTCCTCCGCACTCTACTCTCTGTAGTTGCTTCATTACTTTAAGTGAATAGTGTGGCTCTCCGGGGTGTCCCGAGCCGACGGCGCCGAACCGCCCCGTTGACGTGGCGGACATCATCACCAAGTACGAGGCGATTCGCGCCGGGGCACTTCCGCAGCGGGCGTCGCTGAAGCTGATCGAGGCCGTTGGCGCATTGCGGTTAGCGGGTATGCCGGGACTGCCGTTGGCACGGGGCCCAAATGGATGCTGCCAGCGCAGACGACGGGTGGCGGACACGGCATCGTAGGAAGTGAAAGCAGCCCACCGGACCGGAACGCCGGCGATGATCGTCCAGTCGGAACCGGAGGCTCTCGAAGTCTCTCCTGCGATCGTCAGGGATCGAGGTAACGGTCATGTGTCAGCACAAGCCTCCGTGTCCATCCGCGAACGCTCCGGACCACGACGCGGCCCGCCTGGTGGCGTTTCATCCGGAACAGGGATGGGGGCTGCTCTGCAACGGCGTGGTGCTGTTCGACGACACCGGCGAGCTTCTGCCCGACGGGCGCAGCATCCCCGCTCACCGGGGCTGCTATGTGCGGGCGGCCTGAACCCGTGTGCCGCAGGGGTTTCGCGGCGGGGTACGCGGTGCCCGGCCGGTCCGCCTTCCCGGCCCGGCCGGGAAACGACGTCGACCTGCTGTCGCGTTCCTGGGGCACCGACCGCACGCGCACGGGAGGGCCTGGAAAGGCCGTCTGGTTCGAGTTGCCCGCCCACCCGGCGCGTCAGGCCTCTCGACCGGCCATCCGCGATGAGACGACCATCTTCCTCCCCCGCGGAAACCGGCAGCCCGAACTGTACCGATCGTCGGAAAAGGAGTTCACGTGACGAGACGGATCCTTGTCGCCAAGCCCAGAAGGCCCCCTGCCAGGATCGGACTCGACCTGCGGACACCGGGCGGGCGGCGGCTGCCGTATTAGTGCTCCGTTCCTCGGAATAAGCGGTCACGCATGGAGATCACCGCTCGCCGGGGCCGTGGAGACGAGGGCGTGCAGCGCGGCCGAGTCGGCGGCGCCGAGCACGCGGTCGCCGATCGCGAGCACGCCCTTCACCACCTCCGGCGGAGCCGTGGCGGCCATCCGCCGGACGAGCCCGGTTCGGGTCGGTCGGTCGAGGGACGGCAACATCAGTTCCAGGCTGATCGTCTGGATCTCCGGCGTCGTCTCGGCCATGAACGCCGCCCGTGCCGCCGCGATCTCCTCGTCGGTGCAGCGGGCCCAGATGCGTGGCATCACCACGGTCTCCTCCTCGTGCAGGTGCGGGAGGTAGGCCGCGGTGAATCTGGCCAGGTCGCGGTAGAAGGCGAGGCCGGCCACCGGATCGGGCTTGACGACGAGCGCGTCGAAGCTCTCGGCCAGGTGCTGCTCCAGCTCCTCCAGGTCCGTGTGCTGCTCGGCGATCGCGTCGGTGGTCTGGTGCTCGTACGGGTCCAGGACGCGCAGGATGTGCCGGTCCTCGTGTTCGGTGTGCGAACGCAGCAGCGCCAGCAGGGGCTGCCAGCGCGCCGCCAACTGTTCGATGTCGTCGTCATCGGCCCAGTCGGTGGCGCCCGCCAGCATCGTGACCTCGAACAGGCCCCGGCGCAGTGCCTTGTGAATGTGGGTGAACAGGTCGTCCCGTTCCATGTTCGGCTCCTTCAGGTCGAATGCTGAAAAAGCTAGTAAGGGGCCGTCGGGGAGCGGTATCCCATGAACATGGGGGTGGTGAGGGGGCCACGTACGGGCGATCCTTTGAACATGGACCTGCACGAAGGGCTGCGCCGGATCGCGGTGCGGGGTGGTGACCTCACCGAGGTGCGCACGGAACTCGACCGGCTGTTGCGCCGGGTCATCGGGTACGACATCGCGGCGATCTCCACGGTCGACCCGGCCACCCTGTTGTGGACGAGCTGCTTCGTCACCGGGATCGGGCACGAAGGCGGCGCGGACCGCGAGCGCATCATCTTCGATCTTGAGTTCCGCGACGCCGACCTCAACGGCTACACCCGGCTGGCCAACGCCGCCGTGCCCGTCGCGGGGTTGCACCAGGCCACCGGCGGCCGGATCTCCGAGGCGGCGCGATATGAACCGCTGCTGCGTGAGCTCGGGATCTGCGACGAGGCCCGCGTGATGTTGCGGTCCCGCAACGGCTGCTGGGGGTCGCTGACGCTCTACCGGTGCACGCCGTCGCCGCCGTTCGGGGCGGCCGAGCTCGCGGCGTTGACCGGGGCGGTCTCCACCATCGCGGACCTGTTCCGGCTGACCCTGCTCCGCGCCGCCCTGGACGTCGCCGAGGGCATCGAAGATCCTCCGGGGATGTTGCTCGTACGCTCCGGTGGCGAGGTCGAGACGCTCAGTACCCAGGCGCGCACGTGGCTGGAGGCCATCGACGATCGGGGCCGCATACCGAGTGCGGTCAGGTCCGTCGTGGCCGCCGCCCAGGCCGGGAACGGCCCGGCCACTGCCGCCCTGCCGGCCCGGGGCGGAGGGTGGGTGATGCTGCACGGCTCGCCGATCGAGGGTTCGGCGGACCGGGTGGCCCTCATCATCGAGGGCGCCCGTCCCGCCGTGCTCGGTCAGATCATCGCCAGGGCCTACGACCTGACCTCGCGCGAGCGTGAGGTGACGGCGCTGGCCGCGCAGGGGCGCAGCACTCGCCAGATGGCCGCCGTGCTCGGCATTTCGCCGTTCACGGTGCAGGACCATCTGAAGGCGGTCTTCGCCAAGACGGGAACCCACAGCCGGGGTGAGCTGGTGGCCTCACTGCACACCCGCCACTACGCTCCGCGCGTGGCGGCGGGGGCGGCGCCGAGCCCGTACGGCTGGTACCTCGATGACGAATGTTCCGTCTAGGTGTACTGATCGCAGAGATGAGGGACCGGTGGATCAGGAACTGAGTGAGGCCACGTGGGTGAAGTCGCCGTTCTCGGGTGACAACGGCGGCGAGTGCGTGGCGGTCGCGAAGCTGTCCGGTGGCCGGGTCGGTGTCCGCGACAGTAAGGACCGGTCGGGTCCGGCGCTGGTGTTCACCCCGGCCGAGTGGGCGGCGTTCACCCGCTGGGTCCGCACCGACGACACCGTCTAGTTTTACAACGATCCGCAGCACGCCAGGCCCTCGCATCCAGCTGCGGGGGCCTGGCTGTCACGTGTCTCTACCAGGGCCTGTGCGGAGTACGGATCTTCACGCGAGTCGTCACGAACGCCGATCCGCTGCAAGACCGTGACCATCGACGAAATCGACGCCGGGGTCACCTGTCCCGACCCCACCTGTGTCCGGTCGCCGAGCCTCGGGCTGGAGGTGACGCTGCCCCTGGATCGCCTGCCGCACCTCGCCCGCCACGGCACTGATCACGGCGATCGCCGGCCCCAACCCGGCTCCCAGTGGCTCGCAAGGGCGGGTTCCTAGCGTCCGCCCGGTAAGAGTGATCGAGCCTTGCGGGAGCGGGACGCGTGGACATGAGGTTGTTGCTGGGGCTCGACGGGCCGGACCTGTCCGCGTTGGCACGGGCCGTCGTGGGCGTGTTCGGGCCGGGTTGGCCGCCCGACGCGAAGTTCTCCGTGGACTTCGCGGACGAGGTGCCCGGTGCGGACTGGTTGGAGCGCTTCGCCGCCCGCCAGGAGAAAGGGGCGGAGAGCGCCGTCGGGTGGAACGGTGCCGGGGAGCCCTTCGCGTTCAACATCGGTAACGCCATCGTGAAGGCGGGCCGCGACGGCGACTGGACCGCCGAGTCGCTGCTGGAGGTTCTGGAGGACCTGCCCTTCGCCGTCGCCTCCACCGGAGGCGTCCATCACTGGACCGGCAACGGCGGCTTCGCCGATCTCCACTACAGCCACGGGTGGGCGTGCGCGTTCAGGGGAGCGGGCCACGACCGCCTGCTGTCGCGGCGGTGGCTGGAGCACGGCCCGTGGCGGCTCCTCACCCGTGGGGACATCACGCTGGTGCAGTTCCACGATCTGGCCGCCGACTCCGAGACCGCGCGGCGGCAGGCCTGGCCGGGACACGAACTCCTCACGGCGGGGGTCGGCTACGTATCGCCCCTGCCCGGCGGAGCGCGGGACCACCCGTGGCCGAAACGCCGGAGCGGGTTGCGGGGCCTGTACGACGCCGACACGCGGACCCTGCGGATCGTCGTGCACGGCCGCGCCGTGCACGACGCCGAGATGCGCGACGCCCGCCTGGCCGTACTCGAAGACTCCGGTGACCCGCCGATCGCCGGAGTCGCGTACGTGTTCACGGAGGAGGTGGTGGCCCGCGTGCACCTGCACAGGCTCTGGCTGCACGAGTTGGAGTGCTGGACGGTCCGCCACGGCCGTGAGGTCCGCCTTGACGAGGACTACCGGCCCGCGCGCACCCCACCGCGATGGGCGGCGGCACCGACCTGACCCCGCCCCGCGCCGGGACGCCGGTTCTGCCCGCCCCGCGAGGCGCCGATCTTCCAGAAAGCCCTCTGCGTAAGAGATGTGTCAAAAATGGGATGGATTGTGTATATTTTCCGTTGCTAGCTCTTGCTTGAAGGAGGATTTATCGTGACAGCTCTGCCGCGGGTACTGTTCGATGAGGCTCACAGCGAGTCGTGGACCATCCGGCGGGACGTGGCCGAGACGATGAATCCCGGCCATCCCGACGACAGCAGCTACGCGCGCGCCGCGCAGCTGCTGCGCCGGCTGGGGCACACCGTGGACGCGCACACAGAGGGGCCGCTCACCCCGGCCCTGCTGAGCGCGCGGGACGTGCTGGTGATCGCGCACCCCGCCGACGGGCGCTGGGAGCGGACCACCGGGCTGGGCAGCCCCGTCCTGCCCGTCGAGGAGCTGGACGCGATCGAGGAGTACGTCGCGGGCGGCGGCGGGCTGGTCGTGCTGGCCGAGTACGAGCAGGAGAAGTACGGCAGCAACCTCACCGAGCTGCTCGCGCGCTTCGGCGTCGGGGTCGAGCACACCCTCGTCCACGATCCGCAGAGCGCCCACAACGGCGTGGCCGCCTGGGTCATGGGTGCCCCGCGAAAGATCGACGTCGCGGGCCAGGACCTGCTGGCCGGAGTGCGGAGCGCCTGCTTCTACCGGGCCGGGGTGCTCACCGCACCCGAGGACGCGGCGGTGCTGTTCGAGACCTCGCCCACCGCGACCCCCGCGGGCCGCCCGCTGGCGGTGGCCGTACGGCACGGCGAGGGCCGCGTGGTGGTCGTCGCCGACTCCGACCTGTTCGGCGACGACTCGATCGGCGACCACGACCACGCCGTGCTCTGGGGCAACCTCGTCACCTGGGTCGCCCGCGTCCCCGCCCCGGTCGAGGCCAGGCGGTCCGAGGCCCGCGCCGCCTTCGAGGACCTGAAGCGGGCGATCGAGAAGCTGCGGCCGATGCAGGCCAAGGACGGCTCGGTCGAAGGGGACCACGCCAGGGCCGTCGAACTGGTCGCCGAGATCGTCGAGTGCGTCGAGCGGCTCGCGCCGCGCTTCCCGCACGACGCCGGCTACCTGGCCGCCGTGGTCGCCGACCTGCGCAAGTGGGCGGACCAGGGCCTGGGCGTGCCCGACTTCCTCGACTCGCTCGACGCCTTCCACCCCGACACCCAGCGGGTGGACGGCCTGGAGCACCTCGTGCTCTTCCCGATGTACACCCAGAACGGCACCACCTCCCGGCACATCGAGGCCGTGTGGATCCGGACGATCTGGCCGGAGTGGCTGGCCGAGCTGGAGCGGACCCGCTACGACAACCCGATGTTCGTGCCGATCGCCTTCGAGGACTTCACCTCCGGCTACGACACCAACTCCGCGGTGCTCTTCCCCGAGACCGTCGCGGTCCGCCAGACCCCGGCCCGCTTCACCTGGGGCGGCATCTTCGCCGACCGCGAGGCCGCCAGGTTCCGCGTGGTGAGCGGGGCGGCGGCGGACACGCTCAAGCTGGCGCTGCCGCCGGACGCGGCCAGGCTGATCGCCTCGCAGGAGCTGGCCCAGGACACCTTCGTGCTCTGGGACCTGATCCACGACCGCACGCACAGCCACGGCGACCTGCCGTTCGACCCGTTCATGATCAAGCAGCGGATGCCGTACTGGCTGTACTCCCTGGAGGAGCTCCGCTGTGACCTGACCGCGTTCGGCGAGGCGGTGAAGCTGGAGAAGGAGGGTGTGCCGCACGCCCGCTACGTCCAGCTCGCGGTGCTCTTCGACCGGCTGTTCCGCTTCCCGATCACCGGTGACCGCGTCCGCAACTACGACGGCCTGGGCGGGCAGCTGCTCTTCGCGTACCTGCACCGCAACGACATCGTCCGGTGGACCGACAACCGGCTGAGCGTCGACTGGGACCGGCTCGCCGGGGGCGTGGCCGACCTGCGGGGCGAGGTCGAGAAGCTCTACCGGGACGGCATCGACCGCTCCAAGCTGGCCCACTGGCTGGCCGCCCACCAGCTGGTCGCCACCTACGTCGAGCCGCACCCCGCCTCGGTCTGGGCCCGGGGGGTGGAGGCCCTCCCCGTTGAGGGGTTCCCCAAGGCCGTGGTCGACGCGGTGTTGCCCGACGAGTTCCCGCTGAGCATGTTCTACGAGGCCCTGCGTCGTAAGCTCACCGATGTCATCGACTCCACGAAGGGCATCCGAGCATGATCATCCTTGTCACCGGCGCGGCCGGTCCCGCCGGTCAGGCCGTCGTCCGCAGGTTCACCGGCCAGGGGCACACGGTGATCGGCGTCGACAGGAGCGGTGCCGACGGAACCCTGGCGGTCGACCTGCTCGATTTTGACGCGGTGCGGGGTCTCGCGCGGGATGTGGCGGCCGAGCACGGTCACCTGGACGGGATCGTGCACCTGGTCGGCGGCTGGCGCGGGTCCAAGACCTTCGCCGAGACGTCGCTGGATGACTGGGCGCTCCTGCACGACCTGCTGATCCGCACCCTGCAGCACGTCACGCTGGCCTTCGAACCGCTGCTCAAGGCCGGCGAGCGCGGCCGGTTCGCCATCGTCTCGGCCAAGACGGCCGAGCACCCGGGGCAGGGCGACGCGGTGTACGGCACGGCCAAGGCCGCCGCCGAGGCGTGGACCCTGGCCTTCGCCGACGCGCTGAAGGACACCGCCTCCACCGCGAACATCCTGGTGGTCAAGGCGCTCGTGCACGACGGCATGCGCGCGGCCGCCCCGGAGCGGAGGTTCCCCGGCTTCACGGACGTCGACGACCTCGCCGAGGCGATCGACAGGCTCTGGGAGACCGACGCCAACGGCACCCGGATCGACCTCACCGAGGGGTGACCCGTACGGCGGCCACGAAGAAGCACGACGGCGCCCAGGCGCCGAGCAAGGGGAAACAGCACGTGACGGACGCCATCCGCAGGCATGACCCGCTGGTGAAGGGCTTCGCCAGCGACAACTACGCCGGGGTACACCCGGAGATCCTCCAGGCGATCGCGCTCGCCAACGGGGGACACCAGACCGCGTACGGCGACGACGTCTACACCGAGGCGCTGCAGGAGATCTTCAAGAGGCACTTCGGCCCCGCGGCCGAGGCCTGGCCGATGTTCAACGGCACCGGTGCCAACGTGGTCGCGCTCCGCTCGATGACCGCCCACTGGGAGGCGGTGGTCTGCGCGGAGTCGGCGCACATCCACACCGACGAGGGCGGCGCCCCCGAGCGGTCGGCGGGGCTCAAGCTGCTGCCGGTCGCCACCCCCGACGGCAAGCTCACGCCCGAGCTGATCGACAGGCAGGCGTGGGGCTTCGGCGACGAGCACCGGGCCCAGCCCAGGGTCGTGTCGATCACGCAGACCACCGAGCTGGGCACGCTCTACACGCCCGAGGAGATCAGGGCGATCTGCGACCACGCCCATGAGCTCGGCATGGTCGTCCACCTCGACGGCGCCCGCGCGACCAACGCCGCCGCCGCGCTGGACGTACCGCTGCGCGCGTTCACCACCGACGCGGGCGTGGACGTGCTCTCCTTCGGCGGTACCAAGGCCGGCCTGATGTTCGGCGAGGCGGTCGTGGTGCTCAACCCCGACGCGGTTCGCGGCCTGCGCTACCTGCGCAAGAGCGCCATGCAGCTCGCCTCCAAGATGCGGTTCGTCTCGGTGCAGTTCGAGGCGCTGCTGGCCGGAGACCTCTGGCTGCGCAATGCCCGCAACGCCAACGCCATGGCCCAGCGGCTCGCCGAGGCGGTGCGGGACGTGCCCGGGGTGGAGATCCCGAGGCCGGTGCAGGCCAACGCGGTCTTCGCGATCCTGCCCGGGGACGTGACCGAGCGCCTGCAGAAGCGCTTCCGGTTCTACACCTGGAACGAGGCCACCGGCGAGGTCCGCTGGATGACCGCGTTCGACACCACCGAGGCCGACGTGGACGCGTTCGCCGCCGCGGTGGCGCAGGAGATGGGCACCGCCTGATCATGATGGGCAAGGAGTAAGGGGAGCGCTTATACTCGCGGGTATGAGCAAGCACAGTCTGGGTCTGTGGCGGGCCGCTGAGAGGCGGATCCGCTAGCCAGTCCCGACTGCGCACAGAAACGGCCGCCGTTCACCGGCGGTCGTTCTTGTTTTCCCGTACGGCCGGTGCGCGACGGTCCCCCTTCCACGAGGAGTGACCATGACAAAGCGCGTCTTCACCGCTTTCAAACCGACCGGCCACCTCACGCTGGGCAACCTGCTTGGCGCGATCATGCCCGCGGTACGGCTCCAGGACGAGGCCGACTGCGTCTACGCCGTCGCGGACCTGCACGCTCTGACGATCAAGCACGACCCGGAGCAGCTCCGCGCCCGCACCCGCGAGGCGGCGACCCTGCTGCTCGCCTGTGGCCTTGACCGCTCTCTCGTCTACATCCAGTCCCAGGTGCCCGCGCACACCGAACTGGCCTACCTGCTGGAGAGCACCGCCCACTTCGGCGAGATGCGGCGGATGATCCAGTTCAGGGAGAAGTCGGCTGGGCAGGAGGAGGTCCGGCTCTCGCTGCTCACCTACCCCGCGCTGATGGCCGCCGATATCCTGCTGCACCGGGTGGACGTCGTGCCCGTGGGGGAGGACCAGCGCCAGCACGTGGAGCTGACCAGGGACCTGGCCCTGCGGTTCAACCGCCTGTACGGCGAGGTCTTCACGGTGCCCGAGGCGGTGCAGCCGCAGGTCGCCGCCAGGGTCATGGACCTGAGCGATCCCACCTCGAAAATGGGCAAGTCGGATGGCTCGGCCGCGGGAACCGTCTATCTGCTCGACCAGCCCGACGACATCCGGCGCAAGGTCATGCGGGCGGTGACCGACTCCGGCACCGAGGTCCGCCACGATCCGGTGGGCAAGCCCGGCATCTCCAACCTGCTCGCCCTGCTCGCCGCCTGCTCGGACCGGCCGATCGAGTCGTTGTCGTACGGGTCGTACGGCGCGCTCAAGCGGGATGTGGCCGAGGCGGTGGTGGAGAGGCTGCGGCCCGTCCAGGAGCGCTACACCGAGCTTTCGGCGGACCAGGCCGAGCTGTCGCGGCTCCTGTCGGGCGGGGCGGCGCTGGCCACCCGGCGCACCGCCGGCCTGCTGGCCGCGGCCCGGCAGGCCATCGGCCTGCCATGAAGGCGGCCTGAAGCCGGGTCTCGCCCGCCGGCTTCGGCCGCGTCCCGGGTCCCGGCGGGTGGGACTCCCCGGGCACGGGGCGCGGTGGACCGGATCCGCCACCCCGGCGGGCCGGGCTCAGTTCTTCTGGCCCGTCTCGTGCTCGTACGCGGTCAGCTGCTGTTCGAGGGCCTTCATCAGCTCGAAGACCTGGCTCGGGGGGATGCGGATCCGGCTGACGATCCGGGTCGGCACGCTCACGAAGTGATGCCCCGAGGAGGGGTCGTTGGCCAGTTGGGGTGGCCTGGTGATCACCGCGAAGTCCAGGACGAACCCATCCTGGGTGTGCCACACGGAGGCGAAGTTGGCGTACTGCCCCATTTCTACCTCGGCGGAGATGCTCACCTCCAGGCGGTTCTCCGGCTCGTCGTTCACCATTCTCTTTCCTCCGGCCAGGTTGACTCCATGCTGCCCTGGCCGGAGACCGGCCACACAGGGACGCGCCGACGCTATTAAAGGATGGAAGGCAGCCGCTGGGCGCCGCGCTGCCGCAACATGTCGGTCATCAACTCGATCTCGCCTGTCTGGCCGTCGACGATGTGCTGCGCCATGGTGGCCACCTCGTCGCGGTCGGACAGTTTCAGCAGCCCCCGGCCCATCTGCACGCCGCCCTCGTGATGGCGGATCATGAGCTGCAGGAAGAGGATCTCCTGGTCCTTGCCTGTGGCCTCACGGAGCTTTTTGAGCTCGTCGTCGGTGGCCATACCGGGCATCGCGGCGGAGGCGCCCGGCGTTACAGAGTGGCCGCCGTGACCGGCCATCCACGCCATGACCGGTCGCTCCGTTGACTGGTTCAACCCCCACTGCTGCAGCCAGCCCGTGAAGATGCCGCGCTGGGCCGTCTGGGTGACGATGATGTCGTAGGCCAGCCGCCGGAGCGCCTCGTCCTCGCTCCCGTCCCTGGCGATGAAGGACATCTCGACGGCCTGGGCATGGTGGACGGCCATGTCGCGGGCGAATCCCGCCTCTGCCGAGGCGTCGGTCGGGGATGCCGTCCTGCCTATGACGAACAGCAGCGTGACCGCCACGGCCAGGACACCGAGCAGGCCGCCGAGCAGGACGCCGCGCCTGGACTTTGCACTGTTTTTCACCGGAGTTTCCATTGCCTGCCCAGCGTACCCACTGCCGCGAATCATCGCTGTATCACGTGTTATGAGCCCTTTATTCTCCACATACGCCGGTAGGGCATAGGGTGACCGGAGTTGTTTGCTGGCTGGAGGGTTGATGACCAAGGAAAAGGCGCAGGCGAGGCGAGAGCACCTTGCCCGGATGCGTGCGGAGCAGCAGCGCAAGGAGCGCAGAACGGCCTTCCTGATGTGGGGGGCCGGAGGCCTCGTCGTCGTTCTGCTCGTCGGGCTCGTCGCCTTCTACATGGTCAACGAGCGGGCCGCGACCTCGCTGGACAACGTCATCAGCGCGAAGTACGTCGGCAGCCAGCACACCCAGACCAAGGTGACGTACAAGGAGAGCCCTCCGCTCGGGGGTGAGCACAACCCGGCCTGGCAGAACTGCGGTATCTACGACCAGCCGATCAACAACGAGAACGCCGTCCACTCCATTGAGCACGGCGCCGTGTGGATCACCTACCGGCCCGACCTGCCCAAGGCCGAGCTGGACACGCTGAAGGAGCTGGCGTCCAAGGACTACATGCTGCTGAGCCCGTACCCGGGGCTGCCCGCCAAGGTCGTGGCCAGCTCCTGGAACAAGCAGCTCAAGCTGGACAGCGCGGATGACCCGCGGCTGCCCAAGTTCATCACCAAGTACAAGAACGGCCCGGACACCCCCGAACTCGGTGCCGCCTGCAGCGGCGGCGTGGGCAGCACCACCGCCGAGGCGCCCATCCCGGCGAGCGCGCCGTCCACGGATCCCAGCCAGAGCGCTCCGGCCAGCGACGCTCCGGCCACCGACGCCCCGGTTCCCAGCGCCACCCCGGCGCCCTGACCAGGTCCTGATCTAGGCCCGCAACGCCCACTCCGGGGGCACCGCCTCCAGCCCGTGAGCCTCGGCCACGGGCCGGTTGGTCAGGTGCCCCTCGTGCGTGTTCAGGCCCCGTGCCAGCGCGGGGTCGCCCAGCAGGGCCTCCCGCCAGCCCAGGTCGGCGATCGCGAGGGCGTAGGGGACCGTCACGTTGGTCAGGGCGTACGTCGAGGTGTGCGGGACCGCGCCCGGCATGTTGGCCACGCAGTAGAACACCGAGTCGTGCACCCGGTACGTCGGATCGTCGTGGGTGGTGGGCCGTGAGTCCTCGAAGCAGCCGCCCTGGTCGATGGAGATGTCCACCAGGACCGAACCGGGCCTCATCCGCGAGACCAGGTCGTTGTCGACCAGCTTGGGGGTTCTCGCGCCCGCGACCAGCACCGCGCCGATGACCAGATCCGCGTCCAGCACCGCCCGTTCGATCTCGTAGGCGGTGGAGGCGACGGTCCTGCAGTGGCCCCTGTAGATCATGTCCGCCTGGCGGAGCCTGTCGATGTCACGGTCCAGCAGCAGCACCTCCGCCTGCATGCCCAGCGCGATCACCGCGGCGTTCATACCGGAGACCCCGGCACCGATCACGACCACGCTGGCCGCGTGCACGCCGGACACCCCGCCCATCAGCACGCCTCGCCCGCCGCCCTGGCGCATCAGGTGATAGGCGCCCACCTGCGGGGCGAGCCGTCCGGCCACCTCCGACATGGGGGCCAGCAGGGGCAGCGAGCCGTCCGCGTTCTGCACCGTCTCGTAGGCGATGCCGGTGATCCCCGATTCGAGCATGGCCCGGGTGCAGGCCGGCGACGCGGCCAGGTGCAGGTAGGTGAAGAGCACCTGACCCTTGCGCATCCGGTGGTACTCCTCGGCGACGGGCTCCTTGACCTTCAGGACCAGGTCGCCCTCGGCCCACACGTCGTCCGCGGAGTCCAGGATGGTCGAGCCCACGCGCCGGAAGTCGGCGTCGGGAATGGCGGACCCCACCCCGGCGTCCTTCTCGACGAGGACCTCGTGGCCGTGCCGGATGAGCTCATGGGCTCCGGCGGGAGTCAGGGCCACACGGTACTCGCGATTCTTGACCTCGCTGGGAACAGAGATCTTCACGGCTCCTCCAGGGTGGGCACGTGTCCTCTTCTTCACGTTGCGTTCCCCGAAAGTGAGTAATCACGCGCAAGGTGGCAGGAAAGGGGCGGCGCCGGTGGCGTACCGTCAGCGGTTCGTCGACGCCCGGCCTGTCGGCGTCCATCCTGACTTGCGGGGTTACCGGCTTCCCGCGCTGATCGATAGGCTCGCCGCGAACAGATGCGAGGAATACGGGGATATGACGATGGGGATGCACGCGGGGCAGGGTGGGCCGCCCGTACCGCAGGGACCTCCAGCAGGGTCTGACGAGCCCGCCGGCGCGTCATGGGGACCCTCATCCTCCTACGACGCCTTCACGCCGCCGGAGCGCCGTGACGCTTTCACCCCGCCCGAGCGCCGTGACGCCTTCACGCCGCCCGAGCGTCCCGCCCCAACCGGACGCCACGCCCGTGGCCCCTGGGAACCGGGCGCTGAGCCCCCCGGCGAACCGGGGCCCGGCGGCCCTGATTCCGGTGGTTCCGGCCCCGCTGGTCCGAGGCCCGGCGATCCCGGCTCCGAAGGTCCGGGTCCCGGTGGTTCGGACCCCGGTGACCCGAGGTTCGCCGGCCCGGGTTTCGGCGACCGCGGACCGGATGGCCCAGGTCAGGGCGTGCCAGGTCAGGGCGTGCCAGGTCAGGGTGTGCCGGGGCCGGGCGGTCAGGGTCCAGGTGGTCAGGGGCCGGGCGGTCAGGGGCTGGGTGGCCCCGGAGCGGGCGGTCCGGGAGTGGGCGGTCCGGAGGCCGGTGGCAGGCAGGCCGGAGGTCCGCCGAACGGGGCGCCGGGGATGCCCAGGGCGAGCCGGATCACGACCGCGATCCTGTTGACCACCCTGGTCGTCGTCGTGCTGATCACCGGCGTGCTCGGCACCATCGCGGTGCTCATGACCCGCAACCCCGACATGCCGCTCGGCGCCAAGCCGCCCAGCCGGCTGGCGGTTCCCATCCACTTCGCCCCGGTGACCGAGGCGAAGGCCGGAGCCTGCACGCTTCCGGAGACCTACCCCGACGACCTCGGGCAGAACTGCTACTCGGTCGCCGCCGGGGTCACCGTGAACGCCGTGCGGAAGATCGAGGCGATCAAGGAGAAGAACGGCACCTACTCGGTCAGGATCGCGTTCGCGCCCACCTTCCGCGAGCAGATCACCGACCTGACCGAGGAGGTGGTCAAGGAGGACGACCCGGTCAGGCAGCAGATCGCGATCGTCGTGGGGGAGAAGGTGGTGGCGGCCCCCCGGGTCGCCCAGGCGATCACCGCCGACAGCCTGAGCATCGCCGGCTCCTTCACCAAGGAGCAGGCGGACGCGATGGTCGTCCGGCTGCTCGGCTCAAGCGGCAGCGGCACGGAGGCGACCGCCGACCCCCGGCCGGACGACACGTCGGTCTTCACCCCGCCGGCCGATCCGGCCACGGACCCGCAGCCCAACCAGCCGGTGAGCCCGTCGAACAACGGCGTCCCGGACACGACCAACCCGGCGGGGACGGACCCGGCCGCGACCAATCCGCCAGGGACGGACCCGGCCGCGACGACCCCGCCGGGAACGGACGCCGCCGCCACCAACCCCGTCACCCGGAACACCGCTCCGGCCACGTCGGGCGACGGAGACCTCGACCCCAAATACCGCACCTGCAAGGAGGCGAACGACAACGGCTACGGCCCGTACCACAAGGGGATTCACAAGGAGTACGACTGGTACATCGACGGGAACAAGAACGGGATCGCCTGCGAGCTGAACGACAGGTCCTGAGAGCGGCCCCGTGCGATCCGGGCCGGCTCAGAAGAACAGCGTTCCGATGCCGTCGACGCCGAAGTAGATCGCGAAGATCAGGCTGACCGCCCAGAGCAGCCACGGGATCCTCCGGGCCCGGCCGAGGGCCGCCTGGATGACGGTGTAGGAGATCACGCCCGCGCCCACCCCGTTGGTGATGCTGTAGGTGAACGGCATCAGCACGATCGTCAGGAACGCCGGGATCGCGATGCCCAGGTCCTCCCAGGGCACCTTCCTGACCTGGGTCATCATCAGCGCGCCCACCAGGACCAGCGCGGGCGCCGCCGCGGCGGCGGGGACGACGGTGGCGACCGGGGTGAAGAGCAGGGTCAGTGAGAACAGGGCACCGGTGACGACGGACGCCAGGCCGGTCCTGGCCCCCTCACCGACCCCGGCCGCCGACTCCACGAACACCGTGTTCGCCGAGGAACTCGTGAGCCCCCCGATCGCCGCGGACACGCCGTCCACGGTGAGGATCGCTCCCAGCCGGGGCACCCGGCCCTGCTCGTCCACCAGGCCCGCCTCGTCGCTCACCCCGATGATGGTGCCCATCGCGTCGAAGAGCCCCGACAGTACGAGCGTGAACAGCACGATGGTGGCGGTCAGCGCACCGGCGCGGGCGAATCCGCCGAACAGGTCCACCTGGCCGACCAGCCCGAAGTCGGGCGCCCCGACCACCGCTTCCGGCATCCGGGGGATCACCACGCCCCAGAGCTCCGGCGGGACCGTGGTGAACGTGTCGACCACGACGGCGAGCACGGCGGTGATCACGATGCCGATCAGGATGGCGCCCCGGGTCTTGCGCACGAAAAGGGCGATCATCACCAGCAGCCCCAGGCAGAACAGCGCCACCGGCCAGCCCGTCAGGCGCCCGGTGGTGCCGAGCTGGACCGGCGACCCCGTACCCCTGCCGACGAAACCCGCGTCCACCAGCCCGATCAGCGCGATGAACATGCCGATACCCACGCTGATCGCGTGTTTCAGCGCCAGCGGGATGGAGTTCATGATGAGCTGCCGCAGCCCGGACACGGCCAGCAGCACGATCACCAGCCCCTGCAGCACGACCAGCCCCATCGCCTGAGCCCACGTCATGTGCGGCGCGGCCTGGTAGGCGACCACCGCGTTCAGCCCGAGCCCGGTCGCGACCCCGAGCGGTGCGTTGCCGATCACTCCCATGAGCAGCGTGCTCACCGCCGCCGCGAGGATCGTCGACGTGGTCAGCTGCTGGGTCGACAGCCTGGCCCCCGTGACGTCCGTCGCCCCGCCCAGGATGATCGGGTTCAGCAGGATGATGTACGCCATCGCCATGAAGGTGGTTATCCCGCCCCGGAGCTCGCGGCCGACCGTCGTCCCCCTGGCCGAAAGCTCGAAGAAGCGATCCATGGTCTCCCCTCCGGACGTGGAGGGGATGGGCGGTTCCTACCCGTTCAAGGCGATGTCATGGGGGCGAATGGGCACCCGGGGCAGCGGCAGGCCGGTCGCGGCCCGTACGGCGGCGGCCACCGCGGGGGTGGACGAGAGGGTGGGCGGCTCGCCCGCGCCGCGCAGGCCGTAGGGGGCGTGCGGGTCCGGGTTCTCCAGGATCGACACCCGCATCGGCGGCATGTCGAGGATGGTGGGGATCAGGTAGTCGGTGAACGAGGGGTTTCGCACCACCCCGTCCTGGACCTGGATCTCCTCCATGAGCGCCAACCCCAGCCCCTGGGCCGAACCGCCGTGGATCTGGCCCTCCAGCGCGAGCGGGTTCATGATCCGGCCCACGTCCTGGACCGCGGCCAGCTCCACCACCTTGACCAGGCCGAGCTCCACGTCCACGTCCACGACCGCGCGGTGCACGCACAGCGCGAGCTGGGTGTGGGAGTCGCCCTGCCCGGTGCGGGGGTCCAGCGGGAAGGTGGGCCGGTGCCGGTACTCCCTGGTCTCCTCCACGGCCCCGGCCAGTTCCAGAGCCTGCACCAGCGACGATCCGTCGGCCCGCAGCTTGTCCAGCCGCTCCCGCACGGCCTGGCAGGCCGCCCTGACCGCGCCGCCGGTGACGTAGGACTGGCGGGACGCCGACGAGGACCCGGCCGACCCGACGGAGGTGTCCGCCCGCGCGACCGTCACCGTGTCGATCCCCAGCTCGGTCCTGGCGATCTGCTCCTGGACCATCAGCAGACCCTGTCCCACCTCGGCGGCCGCCGTGTGCACCAGGACGTGCGGCTCCCCGCCGATCAGCTCCACCCGCACCCTGGCGGTCGAGTGGTCGTCGAAACCCTCGGAGAAGCAGATGTTCTTGATGCCCACGCCGTAGCCGACCCCGCGCCGCACGCCCTCGCCGTGGGTGGTCTGTGAGATGCCGCCCGGCATGTTCAGCAGGTCCGTCCCGCCCGCGTCGTCCGAGGGGGTGGGGGCGGCGGGCAGCGGCATCGCGGCGAGTTCCGCGAGCATCTCGGCCAGCGGCGCGGGCGAGTCGATCACCTGCCCGGTGGCCAGCCTCGACCCCTGGGAGACCGCGTTGCGGATTCTGACCTCGACGGGGGAGATCCCGCACGCCTCGGCCAGCCTGTCCATCTGCGACTCGTAGGCGTAGCAGGCCTGCACCGCGCCGAAACCGCGCATCGCCCCGCAGGGCGGGTTGTTGGTGTAGACGCCGTAGGCGTCGATCCACACGTTGTCCACCTCGTAGGGGCCGACCCCCAGCGAGGCCGCGTTGCCGACCACGGCCGGGGAGGTGGAGCAGTAGGCGCCGCCGTCCAGCAGGATCTCCGCCCTGACGTACAGCAGCCTGCCCTCGCGGGTGGCGCCGTGCTCGTAGCGCATCCGGGCCGGGTGCCGGTGGACGTGGCCGTAGAAGGACTCCTCGCGGTTGTAGACGATCTTCACGGGGCGGCCCGTGCGCAGGGCCAGCATGCACGCGTGGACCTGCATGGACAGATCCTCACGGGCGCCGAACGCGCCGCCCACCCCGGCCAGCGAGAGCCGCACCTTCTCCTCGGGCAGTCCCAGGCACGGCGCGATCTGGCCCCGGTCGGCGTGCAGCCACTGCGTGGCGACGTACAGGTCCACCCCGCCGTCCTCGGCGGGTACGGCCAGCCCGGACTCCGGGCCGAGGAAGGCCTGGTCCTGCATGCCGACCTCGTACTCGCCGGTGACCACCACCGGGGCCTCGAACGTGGAGCCGACCCGGATCGGCTGGTGGCGCAGCACGTTGCCGCGCTCGTGGACCGCGGGACCGGAGGTGTCGAAGGCGGCCCGGCGCGGGTCGGTGACGGCCTCGCGGACCTCGTACTCCACGATGACGGCCTCGGCCGCCCTCCTGGCGCGCTCGGGGTGGTCGGCGGCGATCAGCGCGACCGGCTCACCCTGGTAGCGGACCTGGTCGATGGCGAGCACCGGCTGGTCCCGGTGGTCCAGCCCGTAGAACCTCTCGCCGGGCACGTCCTCGTGGGTGAGCACCGCGTACACGCCGGGCATGGCCAGCGCGGGGCCGACGTCGATCGAGCGGATCCACGCCGACGGGTGCGGGCTGCGCAGGGTGACCCCCCAGATCATGTCCGCCAGATACAGGTCGGAGGAGTAGGCGAACTCGCCCGTGACCTTCAGCGTCCCGTCGGGACGCAGGACGCTCTCGCCGATGCCCAGGCTCTGCCGCGTTTTGATGCCGCTCACTCTGGTAGTACATCAGCCGGGCACGGGGCCGGACATGGCAGACCCGGGGGAACGCGGGAGGCGGTCGTTAGCGACTCTTACGGTTGCGCCCGGCCGGGTGCGCGTGATCAGCCCGTTGGGCTCGCGGTCCTCAGAGAGCCATCATCCGGCCCGGGGAGGTGGACGGTTTCTCGCGGGTGGCCCCGATGGCCGCCCGCTCCGCCGACGCCTCCCTCTCCACCTCGTCGTTCCCCGTCGCCCTGGCGGACGCGACGGAACGGCCCAGGTAGGTCACGGCCTGCTCCACCTCGCCGAGGAGCCGCAGGGAGCGGGCCAGGCCGAGCAGCAGGTACGGTTCGGCGACGACCACCTGCGCGGCGCGCGCGCAGTCGAGGCCGGCCTCGAAGGAGGCCCTGGCCGCCGCGGCGTCCCCCAGGTCGAGGTGAACGCCGCCGAGCCTCTCGTGCACGGCCGTCTCCTGATACAGGTTGCCGTCCCTGCGGCACTTGAACAGGGCCTCGTCCAGCATGGCCAGTGCCTGCTCGAACCGGCGCAGGCCGTGGTACCCCGAACCGATCATGGTGAGCGCGTAGTGTTCGCCCGACCTGTACCCGATCGCGCCCGCGACCTCCCGCTGCTTCTCGGCGCAGTCGATGCACTTCTCGTAGCAGCCGAGTGCGAGGTAGTTCATGGCGAGGTTGCCCAGCGCCTTCTGCTCACCATGCCGCTCGGAGAGCCGACGGCACAGGATCAGGTGCTGCCGGAAGTGGCGCAGGGCCTCTTCGAGACGGCCGACCATGTTCAGTGCGAGGCCCACGAGGCTGTGCGCCCCCGCCTCAAGCCGACGATCCTCCAGCCGCTGCCCGGCCGCGAGGGTCCGCCGGCTGATGGTGAGGAGACGAGCGGGAAGGCCGGCGTGGTGGAGGTGCCAGAAGAGCGCGAAGACCAGGGCGACGCCGAGACGCGAGGTCCGCTCCCGGGGAGCGGACATCGCCTGGAAGGCGGCGGACAGGAGATTGGCCTGTTCCCGGTTCAGCCACTCGTGGGCCTCCTGGTACGAGCCGAGCGGGAGAGGATCGGCGCCGAGATCGACGTCCGCCGACTCCGCGCGAGGGTAGCGGGCCAGCCGCACGGCCAGCCGGGTGGTCCCGACATAGAAGCTCAGCGCCCGGTCCAGCATGGCGTCGCGATCCGTCTCCGTCTCCTCGCGTGCCGCCTGCTCGCCGGCGAACAGCCGGATCAGGTCGTGCGGCCGGTACCTTCCGGGCTCGTCCTCCTCCAGCAGGTGCGCGTCGACCAGCCGTTCCATCGCGCGCTCCGCGGTGTCCGCGGGGACATCCAGCAGGGCGCCGACGACAGGTGCCGTCACGTCGGCCGTCTGCAGCACGCCGAGCGCGCGCAGCGCGCGGGCGGCCGTCCGGTCAAGGTGATGGTCGCTGCCGGCGAGCATGTCGTGACTGACCGCGAGGCTGGATCGGACCGCGAGATCGCCCGCCGCCAGCTCCCGCAGCCGCCCCCGCTCGTCCTCCAGCCGGCTCACCAGATCGACAACGCCCCAGCGCGGCCGGTTCGCCAGCCGGGCTCCCGCGATGCCGACGGCCAGTGGCAGGCCTCCGCAGAGGTCGATCAGGCGCGCCGTCGCCTGAACGTCCTCGGCGACCCGCTCCTTCCCGATCAGTCTGGCGAGCATCGTGGAGGACTCGGCGCGCCGCATCCTGGAGATCGGTATACGGGCACAGTCGTCGAGCAGGGTGAAGCTCTCCCGGCTGGTCGTCAGGATCGTGTTGCCCATCGGCACCGACAGCAGCGGGCGGATCTGGGCCTCATCGGCGGCGTCGTCCAGCACGACGAGGGTCTCGCGGCCGTCGAGTTCGCCGCGCCACAGGGCGGCGGCCTCATCGAGGTCGGCGGGAATGTCACGCTGGGGCATGCCAAGATCGCGCAGGAACCTGCTGATCACCTCGATCGGTTCCAGCCGCCTCATGCCCGGTGTCGCCCCGCGCAGGTTCACGTACAGCTGCCCGTCGGGGAAACGGTCGCGGACCAGGTGCGCGGCCCGGAGCGCCAGGGTCGACTTGCCGGATCCGGGTGCCCCGGTGATCGCGACGACGTGCCGGGGCGGGCGGCCGTCCCAGGGAGAGAGCAGCGTTCTCAGCCGCACGAGCTCCTCCGCGCGTCCGACGAAGTCGGTGGGGTCGCGCGGCAACTGGTGAGCCACCTTTCCCCGGGTGGCGGCGCGGTGCCGCGAATGCGAGGGCTCCCGGAGCGGGGGAACCCGCTCCGGGAGCGTGGGGAGCGTCGCCGAGGGCAGATCGAGCAGGGGGTCGGCGCGTAAGATCAGTTCATGGCACCTGCGGAGACTCTCGTGCGGCTGGATGCCGAACTCCTCGGCCAGCAGGTGCCGGATCTCCTGATAGACCTTCAGCGCCTCCACCTGCCGGCCGCAGCGGTAAAGCGCGACCATGTGCAGCTCGCGGAGCCTTTCGCGCAGCGGGTGCTCGCGGATCAGGGGGGCCAGCCGGGCCGCGGCCTCCTGGGGGCGCCGGAGCAGGAGCAGCAGGTCCGCGTGCAGCTCCAGCGAGGTCAGGCGTAGCTCGTTCAACCTGTGCCGCTCGAACTCGGCGAACGGACCGGGAATCCCACCCAGGCACGTGCCCCGCCACAGTTCCGAGGCCCTGTTCAGGGAGTGCAGGGCGGTCTCGTACGAGTCCTTCGCGTGCGACCTCCTGGCCAGGTCAAGGCAGCGCTCGAAGAGCAGGGCGTCCACCTGCTCCGGCGCGAGCCGCAGCGAGTATCCGCCGGGGACGGAGACCAGCGGCCTCGAAGGTCTCCGCGGATCCCGGTCCGGGTCCAGTGCCCGTCTCAGCCTGGACACGTACGTGTAGACGCTCTGTTCCGCCGTCTTCGGCGGCCTCTCTCCCCATACTCCGTCGATCAGCCGGTCCCTGGTGACCGGCTGTCCCGCGTTGATCGCCAGGATGCAGAGGACGGCCTGCTGCCTGGGCTCTCCCAGGTCGAGCTCGAGTGAACCTCTCCGGCCGGTCACCGGTCCCAGAACGTCGACGCCGAGTCCCTCCGCGGCGCCGGTGGTGGTAATGGCTTCCGTTTCGTCCACCAGGCCTCCACACGCGGTTGGGCATGACACAGCGAAGTCGAGGAGAACGACCTTATCTGACAAGTTCGCGGCGCGGAGTCCCCCGCTGATCGCCTTAGACGATCCCCGCCTTGGCGATACGGACTCCCGCCTGGAATCTGCTCTGCGCTCCGACCCGCTCCATCGCGGTGGCCATGTGGCGGCGTACGGTGCGGGAGGTCAGGCCGAGATGGCGGGCGATCACCTCGTCCGTCAGGCCCTCCGCGGACATCCTTAGAACGGTCCTTTCCTGGTCCGTCAGCGAGGACAGCGGCTCCCGCTCGCGGCGGCGTGGTGCGGCCTGTGACCAGACGCGCTCGAACAGCTCTCCCAGCAACGTGACCAGTGCGGGGGTGCGCACCACCGCCATCCGGGAGGTGTGGCCGGTCATGGCGACGAGGCCGTCGATCATCAGGAATCTCTCGGAGATCAGCGGATCGACCCTCAGCTCCACCGACTCGGGGAAACCGGCCGCTCCGGACGATGAGCCGACGACGACCCTCGTCCGCACGCCGGGTGGAATGACAGCCGAATTGAAGATGCGGGAAAACGCGACGCCGCTTCTGGGATTGGGCAGGAGAACGGCCACGCTACGCCTCGCGGACGAGCAGAGAGTGTTGATATCGGACCGGATCTGGTCGCTCCCTCCGGCCGAGGGAGAGGTCAGGAAAGAATGGGTCATGTGCCCCTCGCGAACTGCGCTTGACCGAACACCCGCGTGTTCCTCCCGGCAGGTGACGCCGCTCTCGGATCGGACTCCGATGAATTTCCGAGGTGATTCGCGATGCGGAAGGGGAGGCACGTGGCACGTGTGCTGGATCCACCGTCGTACGCGCGTGAGGGAGAGTCGTCCATCGATCTCCCTCCGTCCTGTCGTTCCGATCCGCGATGACGAGAGAGCCGCCAGGAAAGGGATTCTCGGCCCGGAGGCCCGAAGCAACAGAATCCCGGCCGGTGGTCCTCGCCGGATCTTTCTGGAATTCCCGCCATCCGACTGTCGCAGGCGGTCCTAGAGATCATCTAGAGACGCCCGGGGACGGGCCGCGTGGGGCCGAGCAGGAGGCCGGGATCCGAGGGGGGGACGAGGCGAGGGCGGGCACGGGGGCGGGCCGTCCCGCGACCTCTCCCCGGGAAGGCCGCGCTCGCGGCTTCATCAGGTGGTGCTTTTCCCTGCCTGAAGTGGACAGGCCGCTCCGCCATCGGGGAAGTCGGCTGACCGGTTTAGGACATTGACTTGATAGCGGATTAGTTCAATGTATTTCTAGAGTAATGGCTGGTTTAAAAGCGGGGTGTCGAGAGACGCGGCCGGTGACACGGGGGGCGGCGACATGGGTTCCGTGAGTCGACAAGCCCGCGGACCGGTCGGCGGCACGGGGAGGCGGCTCGAATTCCGCGAGCCGACCGGCCCGCGGGCCGGTCGGCGATGAAAGGCGGGCGGAAAGGCATGGCCGATGAGAGGGGGCGGGTGGGCGCCGCTGCCCCCCTCGGTCCGAGCCGTGACCTGCAATAAAATCTATACGGATGTAATGGGATCTATATGTAGGTGTTGCCTGCGGCCGGGATCCTCCGTGAAGGGTGATGGTCTTCCACGGAAGGAGTCCGTACCCCGGCTCCGCCGCTACCCGCGGGTCCCGTCTCGTGGCGCGCGCACGCCGGAGGCCTGCACGCTCACACCGGTGCGGGCCGCACCGGTTCCGCCAGGTGGAGTGGCTCGCCGGTGGGAAGCTCTCCACGAGGGCGGGAGGGGTTTTTTCCGTTCCCTGTCTTCACGGCAGGCTGAGCCGTCGCTCAGTCCGGGTAGCCCCAGCCCAGGTAGGCCTGGGCGGCGCTCGTCTGCAAAGAATACTTACCGGTGTCCTTCGGGGGGGCAGACGAATCAGCACTCGCGGTCGTAGCATTGCCAGTGACGGCAAAAGCAGCCGTAAATAGCATGGCGAGGGCAGACAAGGCAAGACGTCGGCGCACGGGGAGACTCCTGTCGTAGGTTCTGCTGCTCAAATGATATCTTTCAAGGGGTAACGTGACTGGTCAAGACTTGGTGGGGCAGCGCATCAAAACCGTCCGCCGGCAACGTGGTTTTTCCCAGGCGCAGCTCGCCCATCCAGAACTGTCGGACAGTTACGTATCTCTCATCGAGAGTGGCAAGCGTACTCCGACCCCCGCGGTGCTGGAGCTGCTGGCCGAAAAACTCGACTGTTCCCTTACGTATCTGATCAATGGTGTCACGGCCGAGCAGATGCAGGAGATCGAGCTCGCGCTCAGCTACGCGCAGCTGGCCATGGACAACGGCGAGGTCGTCGAGGCTCGCACCCGTTACGCCGAACTCCTCGCCGACAGCGGGCTGGCGGGCCTGCCCCAGATGCGGCAGGACGCCGAGTACGGCCTGGCCCTCTCGACCGAGGCCTGCGGCGACCTGGAGCAGGCGATCGTCCTGCTCAACGGGCTGCGCGAGAGTGACGAGGCGACTCTGAGCCCCGAACGTCACGTCGCGGTCGCGGTCGCGCTCTCGCGCTGTTACCGGGAGAGCGGGGACCTGGCCCGGGCGGTGCACGTCCCCGAGGAGATCCTCACCGGCGCGGTCCGGCCGGCCTGGACGGACGGCCTGATGCGGTTGGGCGGCCAGCTGCTCGCGGCCTACATCGAGCGCGGTGACCTGCTCCGGGCACGTCACTTCTCCGCCGAGATGATCGCCGCCGCCGAGCTCCTCGCCAGCCCGCAGGCGCTCACCCTGGCGCACTGGGGCGCCGCGATCGTCGCCGTCGAGAGCGGCCACGCCGACGAGGCGGTCACGCAGGCCGAGCGTGCCCTGGCCATCCAGTCCGAGTACGGCGACGCCCGAAGGCTGGCCCGGCTGCGCGGCGACTACGCCCAGGTACTGCTGATCGTGCGGCCCATGGAGGCCGAGGCCTGGCGTGATGTGCTGTTGAAGGTGGAGAAGGAACTGGCGGAGAGCTCTGCCAGCTCGATAGACAAGATGCGCTGCGCGATGAACCTGGTCCGGGCGGAGCTGCTGCTCGCCCAGCCCGAACGGGCCGAGGAGCGGATGCGCTTCGTCTGCGATCTGCTCGACGGCATGCCGAAGGTCATGCAGGCGGAGGCCCGCCTGCTGCACGGTGAGACCCTCGCGGAGCTGGGCCTGCAGGAGCAGGCCTCGCAGGAGCTGCTCGCCGGGACGGAGTGCCTGGAGCAGGCGCCGGAGACCCGCTTCACCGCCCATGCCTGGCTGACCGCGGCCCGGGTCCTGGAACGTATCGACGAGCCGGACCGGAGCGTCGACGCCTACCGGCGGGCGCTGGCCGGCGTCGGGCTGTAGGGCGGGGCAGAGAACCCGCGCCGAAGCTAGATCGGACAGGGGGGTCGAGACCGCGCGGTCACCTGGGTAGCCTTGTGGTTGCCATGAAGACTTCCCCTGTCGCGGTCGCCCTCGCGCTTCTCGTCGCCCTCGTGCTCGGCACGGCCTTCGCCTCGCCGGCCCTCGCCCATGACCGGCTCAAGAGCAGCGACCCCGCCAAGGGCGCCAAGGTCGAGAGCCTGGAGGAGGTGAAGCTGACGTTCACCGCCTCGGTGCGCTTCCCGAACGTCGTCGTACGTTCCGGGGACGAGAACCACCAGGACGGCAAACCCGTCGTCGACGGCACGGTGGTGACCCAGAAGGTCAAGGAAGATCTCCCTCCGGGTGACTATGTCATCGCCTATCGCGTCGTCTCCTCCGACGGCCACCCGATTGAGGGTGAGATTCCCTTCACCCTGCTCGGCTCCGCCTCCCCGTCGGAATCGGCGTCGGCGTCGGACTCGGCGTCGCCGTCCGCCGCCGCCGAGTCCCCGGTGGCGGCCGAAAGCCCGGTCACCGCGGAGACCCCGGCCGAGAACGCGCCGTCCGCCGCGCTCAGCCCGGTCGCCGCGGTCGGCGCCGAGGAGCCCGGCTCCTCGCAGGGCGTGCCCGGCTGGATGTGGATCATCGTCGGAGGCGTGACCGGAGTCGGCATCGGCATGTTCCTCAGCATGCGCAACAAGAAGCGGCCATGAGCGGGCCCGCGCGGGCCGCGCAGACGGCACAGAGCGAGACACCGGGGAACAGCAGGGCCGTGCGGCTCGCCCTGGCGGCCGCGGTGGCGGCCGCCGCCGCCCTGGTGATTGCCATGATCGCCGGAGGCGCCGCGACCCCGCGCATCATTCCCGGCCTGCCCGACCAGGGGGCCTTCACCCGCTGGGGGCTGCCGCTGGCGAAGCTGGCGATGGACGCGGCGGGCGTGCTCACCGTCGGTGTACTCCTGGCCGCCACGATCCTGCTCCCCAACGACAAGGGCCTGCTGGGCAAACCCGCGCTCGGCTACGTCAAGGCCGCCTCCTGGATCGCCCTCGTCTGGGCCGGGGCCGCCGCCGCCACGATGGTGTTCAGCCTCTCCGAGGCGCTCGGGCTGCCGGTGGCCGACGTGCTCGGCGGCAACGAGCTCACCAGCTTCGCCAGCCAGGTCTCCCAGGGCATCGCGCTGACCCTGGTCGTGCTCTTCTCGGTCGCGATCGCGCTCTTCGCCCGAGGGGCGATCACCGCAGGCGCGGCCGGCGGCCTGCTCATCCTCGCGCTGGTCACTCTGCTCCCGCCCGCGCTGACCGGCCACTCCGCCTCCTCGCCCAACCATGACCTGGCCACCACCGGTGTCGCGCTCCACCTCGTCGTCCTCGCGCTCTGGGTGGGCGGCCTCGGGGTGCTCTGCGCGCACGCGCTGCGCCGGCAGCCGTACCTGGAGATCGCCGCCGCCCGCTTCTCGACCCTGGCGCTGTGGTGCTTCGTCGGAGTGGGGCTGTCCGGCCTGTTCAGCGTCCTGGCCAGGCTCACCTCGGTCTCCGAGCTCTTCACCTCCGCCTACGGCCTGCTGCTGCTGGCCAAGACCGTCGCGTTCGCGCTGCTCGGCGCCGTCGGCTGGTGGCACCGCAAGCGGACCCTGCCGTCGCTCGCCGCGGGCGGCCCCGGCACCTTCGTCCGCTTCGCCACCGGCGAGATCGTCGTCATGTTCGCGGCCATCGGGCTGGCCGTCGCGCTCTCCCGCACCGCGCCGCCCCCGGCGGTGCTGCCCGTCGACAGGGCCTTCGAGGTGCTCGGCTACACCATGCCGCCGGAGATCTCGCTGGCCAACCTGGCCTCGCTGTGGTGGTTCGACCTGTTCTCCGGCACGGTCATCGCGCTGCTGGCCGGCCTCTACCTCGCCGGTGTCGTACGGCTCACCCGGCGTGGCGACTCCTGGTCCAAGGGGCGTACGGCCGCCTGGTTCACCGGTGTGCTGATCCTGCTGGTCGCCACCCAGAGCGGCGTCGCCCGCTACGCCAAGGTGCTGTTCAGCGTGCACATGGCCGAGCACATGACGCTGTCGATGATGGTGCCGATCTTCCTGGTGCTCGGCGCGCCCGTCACCCTGGCCCTGCGTGCTCTCAAGCCCGCCGCCCGCAGGGGCGACCGAGGGCCCCGCGAGTGGCTGACCACGATCCTGCACAGTAGGTTCGTCCGCTTCGTCACCCACCCGGCGATCGCTACCGCGATCTTCATCGTCTCCACCTACGCGCTGTACTTCACGCCGCTGTTCGCCGCCGCGATGGAGGAGCACCTCGGCCACATCGTGATGACCGTGCACTTCCTGATCAGCGGCTCCCTGTTCTTCTGGGTGATCATCGGTATCGACCCGGCTCCCTACCAGCTGCCGCACGTGGCCCGGCTCCTCCTGCTGTTCGTGACCATGCCGTTCCACGCCTTCTTCGGCATCGCGCTGATGAGCATGACCACCGTGCTGGCCTCCGACTGGTACGACCAGCTGGGCAGGACGTGGGGCGCCTCCGCGGTCGAGGACCAGCAGACCGGCGGGGCCATCGCCTGGGGGTTCGGCGAGATCCCGACGCTCGTCGTGCTCCTCGCGCTGGCCTTCCAGTGGTGGCGCGCCGACGACCGCAAAGCCCGCCGGGCCGACCGCCGGGCCGACGCCGCCGCGGCCCGGACCGGCGGTAGCGGCGACGCCCAGCTCGATGCCTACAATGAATACCTGGCCAAACTCAATAAGCGCGACGGCGTGAAATAGCCGGACGGCCACGGCCTGCTATCTTCCAGCCCTCTCCCGGACGCCTCCCGGTAGCCTGGTGTTTCAGGGGGCTCGTGCTCACCGCAGCGGGCGCAGCGCTTCGTCATCGCGCGCCACGCCCAGTCACATATTCGGTCGGGGGGCCGGTGGCTGCAACGTGCATCAGGAAGGTTGAGCAGTGTCCGAGGAACTGCGCGTACGTGAGGGCCGGAGTCGTAGCCTGGCCCAGGCCCTTGAGGGGCATCTCACCGAATGGTCCGAGCGCACCGGGACCACCGTCGAGATCTGGGCGCTGCCCGCCGGCGACGTTCCGGCCGGGATCACCAGGGCCGTGATGGCCACGCTCGAGGAGGCGCTCGCCAACGTCGAGCGGCACAGCGGCGCGCGGGTCGTGGCCGTCGCCGTCACCCTCGGCCCCAGTGGCCTGCGCATGACGGTCAGTGACGACGGCGTCGGCTTCTTCGGCCCGGCCGAGGGCCGGGGCATCACCGCAATGCACGCCCACTTCGACCAGGTCGGCGGCACGCTCAGCGTCAACGGTGTTCCCGGCGCGGGAACCACGGTCACCGGAGTGGTGCCCCGCCAGGACTAGCCGGCACGAAAACGGGCGCGGCGCCGGGCGAGCGCTAGGGCCTGTCCCGCGGATCTTGCCGTGGCGAGGGTCGGCCAGGTGGTGTCTCGCAAGGCGGAGGAGGGAGCCGCAGCGTGCTGCGGTGACCGGCGACAACGCGGCGAGGCGCCGCCTGACCGACCGCGGTAGGCAAAAGATCCAAGGGGCAGGGCCTAGGGCAGTGTCAGGATCTCGTGGCCGGTCTCGGTCACCAGAATGGTGTGCTCGAACTGGGCGGTCCGCTTGCGATCCTTGGTGACGGCGGTCCAGCCGTCGGGCCAGACGTCGTAGTCGATGGTGCCGAGCGTCAGCATGGGCTCGATCGTGAACGTCATGCCCGGCTCCAGCGTGACCGCCAGTGACGGGTCGTCGTAGTGGGGGACGATCAGGCCCGAGTGGAACGTGGTGCCGATGCCGTGGCCGGTGAAGTCACGGACCACGCCGTAACCGAACCGCTTGGCGTAGGCCTCGATCACGCGACCGGCCACGTTGAGCTGCCGGCCGGGGGCGATGGCCTTGATGGCCCGGTTGGTGGCCTCACGGGTGCGCTCGACCAGCAGCCGTGACTCCTCGTCGACGTCACCGACCAGGAAGGTGGCGTCGGTGTCGCCGTGCACGCCCCCGATGAAGGCGGTGATGTCGACGTTGACGATGTCGCCGTCGCGCAGCACGGTGTCGTCAGGGATGCCGTGGCAGATCACCTCGTTGATCGAGGTGCACAGTGACTTGGGATATCCCCGGTAGCCGAGCGTGCTGGGATACGCTCCCCGCTCGCAGAGGAACTCGTGGCCGATCCGGTCGAGTTCGTCGGTGGTGACGCCGGGCGCCACGTGCTTGCCGACCTCTTCGAGCGCCTGAGCCGCCAGCTTGCCCGCGATCCGCATCCGCTCGATGATCTCGGGGGTCTTGACGTCGGCCTCTCCGGTCTTCGGGGATTTCTTCCCGACGTACTCCGGCCGCTGGATGTGAGAGGGAACCCTGCGGAGGGGAGAGATCCGCCCGGGCTGGAGCAGTGTCGTCATGGTTCCACAGTCTAGTTGCGCTTCCCACTGGGCAGGATTGCCGCATGAATGACCAATGGTGGTTCTGCCTGAAGCACATGGCCGTCGAACCCGACGAGGGTTGCCCGAACAAGGACCGGATGGGACCGTACCCGACGCGCGAGGCCGCGGCCAACGCGCTGAAGACCGCGGCCGATCGGAACGAGGACTGGAAGAGGGAGGACCAGGCCTGGGAGGACGACGACTGAGGGCGGAGCGCGGCCGGTACGCCTAGGCCCTGTCCCTTGGATCTTTTGCCCACTGCGGTCGGTCAGGCGGCGCCTCGCCGCGTTGTCGCCGGTCACCGCAGCACGCTGCGGCTCCCTCCTCCGCCTTGCGAGACACCACCTGACCGATCCTCGCCACGGCAAGATC
>NZ_JBEOWJ010000005.1:262888-396133 GCF_040295965.1 Streptosporangium sp. NPDC002544 | reverse complement strand
CCTGACCAGTACGGCCCGCACGACCCCGTTACGCACCACCACATGAGGTTCGCTACCGCGTGCCCAGCGAATGTCTGATTTTCGGATCAGGAGAGCGAGGGCGGAGCAGCCCAATATCATGTGTTGACCTGCTCAAACGCCCTGCGTGGCCCGGATTGCTTGCTTGATCATCCCGCGTATGCCCCACCGCGGCGTCATGACTGTCTACTTGCAAGCGGGAGCCAGTCATGAATCGTAGAGGCATTCCCCATGCTCAGGCGTACGCTGGCGGGCGTCAGAGTGAGGCGCTGTGCGGCCCTGTTGCTGTATTTCTCTGCTGTACACCAAACAACCTCATCAGAGATCCTCCTCATCGTCCTCCAAGCGCCGGCGATCCTCTTCATCCGCCAGGTTGTTGTTTCGATCGGCACCGGACTGAGCGATCCGGCCGAGGTCTCGCCGGGCGCTTGGACTGCCCGGGTCCCGCGCCACCTTGGACATGATCCGCCTCTTGACACCTGCGTCCTAGCCTTTGCTCTTTCCCGTGACACGATCTACGCGCTTGGTTGCCGTGGCCTCAAGTGGCCCTGCGGCCACCATCCCCAACTGATCACCCGTACGCCGTCGTTCGTTGAGCAAACGACGGGACACATACATGACAACATTTCCCATGCGGGGTGGGAGGGCATGTGTCATCCCTCCCCGTCTGGCAGTGCAGTGATGACGTCCGGAGAACCGGAAAGGTGTCGCGGCCCGGAGCGTGACTCGTCGGCCACCTGCTTGACCAATCGCGGTCGGCGGCGCAAACGGCGGTCAACCAACACGCGCCTTCAGTGTAACGACTCGGCAGGATAACGCGATCCCCGTGGTGGCACGGTGCGTGCATGAATCACCAACACCAGCAGCACACGGCTCTCCTCATCGAAATCTGGGAAAGTCTGGTAAAGTCTGGAATATGCAGGAAGCGCCACAGCCGCTGGACATTGACGAGCTGCTACGTCAGCTGGCCGCGTTGACCCAGACACCCGCCCTTGACCAGCAGGCCGCCGAGCGGGTGGGCACAGCACTCGACGCGGCCGCTCAGTCCGTGCGCCGAGCCACGACCGGCACGGCGAGCTCTGCCGCCACACCGGCGCGCCAGCAGGCGGTGGACGCATTGAGCGAGTTGGGGGTACCGGCGAATCCCGCACTGATCGCCGAGTTCTGCCGCGCATACTTCGGCTCCGAACTTGCGCCGCGGGCATTGGCCAGTATTCGTCGGGACGAGCTGCGCGCCTATCGGGCGAAAAGCAGCACCCGGTCGATGTGGGTGGTTCCAGCCCTCACCACCCAGCTCATGCCGGCGCGCGGCTATCTGGCGTTGTCGTCCTGGCCCGCGTGGTTGCGGATCCACGGCACCCGGTCCGCGCGGGTCGACGTGCTCCGAGTGCTACTAGTGCTGCTCGACAGGCTGGCCGGGTTGCGGGCGGCCAGCACCGAAGCGTTGCGGTCGAGTCGCGAACAGCAACGGGCCCAGATTTCCGATCTGGTGATCAAGCTGGGCATTGGGGTGCCTGGCCTGGACCACCGCATCGACCCGGCGACCGCCCGCGAGGCCATTCAGGACGAACTGGACCAACTCGCGCCCAAGGACCGCGCGGAACGGGACGCTGCCGCCGCCGTTCTGTCCACTTTGGACGAGGAGCAGCGGCTTTTCGGACGAACCGATCAGTAGGTAGCGACATGGGAAGGCTTCTTGATGTTCAGGATCGATCCGATGTTCACGGAGGCTGCGGCCGCGGTGTCCGGTCGCGAGGGCACCGTGCTGCTGGTCGCGGACGGACCTGACCGACCCGATCTGCTGCTCATCGATCGCATGGCCGGGCTGTACGCCATCGACCTCGACCCGAACGGGACGTCGTCGGATGACCGGCAGCCCTGGGTCTCGATCAACCGGAAACGCGCCGAGTTACGCGAGTCGCTCACCGGTCTCGGCCCACCTGCGGTCGGCGCGGCGGTGGTACTCGGCGCTGCGGCAGGACGGCTACTCGACCCGGACCAGCCGCATGCCAAGCGGATCGTGTTGTCCCGCCAGGACCTCACCGATCCGGCCTGGCCGGATCACCTGCCTCGGCGGCCGATCCCGGACGCCGAGTTCACCGCCATCGTCGACCGCCTCGCGCCGTCTGTGGTGTTCAGCAAGTCCGGGCGCACCGGCGCCACCGACCCGGGGGCGGCGGACCGGGCCGCAGCCCGGTTCCAACTGGACACCTCGCAGGCCGTGACCGCGCTGGCGCCGATCTCCGACGTGGCCGTGGCGACCGGGCCGCCGGGCAGCGGGAAAACGTTGCTGCTCGCCGCCCGGGCACGGGAACTGCGCCGGGTTCATCCGGACTGGGAGATCGCCGTGCTGGTGTACAACCGTGCGCTGGTGCCGTATGTGACGCGACTGGTGAACGACCCGTC
Organism: Streptosporangium sp. NPDC002544; assembly: GCF_040295965.1. Lineage (NCBI taxonomy): Bacteria > Bacillati > Actinomycetota > Actinomycetes > Streptosporangiales > Streptosporangiaceae > Streptosporangium > Streptosporangium sp. NPDC002544. The sequence continues at coordinate 393,709 of NZ_JBEOWJ010000005.1, read as the reverse complement.
GGTGCTGGTGACCACAGTCGGCAAGTTCGCCCACCGGCTTGGTTTCCGGATGGATCTCAATGGCGGCGACGGCGCTTCCAAGGATCTGACCAAGGCCAGGGCACGCGGGATTCCGCAGGCCTTCGACGCATTGCTTGTCGACGAGTTACAGGATTTCGACCCGGCTTGGCTACAGTTCGCGCTCGACACCGTCCGGCCCGGCCGTGGGGGCGCGTTGCTCGTCGGTGACCAGGCGCAGGGGCTGTACCGAGACGTCGATCTGCCCTCGGCGCTAACTGGCCGCGACGTCGTCCGCCACACGCTGGCTCGGCCGTACCGCAGCACGAAACAAGTGCTGCGCGCCGCAAGCGTACTGACCGGGCAACATGTGGCCGGGATCGACGGTGCGCCGGACGGGCAACCGGTCGATCTGATCTGGGCGGACTCAAAGAACGCGCAACTCGACTGCGTCGTTTGGGAAATCGCCGCTCTGCTCGCCGACGGACGGCGGCAGCCAGGCGAGATCGCCGTCCTGCTCACGCAATGGCGCGGCCTTACAAAATTGCGTGCCGCGTTGACCTCGGCCGATATTCCGTTCCAAGTGTTCGACCGGAACGACCCGTCCGGATTCGACTCCAACACGTCGACGGTGAAGGTAATCACCGTGCATTCCGGGAAGGGGTACGAGTTCCCGATAGTGTTCCTGGTCGGGCTGGAAACCTTACCGGCGGGAATCGACGAGCCGACCAGGCAACGCGAACGTGTCGGGTTCGTCGGCGCCACCCGCGCCGCGGACCAGTTGCTTATCACTTACACGAAGTCCACGGCCCACGTCGACCGACTGGCGGCCCTGAGCCCCGACGTCCGGCGCTGGACCTGGCCGGATGACTACAAGATCAACAATCGCAAAGAGGTGAAGTGACGTGGCGCGGCTGCACGTGCTCAGCGACTGGCACGGCCCAGGCGAAGAAAAGACGGCCCGCCTGCTCGCGGCCGAGTTACCGGACGACTGGGACGTCATCGCTGGCCGCCAGATCCCGACGCACACCGACCCGGTCGATTTGGACCTGATCGTGGTCGGCGTCAACGGCATCTACGTTTGCGAGGAGAAATCCTGGGGCCCACACGTGGTCGCGGGCGAAGTAGCATGGTACGTCAACGGTGAGCAACGGTCCGATCCCGTCGGCCAGGTGGCGCACGCCGCCCGGGTGCTGGCCGGCCGACTGCGCGCGAAGGTCGGCGGGTGGACTGCGGCGCAGGTCAACTTGCCCCGCGGGGTTCGCCCGGTCACCGGCCATGTGGTCATGTCCCACCCGTCGATCGACCTATCTGGGACCGGCGATCTCGGCGAGGACAAGGTGGTCACGCTGGACGCGGCGGCTGCCATGCTGACCGCCCGGGACGCCGCCCTGCCGGACACGATGTCCGCACTGCGCCCGAAAGCGATGAGCTACCTGCTCGGTCTCGGTCCGCGAAACCCGGCCGATACCCCGAAGCAGATAATGCAGTACGAGGTCGCCGGGCTGCTTGGGGCCGAAGGCAATGCCCAGGTCTACGCCGGTCGCAACCCGGCGGGCGAACTGGTGTTTCTGCACTGCGTTCCGGTGGCCAACGCCACCGACCGGCCCGCTGCGGAACTCCTTGCCAAACGCGAGCATGACGCGCTTGCCTTGTTGGCCAAGGAAGATCGTACCTGGCATGTACGCGACTGGTTCGACTGGGAGGGATACCGGGTCACCCCGATCGTGCCCGACCTGAGCGGCACCAGTCTGTGGAAGCTCAGCGGTGACCCTCCGACGCCGACCGACCAGGAAAACCGGATTCCGCCGGAGATCGCCAAACCCATCGTGCATGACGCGTTCGCGGCGTTGACCTCGGTGCACGCCAAGGAGATCATGCATCGAGCGCTCCGGCCGCGCTACATCGAGATCACCGGCGACGACCGGGTCCGCTTCCGCGACTTCAGCCGGGCGCGGATTCCCAGTATGGAAACCATCGCCCCCAGCCTGTTCGACGACCATCCGTCGACGCCGTTCCGCGCGCCGGACTCCACCATGGAATTCTTCGGCACCAAAGATGACGTCTACAGCCTGGCGCTGAGCCTGGTGCAGTGGATCCACGGCGACCAGGATGAGACGCCGGACCACGACAAGTCCCGGGAACGCGCGGCGACCTATCCGGAGATAGGCGAACTGCTGACCCGCTGTCTCGCGCCGGGCTACGACGACCGACCGGAAGCCGTGGAAGTGGCCTCGGCGACCGCGCCGGACAAGGCGACGGCAATGGCGATCACCGAGGATGCGTCGACACCGATGGCAGGCTACTTGGTCGCCGACCGATACCGGCTGAAGCGCCAACTCGGCGAGGGCGCATGGGCCGTCACCTGGCTCGCCACCGACGAACAGCTGCAGGGCGAGCTGCGCACGCTCAAATACCTGAAACCGGATCGCGTGTCCTGGGCACAGGCATTCGACGAATATCAGAACACCGACAAGCTGCGCAGCCGCTACTGCGCCCGGGTGTATGACCTGCAGCGCGAACCGCAACCGGGCGTGCTAGTCCAGGAATACGTACCGGGCACTACGCTCAAAGAACTCGTCACGCGCGAAACGCCGACCGGGGAAGAGTTCCGGCGTATCGCGCTGGACGTGTTCGCTGGCCTCGGCGACGCGCACCAGCAGGGCCTCTACCACAGGGACGTCAGCCCCGCCAACATCATAGTGCGGGACGACGGCGCCGCCCGGCTGATCGACTTCGGGCTGGCCGCACACGTCGACGACGCCCATTCCGCGGTCGGTTCGCCACCGTTTACCGCGCCGGAGGTGTGGGAGCGCCGCGCTTGGTCCCCCGCCGCCGACCTGTATGCCGCCGCCGCGTCGATCCTGCACGCCATGCTCGGCCGCTACCCCTATGCCGACACCGATCTGTCAGGCCGCAGGACGTTGGTGCAGCCGTCCGACGAGGACCGGCTACGGTTCGGCGGCACCCTTTTGGACAAGCTCTACCAGGGCGTGACGTACGACCCGGCTGGCCGACCGCAGAGCGCCGCAGATTTCGCGCGACTGCTCACCGAGCCGAGCACTCCGTCTACTACGGACAAACGCAAGGTGAATCCCACGGTGGGCGCGCTGCGTGGGCTGTACCGGGAAAGCGGCATCGGCAACGCCGGAAACCGCGGCCTAGACGACGTTTTCGCGCACGACACTTACGCGAAAACCCGGCTGGACACCGAACTGCTGCCAGCAATTCTCAACAAGAAGCTCGACGTCGTGGTGCTGAGCGGTAATCCCGGTGACGGCAAGACCTCGTTCCTTGTCAAGGTGGGTGACGCACTGGACGCTCGGCAGGCGGAAAAGGTGCACGAAGACAAGGCTGGCTGGGTCAAACGGCTCGACGGCCACACGTTCGTCGCGGTCTACGACGCCTCGGAGTCCAACGGCGCGCTGTCCTCCGACGAGATGCTGTATCGGGCGCTCGACTTAGCCGGCGGCGAGGACCGGAACCGGTGCACGGTGCTGATCGCCGCGAACGACGGCCGAGTCACCCAGTTCTTCACCGAAAACGAAGACCTGTACCCGGACGTCGCTGCGGAACTGGCCAAGCAACGCCGAGGCGGCGCATCCCCGGACTCCCGGGTGGCACTCGTCGACCTCAAGCAACGGGCGTTGGCGATGCCGGAAAAAGCCGACGCCAATGGCGAAGCGCCCCATCTCGCGGAAGCTATTCTCGATCTGTTCACCACCGACTTCCGCTGGTCGGACTGCGCCGACTGCGTGTCTCGAGACGTCTGCCCGATTCTCCGCAACGCCACGGACCTGCGAGCACCGGCCACCAAGGCAGCGGTCATGGAGCTCGTACTCACCAGCCACCTGCGCCGCCGTCGGCGGGCGACCGTGCGGGACGTCCGGTCCGCATTCGCCTGGCTGATCACTGGCGACCTGTCCTGCGACGAAGTCCACTCGGAACGCGAGGCGGACGAAAACCTGGCCACCGACGCCCGGTTACTGCCTGGTCTGACCTTCGCCGGCGCTAGCAGCGACAACCTGCTCCAGGAATGGGCCGAACTCGACCCGGCCGGACTCCCAGCGCCCGGCGCTATCCGAGCCGCGAGAGCCAGAGAAGACCTCATCCCCGACCTGCACACTATCCTCAACGCGGATATACGTCGACTCAAGCGGGCACTGTTCCTCGGCCAGTGGGGCACTGTATCCGGACGGTTGGAGGTGCGTAGTTACCGGCATCTCGATGAATACCTCGGCGCCCTGGACACGCCAGAGCAAGCGCTGCCACGGTTCCTCGCCGGATTGTCCAGAGTGCTGGGCTTCGTCGGCTACGACGGCGTCCGCCTCGCATTGCGGGACCAGATGTACGACGCGCCCGCGGTGCGCGCCATCGTGGTAATTAAGGAATTGGATCCGACCGAGTTCGCGCTGGCCGCAAGCGGAGCACGCTCCCGCTACATCGAGTCGTTCCCCGACCTGTTGGTGCTGCGACATTCCTCCGGCGCGGAACTCCGGATCACCTTGGACACCGCGGAGTTGCTGCTGCGCGCCGCCGACGGGGAGATCCTCGGTGACCTGGCTTCGGAGGCGATCCGCCAGGAGGTCACTGCGTTCGGCAACCGGCTGCGTCGGGAACCAGCACACGCGGTACGGATCATCGACGGCTCCGGCCGTTCGCTGCGGGCAAAGGCCATCGGCGGCCAGATCGTGCGGGAGGACGCGCCATGACCATCAAACTGACCAAGGCGATGAGCACCTATCTGTACCGGCCGCTGACGATTTTCAGCACACTGGACACGGATGTGGACCGCGTGCTGCCCCATCTGTTCGAGGCGTGTGTCAAGGGCGGCCGATCGGCCAGGTTCTTGACCAACGAACGGGACTACGCCGGATATCGGGACCGGCTGCTCAACAGCGAGCACATGACTGGCTTCAATTCACCGGACGCCCGGGAGCTGATGGACGGCTGGCTGCGCTCCTGCATCGTCGACATGGGCACTGTCGGCAAGGCGCACAATGACGAACAGATGTTGTCGGTTGCTCCCCTCACCCTGGCGGCCTATCGGGCGGGCGTACCCCGGACACGAACCCGGCACCGCTATATCGACGACTTCGCCTATCAACTTCTGCGCACCCAGGTAGCCCGCCGAACAGCGGGAAACCCGGCCGGTGAACTCCGCAGGCTCATCGCGGAGCATATTGGCCATGGTCTGGGGATCGGACACCAGCCGAAATGGCAACCCGAACTGATCGACCCGAGCAAGCTGGACATCAGCGCACTCCTCGAGTTTCGTTTCCTCGAAGGATTCGAGATGGGCGATGCGCGGGAATTTAAGCAAGAATCGCAAGTGCCGAACCCGCTCCCCGGCGTAACGGAGCGTCTGGGGGAAATGCTTCTCGCACACCTCCTTGCCTATGCCAACCGGTTGCCGACAGCTGCGTTGATGTCCACCTTTGCCGGACTGCTCGCGCTCGGCGTCTTCACTCTCACACTTCGGGTCAACGCGGCGGGCCGCGAACTGTTGCGCACCGGTACCCCGCCCGCGGACATGGTCGAGGACCATCCGAAATCACCGATCGAACTGTACTGTGACTTCACCGGCGGAATAAACGACGATTCGGACAGGCTGTCCCGGTTGTGCGTGGAGCGCGATCTCAATCAGATCAGGCTCACTTTTCGTGACCGCATGACACTCATGATCGTCGAGCAGGCGATCCAGCGAATCCCGGACGAGCGAGAGCGACGTGAAGCGCTTTCCGACCCAGATAAGTTGGCCCAACTTGCGGAACTACGCGAACACGACGTCATAGAAATGTTTGCGATGAGCCAGCTCTACGACATCGCGGCAATCAACCAGCGCAGCGCTGAACACATTACGGAAGATGAAGCCGACTTCCTAGACAGAACACAACACTCCGATAAAAGCGAACTTAACAAACTGCTAGACGTTCTTGAGTTTGTCAACCAAGATCGCGCAACGGCAAACGCAGTAGGCTGGTTCAGATCGGTCGGCGGGCTGCGTAAGCCGTACGGAATTCTCACCGGGTCGTCCAATAGCCGCCGGTCGTGGCGATACGCGCCGACAGACGAACTACTGCAGATTCTGCTGATGACGGTGTTCGTCCGGTCCGATATGTCGGTCCGGCCGACCATATCGCTCAAGGACCTGTTGCGGGAGCTTCGCGACCGATTCGGCATTCTCGTTGACTCGCCTCCGGCGTTTCTGGACGGCGCGGAGGCACGCGCCGCCGCGGCGGCCAACCTGGCGGCATTCAAGCGCAGGCTGCAACTGCTCGGATGTTTCGACAGCTTGTCCGACGACTTTTCCGAACAGATCGTTCGCCACCCACTGGGGGATCGTGATGCCTGAGCCGACCGACACCACGCTGCCGAATCTGGTCATCGACCGGATCGCAACCACACTGACCAAGCGGATCGGTCGCCACGAACCCGGCCACTGTGTCCGGGTGGACAACCTACGCCACGCCGACGCCGAGCGCCTTGCCGACGCGGTGCGTCGAGCCCTCGCGCCCGGCAAGGCTGACATACACGTCCTGGTCGATGCCCGCGCCCAGGCCGACGACGAGTTGCTGATCCCGACCGAGCGCGCGGTCGAACTACGCAACCGCAAGGAGCGTCAACTGGTACTGATGGTCCCAGTGGGCGCCGGCGTTGCGGCCAGTTCGCTGGACAACAGCTTCGAGCGCCAGGATGTGGTCGAGCTGCTACGTACAGCCAGTGCCACGATGGTTGACGAACTGCCAGACAACGATATTCGGGTCGGAGTGGACAAGGTCGCCAGCGTACTCGGCAGGAACCGGCCGGCCGAGGCCTGGGCCCGCTACGTTGCCGCAGTTACAGCCGAACCGACCTGGCACACCGTTGGCGCATCGTTGCCGATGGTCGGCCTCATCCCGGATCTCGGCGGCCCGGACCTCGTAGACCGGCTCGCCCGCAATAGTGAGTGCGTCAAGGCCATCTCCCGGCCGGCCAGAGCGGTGTCCTCGGTGTCCGACCGGCTCAACAATGCCCGGCTGAAGGATGGGCCGGTACGCGTTGACCTTGCCACGTTCCTGTCCGGCTCGTACCGAGATCTGTCCAATCCCGCCGAGTGGACCGCAGAGCTGGCCGCCGTGCCCGGCCTCGACTTCAGTCAATGGCCGCTGACCGAACCGGAAACCGTTGCGGTGGATCAGGTTCGGGTCGACCCGTTCCTCCGGGAGAACGGCGCGGTGGTGAAAAGCTCGCGGCTCAAGCAAGACAACCCTGGCGACCTGCCCTATACCGAGGCAGGCGAAGAGTCCCCTGCCGTGGTGCGAGTGACGTGGAAGACCGTCCCGGCCAAGAGCGACGCGATCTACCGGTGGCTGGTCGAGGTGCTCCCACCGGAGGACCTGCGCGACGGCGACGACACCGGGCCGAAGGCCAAGGTGACCGTTGCCGGTTCCCGGCGTACTGCCACCGTCGAGATCAAGCTCAACGAGTCCGACCTCGAACAGGGCTCACTGTTCGTGGTGCGCGTGACCGGGCTAGACACAGCAGGCCAGCCGGTGTTGCTGCAGGGAAGGGAGGGTGAGCTCGCTCAGGACGAGAGCCAGCAGTTCACCGTACGCTGGGAGGCCGACCTGATCACCGGGGAGACCCGGCGTGCCTCGGCGTGGGCGCTCGCGCTCGGCAGGCTGGACGCGGTTCTCGCCGGACAGAACGACCTGACCGAGGACGCCTACAGCCTGGACGACACGCATACCGCGGTGTCGCTACGCCTCGGTGGCCGGCGCACGGTACTGCTCGGCGTCAGCCCGGTGCTGGTCAACCTGCAACACCAGTTGTTCAAGGACGGCAGCACAGCCACCGCGTTTCGCGCCAACGGACGCATGGGTGTGGTGCTACAGGCCGAAGACACGGAGCCCGTCGAAGACCCGTTGCCGACAGCACTGTCAAAACAACGCAAAGAGATCCACGCACTACTCGGCGCGCATCAAGCCCGTTGGCTCGTGGAGTCGCTCGACTGGACCGAGGAGCTCCGGGACAAGGTCCGGTCCTACTGCCAGAGCTACAAGAACGCGCTCGACCGCGCGGCGACTGACGCGACGTATCGGGGCGCGTTGCTGGTGATGGACACGCTGACACTGGACATTACGATCGCCGGCGGTCGGCCGATCCAGGCGGTCGTCGTGCTGCCGTTCCATCCGCTCCGGCTGACCTGGCTGGCCGAATATGACAAGGCGATCACCGGCTGGGCAAAAGAACTGGCCGACATCGAACCGAACAAGGCGAAACGGCGCGCGATGGTGGACGCCGACCTGGTACGCCGGGTGACCCCGGCCAACCTGCCGTTCGCCGTGCCCCACTCGACCTCCGGTGACATCTTCGTGCACGCCAGGGAGGCAACGGTCGGCACCGGGATCTACCTCGCTCCCGACGAGCAGGAACCGGGCATCGCCATCCAGGCGGTGTTCGACGTGCTTGGCATGGACTGGCGGGACGTCGCCACTGACGTGCCGCCCGCGATGGTCGCCGAGCGCATTGAGCACTACCGGGAGACCCACTCGAAGCCGGACGCGGTCCGGCTTCTGGCGATCAACCCCGGCTCCGGCGAACTGCTGGCCCAGGCGCTGCGCCAAGCGGTACTGACCGACCGGGCCGCGGACTTCGACGCCACCAGACTAGCCGGACGCGCAGAAGTCACCGCCTACAGCACCCGGCCTGGCAATACCGATCCGCTGCCCGCGCTGACCGACCTGCAGCGAGCCGTCGGCGGATACCGGGTAGGGAGCGGACGATCGTACTTGAAGCCGCCGCTCGGGCTGAGCGTGCGGCCGTTCGGCCGACTGGCTAAGGACGACACGCCGGCGCATATAAGCGTGGTCAACGACCTGGCCGTGGTCGAGGCAGGTGGCGGCTCGACCACCCCGGCGGGCACCACGTCGTTCCGCAACCTGCTGACCCCGACCAGCAACCGGACGGTAGACACCCCGGACGGCCCGCACTGGGAAACCATGCCAGCGGTACAACTCCGGGAATACCGGGGCGAAAAGCGGCGGGACGGTGCGGCGGACGCGGTCGACGCGCACCGGGCACACCAGGCCGCACTCGCTGCGGCTCATGGACTGGCGACAGAAAACGGCATTGCGTTACGCGTCTCGCTCGGCGAGCCGGAACGCCGGGCGCTGACCGCGGCGCATGATCGGGCCGACTGGGTCATGACGATCGACCGCAACCTCGGACCGGAACTGTATTCGTCGAGCCCGAAGAAAAACCAGCCGTACATCTTGGACTACGCGCCCGATTTCCTGGAAGGAATCGGGCCTCGGCTAACCGTTACCACGAAACACCAGGCCGAGATCGAACGCCTGCTTGCCACCGCGATGCGCGGCCTGGGATTCGCCGACGACACCCAGTCGGTGCGCGGCACCCTGCGGGCCATGCAACTCGTTTCCGGGCGGTTGGCGCTGCGTCTCATCGGTCAGGCGGACCTGGCCGCCGAGGCGGTGAGCCTCGCGGCGCTGGTGTCCTGGTTGGAGAGCCGGGGCGACCTGAAGGACACGATCGTCGTACCGGTCGACATGCACCAGGAAATGTTCGGCATCACGCGCAAGAAATCGCAGGAGAAGGAGTCACCGGAGGAAAAGGCACGGTTCTGCGACCTGATTCTGGTCCGCGCTACCCGGCAGGCAATCAGGTTCGAGTGCGTCGAGGTCAAGCCGCTGAAGGAAGACACGTCGCCAGATCAACTCGCCGAGAACATCGTCGACAGCCTCAATGCCACGGTGACCATGTTGGAGGACGGTTTCCTCGGCAACGACCAACCCCGTCTGGATGCCGACCTGCAGCGGGCCCGGCTGGCGGGAATCCTGCGCTACCACGCGAACCGGGCCTTCGAAGCGGATCTGCTCAGTGCCGAGCGGCTGGCCGCAGCAGAACGCCAGTTCGCTCGGATCGAGGACGGCACCCGCCCGGAGATCTCTAAACAGGGATACATGGTCAGCCTGACCGGCGAGCCGGACCTGCCGAGCGAGCATCGCGGGATATCGATCGAGGCATTGACCGCTCCGAAACTGCGCATAGCAGGCATCGCCACATTGACACCGAGCCGGGCCCCGGTGTCCACCGTGGACATTACGGAACCCGTTGCCCAGCTGGCCGTGGACACGCCGTCCGAGCCGGTCCTGGCTACCCCGCAATCAGAGCCAGCATCCACCACGGAAACACCGGCGACACAGTCGGCTAAGAAACGGCCCGATGAGGTGCGGGTAGTGCTCGGGAAGGACGCGAACTCCGCCGATCTAACGTGGCGGATCAGCACGTCGGGCAGTCCGCATATGTTCGTTCTCGGCATTCCCGGGCAGGGCAAGTCGGTGACCACCCGGCGTATTCTCAACTTGTTCGCCGAACAAGGTTTGCCAGCGCTGGTCATCGATTTCCACGGCGACATGGCGGCCGACCCCGCGGCCGACGCAACGGTCGTCGACGCGGGCGACGGGCTGGACTTCTCCCCATTCGAGCTCCGGACCGACGTCAGCCACGAGAAATATAATCAGACGGCGTGGGAGCTGGCCGAGGTCGTCGGCTATGTGAGCGCGCTGGGGGAAATCCAACGGAACGTGGTCTACGAGGTTCTCCGCGAGCTGTACCAGCGACACGGCTTCGGTTCGGCCAACGGCCCGTCGGGGCTGCCGACTATGGCTGAGTTCGCCAAGCTCCTGGAACAGAAGGAAAGTGCCGGGCACGGCCGCAACGTCGCGGCGCGAACTCGCCCGCTGAGCGAGTTCGGCCTGTTCCGGGACAACGCGGGCGAGGGTCGGTTCGGCGAATTGCTCACCGGTGGTGTGGTGCTCGACGTGCATACGCTGATGGAACAGGTACAGCTGGCCGCCGCCGCGTTCGTGCTGCGCAAGGTCTATCGGGAGATGTTCCACTGGGGAAAGACGAGCGAGCTGCGCCTGGCCGTGGTGCTGGACGAGGCGCACCGGCTGGCCAAGGACGTCACTCTGCCGAAGATCATGAAGGAAGGCCGCAAATACGGCGTCGCCGTGGTGGTGGCCAGTCAGGGAGTGGACGACTTCCACAAGGACGTGCTCGGCAACGCCGGCACTAAGGTGGCGTTCCGCTGCAACTACCCGCAAAGCAAGACAGTCGCCGGTTTCCTGCGCGGCCGAGCCGGCCAGGACATGGCCCAGGCCTTGGAAAAACTGTCCGTCGGCCAAGCTTACGTCTCGACCCCCGACTCCCCCGAAGCCAAGAAGGTCTTCATGGCCCGATGATCTGTCGGGTAGCCCGACCCCGACGCGGGACCTCGCTGACCGCGGCCTTCAGTCGGTTCGAAGCGGCGAAGGTGTCGGCGAGAACTCGTCGCGGTCGGCCACCAGGGGGCGCGAGGGTGAGTTTGCTGACACCGGTCTCGATCACCGTCCGTAGGAGGACGGACCATGCCACGGTCGGATCGGTGTCGGCGACGAACGCGTGGGCCCGGTCGGTGAGCTGCTCGAAATGCCGCAGCAGCGCCACTTCGATCAACTCCCGCTTGGTTCGGGCGGTGGCTTCGCCAGCGCAATTGCTGCTGCGCATCACGCTGACCCGATGGGGCTCGGTGGCTACCGGCGGCATCGCCGACCTAACCGGTGATCAGTTCGGACTCGTAAGCGAAGATCACCGCCTGGATGCGGTCGCGCAGGCCCAGCTTGGTGAGGACGTGGCTCACGTGGGTCTTGGCGGTGGAGCGGCCGACGCCCCAGGGCGGGCCGCTTACGTTTGCCAGCCGCGAGACCGACACCCACACCCGCGTCCGCCGACCGCATCGACCAGGCCGGCGTCGTCACCCTCCGCCTGGCCGGAGGCCTGCACAACATCGGCGTCGGCCGAACCTACGCCCGAACCTGCGTCATGCTCCTGATCGAAGATCTCGACGTCCGCATTATCGACGCCGTCACCGGCGAACTCCTGCGGGAGCTGACCGTCGACCCGACCCGCGACTACCAGCCAGAACAGCCCAAAAAGTAAAGAAGACCCTCGAACCTGCGGTCCTGCCGCAGGTTCGAGGGTTTCCGATGTCTCGCGACATTACAGAGTGCCCCCTTCGAACCTGCGGCACCCGCTGTAGGAGAGCGCGGGCTGACTCGGCCACATGGATAGGTTGACCTGCTAAAACACGGGAGCGGGCTCATACGGCTGGCTTGATCATCCCGTGCATGTCCCGCGTCGCCCGCTGCCCACGGTCACCACGTCATCCGGTGGCAAGCCGACCCGGAGCGCAGGGCCGCCAGGCCCGAGCACCGGAAGCGGTGCGGCAGCACTTCATTACGAGTATCCCCATGATGGTCCACAGAGGTTCTGCCGAGCCCTCCGCTGCCGGTCGCGGGCTCCCTCGGTGGGTGTTCGTGCATCCGCGTCCATGGTGGTTCGGGGCTGTTGTTAGCAACCGCGTTAGCAAGATTGCCTCGTTCAGCCCCGGAACCCGGATGGCAACGCCCAACGAAGGAGGGCCCTGGTGGCGATCGCCCTAGCTCGTACGGACGGGTACCGAAGTCGACGATCGTCACGACCTCAGCCTCACGCCCACCTATGGCGGGGGCGTGGACTAGCTGGCGCTTGAGTCTATTGACCCGACGAGTCGGGGGCGAGAAGATCGATGATCCACGAAGCGACAGCACGAGAGATGCCCGCGCAGATCCCGCTGAAGGCGACGATATGCAGCTTGACGGATTCAGGCTTGCCTTGAGGTCTAGATTTCTCGTTCATGGCCTCTCCCTTATGCGATGCTTGCTGGCATATCTATGTTGACCCGACCTCCAACCCGCCTGGGCAAATCCGCACAAAATCTGACACGGCAAGACACTGCGAATAGATCTAGTCATAAAGAGAAGGAAATTCTGCAATAGAAATGAGGGATGCATGTCTAATAGTGGCCACCACTCAAACACCGAGCACATTGAAGCCCGTCTTGAGCTGACGAGGTCGCTAAATTCCTTGTATTTGTCCGCAGGAAAACCTTCCACTAGGCGAATTGCATCTCTAATAAAAGACCGGGATGATCTTCCGGGTACTTCAAGCCCCGATCTTGTCAGCCGCGCCCTGCGCGGAATCGGAACATCTCGCTGGCAAAATATCGAATCTCTCGCTCGAATCCTTGCTGAAGGTTCTATCGCACCCGTTGATGTTGATGCCGTAGTAATGCTCATCCACAAGAAGTGGGTAGCCGCCAATGCGGCGACCGACTATTCGCGCAGCCATACATTGCCTCGCGTGCACGAGACTGTTACTTCGTCCCATCGTTCATCGAGCGAAGGCGTCAAGCTCGCCGAATGGCAGCGCGGCCTCTCTAGTCTGATGAGACAGCTAATTGGCAGCGTTGCGAATCCAGTGCAAGGAATTGACGATGCCCGCCAAATCGATAGCGTTAAGGCGCTAATTGACGACTGCGCAGACATGACGCTTGACGAAATTCACGAGCTTCTCGCTGAGCTCTTCAGTGAAAGCTATTCTTCAGGCTTGCTGGTAGCAGCACTCCTTCCGTGACCTCGAGTTGCCGATTTTGTCACGGAGGATCCGCTCGTTGATGAAATCCCTCAATTGAGAGAGACGCTTGCCTGTCTTGGGTCGACCGATGCAGTTATTGGACTAGCCAACTACTCGAAGCTTCATGAAAAGTCATACCATCGCTCAATCCTATTCTTTGCTGCTGCTCGACCATGCCACGAAATAGCAGCGATCGCCTCGCGGTTGAATAGCGATAGTCTTCCCGATGTTTATCGGAATTATCTTGGATACGTAGCATGCAGAGCTCCGAGCGATATATGGACCGTCGTCAACTTCTTTAAGAATGCCAACCTCTTGGAAGGGGTAACCAAACTTCTGAGCGCGGCTACCCTCCGGCCAGCCGAAGAAGTGTCGCAACTATTTGAATTCTTGCGCCACCAAGGCGCCGAAGCGGAGCTTAACAAAGCGATTGAATATCTCAGATATTCTTCGACGCGAAGACTAGGGGCCTACATCGACGAACTCCAAAAGCTTGGTGATGGCTGGATATTGAGCCGCTTCTGGGAGGGGGTTGCGGACCTTCCTGCTGAGCAGGTATGCGAAAAGGTGAGGGCCCTCTATCTAGAGGGTCGCAGTAACGATGTAGCGACGGTTCTCGCCTTACTATCCTCTAAGGACACGGCAAGACATGCGGCGGCCCTTCATGCTTTGGATCAAGTCGAGCGGATGAAAAGGTCAGTGGGACGCGCGCCAGATCAGAAGCACGCCGAGGATGGGTGAGGATGCGCGTGGGCGGCGCTGGCCGCGACCGGCCGAAGAGCCGCAGCGCGGCCAGCGACCGCCCGACGCGCGGCGAGACGCCGTAGGCGGCTCGCCTTTGAAGACAAACAGATAAGTTACGTTCGATCTTGAATAGGGCTGATCATCAGGTCATCTGAACTGCGGGTTCGGCGCTGGTCCAGACGCGTTCGAAGCTGTTGAGGTAGGTCGTCGCGGTGCTGTCGCTCTCGGTGTGTGTCAGGTAGATGACGGGTGCCTCGGGGGCTCGGGTGCCGTAGGCGTGCAGGTTGACCAGCAGTTCGTCGTCTGCCCGGTAGATGGAGTTGTAGAGGACGGTGCGGTGGAGTCGGATCTCGACTCCGTCAATGTCGTGTAACGGCCGGTAGAGGGTGAGGGCGTTCTTGACGCGGGCGGCCATGACGTCGCCGCCGGTGCCTTCATCGTCTCCGCGGGCTGCCACGTGAGGGCTGTCGGGGTCGCCGAGCAGGATGCGGACCCTCACCCCGGCGGTTACTCGTTCGGTGAGGATGCACTGTGGTCGGTGGAACAGGTGAAGACCGTGGCCGGCGCCATCACACGACGCTATGAGGTCATGGTCCAGACAGCCGCCGCGCTCGGGCTGCGCCAAGGAGAGGCGTTCGGTCTGGCCGTCGATGACATCGATCTGGCGGCTGGAGTCGTTCACGTACGACGGCAGGTCAAGATGCTGAAGGACCGTCAGATGCTCTTCGCTCCGCCGAAGGGCGGGAAGTCCCGTGACGTTCCTCTGCCGGAAAGTCTTGCCCTGCGCCTCTCGGATCATCAGGTGGCCTTCCAGCCGGTCGAGATCACGTTGCCCTGGCGGGCACCGGAAGGGCCACTGCACTCGGCAGAGCCGATCTTCACGACCAGGCTGCACAGCCTGATCAACCGGACCGAGTTCAACCGCTTCGTCTGGAAGCCGACCTTGATCAAGGCGGGCATCCCGACGACTCGCGAGAACGGCTTTCACATGCTCCGCCACCACTTCGCCTCGGTGCTTCTGGAGCGGGGCGTATCCATCAAAGCCGTGGCGGACTTCCTGGGGCATGCGGATCCCGGGTTCACCCTGCGGACCTACACGCACCTGATGCCCTCCAGCGAGGAGCGCATGAGACAGGTCATCGAAGACATATGGGCGCCCTCTGGCAACGCGGCGCCGAAGTCCTAGCAGGAAGGCTTTTCGATGACGGGAGCCGGCCAGAACTGGAAGAGGAACTCCTCCCTCGGATCCGCCTCGTCGTCGGTGCGAGTGTGGGCCCGCACGTGCCAGTCCCGGCCCGGCTCCCCGAGGATCAGGAACCCGTCCTGCACGTCCGTGTAGAGCTCCGCCGCGCAGATCTCTCCGGTTTCGGACCGGAACACGCCTGAGGCGACGTCCGCCCAGAGTTCACGCCGTTCCTTGGGTACGTCGTCCCACGCCTCAAGCCGGATGCTCACGTGGTCGGTGTCCGCGGAGACATGGCAGCAGTTCGTGACCGCTCCGAACCAGCCGCCGCCCGGGAAGTCGCCGGGGTTGTAGGCGAACGTCACATCGACCACGAAGAACGTGCGGTCGTAGGCGTTCAGCTCGCAGTCGCTGCGAGAGATCAGGGGCACCGCGATCCTCCTCGGGCGAGGTTCTCCGGGCACGCGCCCGCCCCTACCTTCTATCGCGTGCCAGCTGAAGGTCATCAAGCGTGAAGTGCCCTGAAGGCCCCACATGACGAGATCACCGCAGGTCAGGGGCCCAGCAGCTCAGAACATCGAGATGTGCACGTGGTCGATGTGGTTGGCGGTGTTGCCGCCTCGGTTGGACATCATCTTCCAGCCGGCGCCGGTGCGGACGTCGTAGTACTTCTGCTGCCAGATGATGTACATGACCCCGTACTTGTTGCCGTTGTCGATGGCCCACTGGGCGAGGCGGTTGCCGCGCTCCAGGGCATCGGGGGTGGGGACGCGGCCACCGGTGCTCATCATGAAGTCGCAGGCCCGGCCGGTGCCGTGGTCGCCCGGGTCGCCGGGGCGGAGGCAGCCGTAGCCGTAGGGCATGGGGAAGGTCTGCAGCACGACGTTGCGCATGGTGACCGTGCGGGGGGTCAGGCCGCCGTTGCCCGAGGGGGTCTGGAAGCCGTACTTGGCCAGCAGTCCCTCGATCCTGACCCGCTGCCGCTTGAGGTCGGCGATGTCCTTCTTGAGCGCGACGATCTTCGCGTCGGCGGTCTTCTCCGCGGTCTTGGCCTTCTTGATGAGGCTCTTGACCCGGTTGAGCTGGGTGGCGCGGCGGCTGGCCAGGTAGGACATGGTGGCGGCCTGGCTGAGGGCCATGCTGGGGTCGCCCTGGAAGCTCAGCAGGCTGCCGTCGTCCAGGGCGCCGCCCATGTAGGCGGTCTGGGCGAAGCGCACGATGTCGGCTTCGGCGGCCACCAGGGCGCGCTTGAGGCTTTTGGCGTTGACGGTGGCCTTGCTGGCCTGGACCCGGGTCTCCTCCAGGCTCTGCACCTGGCCGCGGTAGTTCTTGTTGATCTCGGCTGCCTCCTGGGTCAGCCTCTTGAGCTCGGCCTCCGGGTTCGGCCTGGCCGCGCGGAGCGGGGCCGCCCCCGCCACGGCCGGCGACAGGAGCAGCACCGCGAGCAGGACGGCCAGAATCGCTGAGCGAGTCGGTCTCACGCTTCGCTCACCTCCGGCGCCCCCCTCTTGGACGGAGCGAAACTATAGAAGACGATCTTGAAGCTCGCCACCGGAACGGAGGAACTCGCGCACCATTGACGAACCATCTGCCCATTTAGGGTGATTTGAGTAAACATTTCCTGACGTGTCACTGGTTTAACCCTGATGAATCCTCGCACAGGGCGCCCCACCTCGCCCATTCGACAGAGACTCCGGCAGAGACTTCTGTCACCCTTGCCATCAGCGACAGAACATGATTCGGTCTCAAGCAGCGGTGGGGCTTGTGGCGCCCTTCCCTGCGGATGACACTATCCAAGCAAGCATTCGCTCAAATTGTGACTCTGGCCCGCCCACCAGGAGGCAACACATCATGCGCCAGCACGACACGCTCTTCATCGGGGGCGACTGGGTGGCCCCCGCCGGGACCGGCACCATCGACGTCATCTCCCCGCACACCGAGGAGGTCGTCGGCCGGGTCCCCGACGGCACCGCCGCCGACATGGACCGGGCGGTGGCCGCCGCCCGCCAGGCGTTCGACCACGGCCCCTGGCCCCGGATGACGATGCCCGAGCGCGCCGCCGTCCTGTCCAGGCTCGCCGAGCTCTACGCGGCCCGCCAGGGCGAGATGGCCGAGATCATCACGCTGGAGATGGGCTCCCCGATCACCTTCTCCCAGATGGCCCAGGCCCCGCAGCCGCTCGGCATGCTCCAGTACTACGCCGAGCTCGGCAAGACCTTCCCCGTCGAGGAGGAGCGCCCGGGCACGTTCGGCTCCGTGACCGTACGCCGCGAGCCGGTCGGTGTGGTGGCCGCCGTGGTCCCGTGGAACGTCCCGCAGTTCGTCATCATGATCAAGCTGGCCCCCGCCCTCCTCGCGGGCTGCACGATCGTGGTCAAGCCCGCGCCGGAGACCCCGCTCGACGCCTACCCGCTGGCCGAGATGGTCAAGGAGGCCGGCATCCCCGACGGCGTCGTCAACATCGTCGCCGCCGGACGCGAGGCGGGCGAGCACCTGGTCTCCCACCCGGGCGTGGACAAGGTCGCCTTCACCGGCTCCACCGCCGCCGGGCGCCGCATCGCGGCGATCTGCGGCGAGCAGCTCAAGCGCTGCACGCTCGAACTGGGCGGCAAGTCCGCGGCGATCATCCTGGACGACTGCGACCTGCCCTCCGCGATGGGCTTCCTGTCGATCGCCTCGCTGATGAACAACGGCCAGGCCTGCATCGCCCAGACCCGCATCCTGGCCTCGCGCAACCGCTACGACGAGGTCGTGGACGCGGTCTCGGCGATGGTGCGGGGCATGCCGGTCGGCGACCCGTCCGACCCGGCGACCGGTATCGGCCCGCTGGTCGCCAAGCGGCAGCAGGAGCGGGTGGAGGGCTACATCAAGATCGGCATCGACGAGGGTGCCAAGGCCGTCGTCGGCGGCCTCGACCGCCCCCACGACCGCGGCTGGTACGTGGCCCCGACCGTCTTCGCCGGAGCGACCAACGAGATGCGCATCGCCCGTGAGGAGATCTTCGGCCCGGTCCTGGCGGTGATCCCGTACGAGGACGAGGCCGACGCGATCCGGATCGCCAACGACAGCGACTACGGCCTGGCCGGGACGGTGTGGACCGCCGACACCGAGCACGGCATGGACGTCGCCCGCCAGGTGCGCGCCGGCACCTACGGCGTCAACCTCTACATGATCGAGACCAGCTCGCCCTTCGGCGGTTTCAAGAGCAGCGGCCTCGGCCGCGAGCTGGGCCCCGAGGGACTGTCGTCCTTCCTGGAGTACAAGTCGATCGCCCGCCTGGGCTGATCCGGAGCCTTCGGGGGGTGCCCGTAAGCCGTACGGGCACCCCCGCCGGACGTACGGCCCAGCACGCCCCCGCGACGCTGGGCAACCGCCTGACCGTCCCACGGCCCGTCGAACGACGGTCCGTGTCCCCGGATCGGTCACGGCGGATTTCGCACGTCCACCATGGGTAGACGTGCCTTATCTCCCGTTGGTTCGCGAAACCACCAGCAGAGTTTGCCTGGCGATCTCGAACTCCTCGTCCGTGGGAATCACCGCGACCCGCACACCGCCCCCGTCAGGGGAGATGATCGTGCCGCCCCGCACGTTGCGCGCCGGGTCCACGGTGATGCCGAGCGCCCCGAGACCGGCCAGCGACCGCTCCCTGACCAGCGCGGAGTTCTCCCCCACCCCTCCGGTGAAGGCGATGACGTCGACGGTGCCGAGGACCGCGTAGTAGGCGCCGACGTACTTGCGGAGCCGGTGGCAGTAGACCGACATGGCCAGCTCGGCGTCCGGGTCGCCCTCGCTCACCCGCTCCGCCACCGCGCGCATGTCGTTGTCACCGCAGAGGCCGAGCATCCCGCTGCGGCGGTTGAGCAGCACGTCGATCTCGTCGAGGGACATGCCTCCGGCACGCGCCAGATAGAGGACGATCGCCGGGTCCAGGTCGCCGCTGCGGGTGCCCATGACGAGGCCCTCCAGCGGGGTCATGCCCATGGACGTGTCCACGCACCGCCCCGCGGACACCGCCGAGGCGCTGGCCCCGTTGCCGAGATGCAGGACGATCACGTTGGCCTCCGGCCGGTCCGCGAGGAGCGCGGCCTGGCGGGAGACGTACGCGTGTGAGGTGCCGTGGAAGCCGTAGCGCCGCACGCCCAGCCGCTCGGCCACCCCCCGGTCGATCGCGTACGTCGAGGCGGCCGGGGGAATCGTCGCGTGGAAGGCGGTGTCGAAGACGGCCACCTGCGGCAGATCGGGGCGGAGCCGCCGCGCCACCTCGATGCCCATCAGGTTGGCGGGATTGTGCAGGGGGGCGAGCGGGATGAGCTCCTCGATCTTCCTGACCACCTCGTCGGTGATCAGTGTGGGCTCGGCGAAGGTCGTGCCGCCGTGCACCACCCGGTGCCCGATCGCGACGAGCTCGGGAGAGTCGAGCCCCAGCCCTTCGGCGGCGAGCAGGTCGGCGACCACCTTCAGGGCCGCCCGGTGGTCGGGCACCGGAGAGCCGAGCTCGCCGATCCGCTCCACCACTCCCGAGGCCAGGTGCTCGGCACCGCTCAGCAGCCGGTACTTCACCGAGGACGACCCGGAGTTGAGGACCAGCACCCGGCTCACAGCGTGACCTCCTGTGCCTGGATGGCGGTGATGGCGACGGTGCTCACGATGTCGTCGACCAGGGCGCCGCGTGACAGGTCGTTGACCGGCCGGCGCAGTCCCTGCAGAACCGGCCCGACCGCGACGGCCCCGGCCGAGCGCTGCACCGCCTTGTAGGTGTTGTTGCCGGTGTTCAGGTCCGGGAAGATCAGCACGGTCGCCCGGCCCGCGACCCGCGACCCGGGCAGCTTGGCCGCGGCGACGCGGGCGTCCACCGCCGCGTCGTACTGGATGGGCCCCTCGACCAGCAGGTCCGGCGCGCGCTCGGCGACCAGGGCGGTGGCGGCGCGGACCTTGTCGACGTCGGCGCCGCTGCCCGACTCGCCGGTGGAGTAGGACAGCATCGCGACCCTCGGCTCGACGCCGAAGCGCTCCGCCGTACGGGCCGAGGAGATCGCGATGTCGGCGAGTTGCTCGGCGTCCGGGTCGGGGTTGATCGCGCAGTCGCCGTAGACGAGCACCCGGTCGGCCAGGCACATGAAGAACACCGAGGAGACGATCGAGGTGCCGGGGACCGTCCTGATGATCTGGAAGGCGGGCAGGATCGTCGCGGCCGTGGTGTGCGCGGCCCCGGAGACCATGCCGTGCACGAGGCCCCGGTGCAGCATCATCGTGCCGAAGAAGTTGACGTCGGCGACCACGTCCACGGCCCGCTCGAAGGTGACGCCCTTGTGCGCCCGCAACCCGGCGTAATCCTGGGCGAACGACTCGCGCAGCGGCGAGGTCAGCGGATCGACGACGGTCACGCCCGACGGGTCGAGGCCGAGGTCGGCGATCCGCCGCCGTACCACGTCCTCCCTGCCCAGCAGGGTGATGTCGACGATGCCGCGCCGCAGCAGGATGTCCGCCGCCCGCAGGATGCGGTCCTCCTCGCCCTCGGGCAGCACGATGTGCCGCCGGTCGGCCCGCGCCCGCTCCAGCAGGGTGTGCTCGAACATCATCGGGGTGACCCGCTTCGAGCGGGTCAGCTCGATCCGGTCGGCCAGGGCGGCGGCGTCCACATGGGCCTCGAAGTGGCCCAGCGCCGTCTCGATCTTGCGGGGGTTGTCCGCGGTGAGCCGCCCCTCCAGGCCCGCCAGGATGGTCGCCACCTCGAAACTGCCCCCGTCGGCCGCGAGCACCGGCATGCTGGGCGCCAGACGGGCTGTGAGCGCCCGTACGGCCGCCGTGGGCCGCTCCCCCACGGTGAGCACGACCCCGGCCGGTCTCACCGTACCGGCCGCCTCGGCGGCCAGCGAGACCAGCAGCAGGTCCGCGCGGTCGCCCGGTGCGATCACCAGCGCGCCGTCGGCCAGGTGCTCCAGGAACACCGGGAGCGTCGCACCGCCGAACACGAATCCGAACACGTCGCGGAGCAGGCTGTCCTCGTCGCCCTGGATCAGCTCCGCCTCCACCGCCCGCATGACCTGCCCGACGGTCGGCGCCGACAGCGACGGCCGCTCGGGGATGGCGTAGCAGGGGACCGGGAGCTCACAGTCGACGACCGTGCCCTCGGGCACCCGGTTGGCGATCACCGCGAGCACGGTGCAGCCCAGGTCGGAGAAGACCTGGTAGCCGGTGCGCATCTCGGCCGCGATCTCCTCGGCGGCGTCGCCGTGCGCGCCCACCACCACGATCACCGGGGCGCCGAACTCGGCGGCCAGGCGGGCGTTGAACCCCAGCTCGCGCGGCAGGTCGTCGGTGTCGAAGTAGCTGCCGAGCACCAGCAGCGCGTCACACTCCCGCTCCAGCGTGTGGAAGCGGGCGACCAGCCGGCCGACGAGCTCCTCGACGCCCCGCTCCGCGTAGATCTCCGCGGCCTTCTCGGCGCTCACCCCCGTCACCGCCGCCGCGGGATGGTACCTGCTCCTGAGCAGGTCCAGGATGCGGTCCTCGCCGTCCCCGGTGATCGGCCGGAACACCCCCGTGCGGCCGGCCCTCCGGGTGAGCAGCTCCATCAGACCGAGCTCGACGATCTGCCTGCCGTCTCCCCGCCCGAGACCCGCCACATAGATACTCCGCATGCGCCCCGTCCCCCGCTGTAACCAACCCTCAAGAGGAGTAAACACCCTCCGGCGGACCGAAACGGGCGACGGCCCACCCACCGATGCGGCGGACCAGTTCCGGGGTGGCCGCCGACTCCGCGTGGCCGTACCCGGGCTCGACCCACAGCTCCTTCGGCTCGCTCGCGTACCCGTAGATCTGGTACGCGTGCTCGAGGGGGAAGAACGGGTCCGCGTCCCCGTGCACGACGAGCAGCGGCGCCGGTGAGATCTTCGCGGCCGCCGCGTACGGCGCCAGCGGCAACGGGTCCCACACGCCCTTCATGATCCGGGTGTTCTTGCCCAGCCGGGTGAACAGTCGCCCGACCGGCCTCTCGATCGCCCAGTGCACCTGGCGCATCGGCCGGGTCCCCCGGTAGTACCACCGCGCCGGCGCGCTCACCGACACCACCGCGTCCACCCCGCCGAGCACCCCCGCGTGCCGCAGGGCCACTGCCCCGCCCAGGGAGAACCCGACGGTCGCCACCTTGCGGTAGCCGATCGCCCGCGCGTGCCGCACCGCCGCGTCCAGGTCGAGGATCTCCAGGTCGCCCACCGTCGACAGTCCCCCCGAGCGGCCGTGCCCCCGGAAGTCGAACGCCACCACCCCGCCGAACCCGCTGAGCACGTGGGCGATGCGGCGGGTGGCGCGTTCCCTGTGCGATCCGGTGAAGCCGTGGGCCAGCACGATTCCGAGGTCGGCCGCCCCGCGCGACGGGGTGTGCGCGGCATCGATCCGCAGATTGTCCCGGGTCATGAGCATCACGGGGAACGACGGTGCGTAGGGCATGGATCCGAGCTTAGGGATCGCCCGCCCCGCAGCCGGTCACGACCGACCTCATCCGGCGTGAACAGGGGGCTCGGAGCGTGAATTGCCGCACTTCATCTGTCAGAGGCGTGAGAGCGATTGTCCGGATCAACTAAAATGGGGGAGCCGCAGGTTCCGCGGCCGCCTCCACGATCACAGAGTGAGACTCCATCATGCCTTTGAACAGCCGCGACGACCTGCGGAACATCGCGATCATCGCGCACGTCGACCACGGCAAGACCACTCTCGTGGATGCCATGCTCTGGCAGTCGGGCGCATTCCGCGTCAACCAGGACGTGGACGACCGTGTCATGGACTCCAACGACCTCGAACGCGAGAAGGGCATCACCATTCTCGCGAAGAACACCGCGGTCAAGCACGGCGGTATGACGCTCAACATCATCGACACCCCCGGCCACGCCGACTTCGGCGGCGAGGTCGAGCGGGGTCTGTCCATGGTCGACGGCGTGGTGCTGCTGGTCGACGCCTCCGAGGGCCCGCTGCCGCAGACCCGGTTCGTGCTGCGCAAGGCGTTCGCCGCCAAGATGCCGGTCATCCTGTGCATCAACAAGGTCGACCGCCCCGACGCCCGGATCAAGGAGGTCGTGGACGAGGTCTACGAGCTCTTCATCGACCTGGACGCCACCGAGGAGCAGATCGACTTCCCGATCGTCTACGCCTCGGCCAAGGCCGGCCGCGCCTCGCTCAACCGTCCCGAGGACGCCGCCATGCCGGACTCCGAGGACCTGGAGCCGCTGTTCGAGGTGATCAAGAACACCATCCCGGCGCCGACGTACGACCCGACGGCCCCGCTGCAGGCGCACGTCACCAACCTCGACGCCTCCTCCTACCTGGGCAGGATCGCGCTCTGCCGCGTCCACCAGGGCACCATCAGGAAGGGCCAGCAGGTCGCCTGGTGCCGCACCGACGGCACCATCCAGCGAGTGAAGATCACCGAGCTGCTGATGACCGACGCGCTGGAGCGCAAGCCCGCCGAGGAGGCGGGTCCCGGTGACATCATCGCGATCGCCGGCATCCCGGACATCATGATCGGCGAGACCCTCGCCGACCCCGACGACCCGCGCCCGCTGCCCCTCATCACGGTCGACGAGCCCGCGATCTCCATGACCATCGGCACCAACACCTCGCCGCTGGTCGGCAGGGTCAAGGGTTCCAAGGTCACCGCCCGCATGGTCAAGGACCGGCTGGACAAGGAGCTCGTCGGCAACGTGTCGCTGCGCGTCCTGCCGACCGACCGCCCCGACGCCTGGGAGGTGCAGGGCCGCGGCGAGCTGGCGCTGGCCATCCTGGTCGAGCAGATGCGCCGCGAGGGCTACGAGCTGACCGTCGGCAAGCCGCAGGTCGTCACCAAGCTCATCGACGGCAAGGTCCACGAGCCGGTCGAGCGGGTGACCATCGACTGCCCGGAGGAGTACCTCGGGGCGATCACCCAGCTGCTGGCCGTCCGCAAGGGCCGCATGGAGCACATGACCAACCACGGCACCGGCTGGATCCGGATGGAGTTCGTGGTCCCGGCCCGCGGCCTGATCGGCTTCCGCACCGAGTTCCTGACCGAGACCCGCGGCACCGGCATCGTGAACCACGTGTTCGAGAACTACGAGCCGTGGTTCGGTGAGCTGCGCACCCGCAACAACGGCTCGCTGGTGGCCGACCGGCCGGGCCCGGTGACCCCGTTCGCCATGCTGAACCTGCAGGAGCGCGGCGTGCTGTTCGTCCAGCCGACCACCGAGGTCTACGAGGGCATGATCGTCGGTGAGAACTCGCGCTCCGACGACATGGATGTGAACATCACCAAGGAGAAGAAGCTCACCAACATGCGCTCCTCGACGAGCGACACGACGGAGACGCTGATCCCGCCGCGCCAGCTCTCGCTGGAGCAGGCGCTGGAGTTCATCCGCGAGGACGAGTGCGTGGAGATCACGCCGGAGAACGTGCGCATCCGCAAGGTCGTCCTCGACGCCTCGACCCGCGCCAGGACCACCGCCCGCGCCAAGCGCGCCAACTGATCGCCACCGGCCCTGTCCGGCCCGCGTCACCACGCGGGCCGGGCCTGGTCGGGGCCCGCGGTACCGTCACCCGCCGCCCTCCCGGTCCGGTGACAGCGGGAGTACGGCGCCGAGTTGCCGGCGGCTGTGGACGCCCAGCTTGTGGTAGGCCCTCCCCAGCAGGTTGGTCACGGTACGTACCGAGACGCCGAGGTTCGCGGCTATGGCGGAGTCGCTGAGCCCCGCCGCCGCCAGCTCGCACATCTCCCGCTCCCTGCTGGTCAGGGCCGTAGAGCCCGCGAAGGACGGGGGCCACGGGGGACGGTGGCCGTCACAGCGTTCGACGAGGTCGTCGAGGCGCCGTCGTGCCGCGTGGCCGCCGCCGGGCGCCGCACTCGCGGCCTCCAGGGCCAGCCCCAGATAGCCGAGCTCGGCGAACCGGTCGGCGATGCCGCGCAGCACCGCACCGTCGCGCGCGGTCAGCGCCTCGGCGTGGTCGGCGAAGAGTTCGAAGAGCGGGCTGTCGCAGGCGCCCGCGGCCTCCCGAAGGCGGGCCGCGGCCCTGGACGACGGGCGGAGACGGACGTGGTAGTAGGCGCACTCGACCCCGGTGGTGAGCCGCGAGTCGCGTAGGTAGC
Source organism: Streptosporangium sp. NPDC002544 (assembly GCF_040295965.1). NCBI lineage: Bacteria > Bacillati > Actinomycetota > Actinomycetes > Streptosporangiales > Streptosporangiaceae > Streptosporangium > Streptosporangium sp. NPDC002544. Next base: position 368,174 of record NZ_JBEOWJ010000005.1, on the reverse strand, counting down.
GGTCGGCGAGCCGGTTGGCGAGATCGGTGGCGTGGGCCAGCCGGCCGGAGTGGGCGAGCAACCGGATCCGGCTGAACTCCAGCCTGTCGCGCAGTCCCAGATCGCCGGGTATCAGCTCGCGGAGCCGGTCCAGCTCCTGGAACGCCTCCTGCGAGCGTCCGAGGGCGGCGACGCACACGGCGTACTCGCAGCCGATGAAGACCCGCATCGGAAACGGTACGTGCTCGTCGACCAGCGCTCGCGCCTCCCGCAACGGGGCGAGCGCCCGCCGTGGCGAGCCCGCCCACAGCCGGCAGTGACCCCGCACGTGCCCGACGATGGCGACTTCCGACGGCTCCGCGCGTCGTACGGCCTCCTCGTAGTAGGTGTCGACGAGGAGAAGCGCCTCGCGGAGCCGGCCCGCCAGGACGAGCGCGTGAACGTGGCAGGCCGCGGCCGAGCCCCGCATGGCGGGCCACCGCGCCGGCAGTCTCAGCGGCCCCCGGTCGAAGTCCTCCGCCGCCCGCGCCGGCCTGCCGCGGAAGGTGAGCCGGTAGGCCCGCAGGACCGTGGCGGCATCGGCGACCAACGGGTTCAACGGGCCGCGGGCGGGGGGCGTGGGCGGCTCGGTCTCGGACGCGGTCCCGGCGAGGGGCGCCGTGGTTCCGGTGAGCGGGGTGGCTCTGGTGAAGAGCGCGAGTCCGAGTTCGGCCACGCGGAGGTCGGCGGATCGTTCCGTGCCCGGATGGTGTGCCATCGTCTCGTGCGCGTCGTCGGGCCGGCTGAGCCCCCAGAACAGGTTCAGCGAGCGCAGCGCCACCGTCTCGGCGGTGCCTCCCCCGTGGTCGGCCAGCAGGCGCTCGCCGTCCGCCGCCCGCCCCTGGGCGATCAGCGCCTGGCCCCGGAGGACCGCGCCCGGCGCGCCGGGGACGTGACGGGCGAGACTCTCGGCGAGCACGGGGTCGCCCGAGGCGAGCGCGCGCCCACCCGCCACCAGCGCCTGTGACGCCGGGACGTCGAGGTCGGCCTCCAGTCGCCAGAGCACCGCCGCCGGGTCGCCGGGGTCGGGCACACCCGCCTCGCCCGCGGCGGTCACCAGCTCCCGGTATCTCTGCCTTCGCCGCAGGGGTCCGATCCCGGCGAGCAGGGCCTGCCGGTGAAGCGGATGGGACATGGTGACCTCGTCCGTTCCCCCGCGTGGGGTGAGGGTGATGACGGCCCGATGCGCCAGCTCCCCGACGATCGCGGGTCCGGCCAGGTGCTCGGCCGTCGCCCGGGGGAGGGACCCCGTCAGTGCGACGTATTCCAGCGCCCTCGTCTCCCCCGCACCGAGCGTGGCGAGGTCGGCCGCGACGAGCTCGTGCAGGCGGGGGTGGCCGCCGGGAGACCCGCGCCAGGACCAGACCTCGCGCGATCGCGCGAGGTCCCCGGTTTCGAGGCCGATGCCGACGACGCGCCGGAGCAGCAGCGGGTTCCCGCGGGTGATCCGCCACAGCACGTCGGCGGTGAGCCCGTCGACCGGCCCTTCCATGACGTCGGCGAGCAGGTGGAGGACGACGGCACGGGAGAGGTTCGCCACGGGCAGTACGACCAGCGGTCCCCTGCCGCACACCCGGGCGAGGGGGCCGTCGAGAGGCGCCCCGGAGCGCGCGGTGAGAAGCAGCGTGACGCCCCCGGTCCTGACGAGGTCGCCCACGACGGCGGCCGAGGCCGCGTCGAGCTGGTCGACGTCGTCGATGCCGAGCACGATCCGCCGGGCCGGATCCCCACCCCCCGCCCCTTCCAGGGCGGCGTCGTGAACGTCACCCGGGACGCCCCTCGGAACACCGTCGCGAGCACCGTCGCGAACACCGGCCAGCAGGCCGGAGACGACGGAAAGCCCGGAAGGGGAGCCGGTGGAACCACCGGAGACGCGCAGGGCGGCGATCCCCACCCCGGAGATGTCCCGGGTGGCCTCGGTCGCGGCGCCCCGGATGATCAGGGTTCCCGTCGCGGCGGACAGGTCGAGGACGAGGTCCGCGAGGCGGGTCTTGCCCACCCCGGGCTCACCGGTGAGGAGCACCCCCGATCCCGGGGACATCGCCAGCGCCGCGAGGATCTCGCGCACCTCCTCCTCCCGGCCGGCCGTGGGCCATCCCCCGCCGGCGACGGCCCCAAGGGCGTCGAAGGCTCCGGAACCGTCGATCATGACCTCCGGATGTCCGGGCCTGCTCCCGTCTGGCCGATTTCCCGCCGATCGGTCCCCGCGCCGGTTCACAACCCTCCGGCTGTCTCGCGATCGCCGTTCCCCGCACCGACTCCAGGCGCCGGTGAGTTGGATTATTCATCGGCCGCCACGGATTCCACGTGATATTCCTCCCATAATCGTGGGTAAAGATCGACCCCTGATGAACTTCCGGCGTTGAGGGAGGTCATGTGCGCCCGTATGGCGACGCGCCGGAGGCGATACCCCATGACGAGCCCCACGGCGGGCACGGCGCCGGCGCCGGGAACCACCGCCCTGCCTGGCCCTTCGTCGGACGGGCAGCCGAGACCCGGGCCGCCGTGGCCCGGCTCGGACGGCAGGGCGAGCCGGGCGTGCTGCTCGTCGGCGAGGCGGGAGTCGGCAAGTCCCGGCTGCTGGACCCGATCGTGCTCGGCTGCCGTGACGAGGGCATGCACGTCGTCGTGACGGCCGGGGCCGAGGCGTCGAGCGGCCTGCCGTTCGCGACGATGGCGGCCCTGCTGCCCGAACAGGTCCACCGGGACACGGCGAACGTCTTCGGCGCCGCCGCCGACGCGCTGCGCGAGGCCGCGGGCGACCGCACGTGCGTCGTGGTCATCGACGACGTGCATCACCTCGACGAGGCGTCCGTCGCCCTGGTCCAGCATCTGGCCGCCACCGCGGGGGCGCGCATCCTCGCCACCGCCAGGACCGGCCGCACGGACGCACCGGCCGTCACGGCACTGCTGCGCCGTCCCTTCGTCCAGACGTCGGCGGTCGAGCCGCTGGACCGCGCGACGGTCGGCGCCCTGCTCGGCGCGGCGCTGGACGGGCCGGTCGACGGGCTGACCGTCGACCGGCTGTGGCGCGTCACACGAGGCAACCCGCTGTTCCTCCGCCATCTCGTGGAGGCCTGCCTGGCCTCGGGAACCTTGCGCCGGGTCAGCGAGATGTGGCGGTGGAAGGGCCGGATACCGTCCCAGCACGGGCTGCGCGACCTGGTCACGGGCCTGCTCGGCGGCCTCACCGGTGACGAGGCCCGTGCGCTGTCGTACGTGGCGCACGCCGAGCCGGTGTCGCTCGACGTGATCGAGGCACTCGTGGACACGTCCGTACTGGTGGAGCTGGAACAGCGCGCACTGATCGCGGTCGAGCGGGTACACCGCGACCTCGTGGTCCGGCTGGGGCATCCGCTGTACGGCGAGACCGTCCGGGCCCGATCCGGCGCGGACGAGCGCCGGGACGTCTACCGCACGCTCGCCCGCGCGGTGGTCCACGGCCGGGCGGCCGTGGACCAGGCGCGGCTGCAAGCGGTGACGTGGCAGCTGGCCGCGGGCGACCCGGTGCCCGGCGACCAGGTGGTGGGCGCCGCCTCCGACGCGCTGGCGCGCTGCGACGCCCCGCTGGCCGAACGGCTGGCACGCCACGCCGGCACCACGGCGGGCGCGGACGTGCTGGCGCGGGCCCTGGTCGCCCAGGACAAGGCGACCGAGGCGGAGTTTCTGCTGGGCAGGCGCATGTCCGGCGGGACCGGTTCGCCGGACGAGCTCGCCAAGGTGGCGGCGTTGCGCGCGCTCAACCTGTTCTGGAACCTGCGGCGCCCCGCCGAGGCGGAGAAGATCGTCCGGCAGGCCCGTGCCGCGGGTCCCCTGGACGGGGAGGCCACCGCCGAGCTGGCCGTCGCCGAGCTGGCGCTGATCGCCTTCGGCGACGGCGCGACGGGGCTCGTCTCCGATCTGGTCCCGGCCGACCTGGCCCAGCTGTCCGCCGGGGTGCGGGACGGCGTGATCGCGAGCGTCTGCGACCCGCTCCAGGCGTACCTGAACATCTACCTCGGCCGGCCCTCGCAGGTGGCCGACGGCTACGCGGCGGGGCGGCTGGGCGCACCTCGGGTGTGGGGCGCGATGGGTGCCGCCACGGCGGCCTGTCACGTGCAGGCCCTCGCCCTGGCGGGCCGGCTCGGCGAGGCGTTCGCCGTGGCCCGCTCCGGCTACCGGGCGGCCGTCGAGCGGGAGGTCTCGGCCGAGGCCGCGCTGCTCACCTTCGAGCTGGGCATCTGCGAGGTGTGGGCGGGACGGCCGAGCCGGGCGCTGCCCCACTTCCGGGAGGCCCGCACGCTCCTCGACCGCCACGTGCCCTTTCCGATCCAGATCTACGTCTTCGCCGAGCACGCCGCCTGCCTGGCCGCCGTGGGCCGGTTCGACGAGGGTCGCCGGACGCTGGAGGAGGTCACCCGGCGGCTTCCCGCCACGTCGAACCTGCACAGCCACCTGGACCTGGCGAGGCTCCGCGTCGACGCCCTGGCCGGCGGAGCAGCGGAGGCCGGGGCGGGCCGGGCGAAGGTCGCGGAGGCCGTGGCCTCGCTGGGCATGCGTTACCGGTCGGCGGGGTGGTTCACCAAGGCGGTCGAGGCGTTCTACCACTCGGTACGGCTGCGCCCCTCGCGCACCGTCGCGGAGTCCCTGCACGAGGTGGTCGCCCGCTGCGACAGCGAGCTGTTCACGCTGTTCGACCGGCACGGCCGGGCGGCCGCCGGCGGGGACGTCGACGCCCTGCTCTCCGTGGCGGACGAGCTGGCGGAGCGCGGCTACAACAGCCTGGCCAGGGAAGCCCTGTCGACCGCGACCGACTTCGCCGCCCGGCGGGGCGCGGAACGCCTGGTGGCCCGGTTACGGATCCAGGGGCGTGACCTGGCCCGGCTGTGCGAGGGGTACGGGCCGCCGTGGGCGGTGCGGGCCGAGCCGCAGGCGGCACTGAGCGAGCGCGAGCGCGAGACGTGCGAGCTCGCGGCGGGCGGCATGACCAACGACGCCATCGCCGAGCACCTCGGCCTGTCCAGGCGGACGGTCGCCAACCACCTGCAACGCGCCTACGGCAAGCTCGGCGTCCGGGGACGGGAGGACCTGGCCGAGGCCCTCGGCCTGCCACGGCCGGTACCGCCGGTGGGCCTGACCTGGCTCTCACCGGATCCACCGGGCGGCGGGACCGGCCCGGGCCGGCTCCCCTGACAGGACCGGCCGAGCCCCTGGCGACGGGACCGGTCCTCGGACGGCCCCCACGGCGGGACCGGCAGCAGCGGCCCCTGACAGCGGAGGCCGGGACGGGTGCCGTGACGGAACCCGGCCGCGGCCTCCGCGGCGGGTCCGGACGGGTCAGCCCAGAGGTGCGGGGGACTCCGCGTCGGGGACCAGCAGGCGCGCGCGGCCCCCGCCGTCCGCGGGAACGGCCCAGACGTCGGAGTGCCGCGCGTCCCTCGCCACGCCGTACATCACCGTGCGGTCGTCGAGCCAGGCGGGCTGATCGTCGACGGCGCGCGTCTCGGCCAGCGGGGTCTCGGACATGGTCGCCAGGTCCAGGACGGCAGGTCGCCACGCCCCGCCTGGCTGGGGTTTCTTGAAGGCCAGCCGGGTGCCGTCCGGCGACAGCGAGGGACACTCCACGTTCTGGCGGAGGGTCCGCACGCGCCGCGCCGCGAAGTCGCCCTCGACGAGGTACGTCCGGCCGCCGGTCGACATGGTGGCGTAGAAGCGGTTGTCGTCCGCGGCGAACGTGACACCCCAGAAGTTCACGTCGGCGGCCTCGTACGGGCGGCCGTCACGGGTGACGGCGAAGGTCTCCAGGGTGCCGGCCACATCCCCGGTACGGGTGTCGAGGATTCCCGAGCGGGTGGAGAACGCACCGGCGTCGTTGTAGGAGTCGCCCTGGACGAACACGGTCCACGACACCATCCGCCCGCTCGCCGACACTCTGGCGCGGCTGGGCACCCCGGCGAACGGGCTGGACCAGGTCTGCCGCAGGCGCGTGTCGAACAGCACGGTCTCGTAGGAGCCCGGCGCGTCCGCCTCCTCACGCAGGCAGACGCCGGTGCCGCCCGCCGCGTACGCGCGGACGCAGGCCAGGGCCAGGACGTCGCGCCGGCCCCGGCCCGCGACGACGAGCCTGCCGTGCTCCGGCCCGTCGGCGGTGCTGCGCACCAGCACGCCGGGCCCGGCCGGCAGGCCGGTGACGGGTGAGGCGGCGGGCGAGGCGGTGAACGGTGTCGCGGGCGCGTCCGGCCGCGCGGCGCCGGACAGCAGCGCGAACCCGACCGCCACCGCCGCCAGGACGGCGGTGGCCAGGATCGCGACGGCGACGCGGGCCCTCATCGCAGCCACCGCCCGCACAGCGGGAGCGCGAACGCGACGGCCCCCGCGGCGGCCCAGCAGGCCGGGGCCGGTCCCCACATCTGCCACACCGCGCCGAAGGCCGCCGAGGAGACCAGATAGGCCAGCGCCTGCCCGGTCTGCACGACCGCCATCCCGCTGGTACGCCACCGTTCGGGCACGACAGGCCCGGCGCACGCCATCAGTACCCCGTCCGTCGCGGCGTAGAAGGTTCCGTAGAGCAGCAGGACCAGCGGGATGGACCCGCCTCCCGTCGCGAGCAGCACGTACACGCCGAGCAGGGCCGCGCATCCGGCCATCACCGTCGTGCCGCGGCCCACCCGGTCGGCGAGCCGGCCCATCGGCGTCGCCAGCAGCAGGTAGGCCAGGTTCGTCCCCACCGCGAGCAGGGGAAACCACATGATCGACAGATCCTCGCGGCGCTGCAGGATCAGATAGACGAACCCGTCACCGATCGTGACCAGGCCGAGGAGCACGGCGGCCGACCAGACCCGCCGCACCCCCGGGGCCCGGAGCAGCTCCCACGGTGAGGTCCGGGCCCGCCGCTCGGCGAGCGGAGCCGGCTCGCGCCGGTCCCGGACGAACAGCGCCAGCAGCAGCACGCCGAGGGTCGCGGCGCAGAAGCTCGCCACGAACACCGCCGGGAACGCCTGGCCGGAGCCCGCCAGGGCCAGCACCGCGAGCGCGGCCAGCGGCCCGAGAAAGGCTCCCACCGCGTCCATCGTGCGGTGGATCCCGAAGGCCCGCCCCAGCATGGGTTCCGGAACCGACAGGGTGATCAGCGCGTCGCGCGGCGGGGTGCGCAGCCCCTTGCCGATCCGGTCGGCCGCCAGCGCGCCGCCGATCCCCGCCACGGACGGCCCCGCCGCGAGCAGGCCGAGCCTGGCCAGGGCCGACAGGCCGTACCCGAAACCGGCGACCGCCTTGCGTAGACGCCACCTGTCGGCCGCGTACCCGCCTGCGAGCCTGAACACCGCGGTCATGCCGGCGTGGAGCCCGTCGAGCACGCCGTACTGGACCATGCCGAGGTGTAGCCCCAGCACGAGATAGGCGGGCAACACCGCGGCCACCATCTCGGCGGAGACATCCGTCACCAGGCTGACCAGGCCCAGTGCGAGCACGTTGCCCGACAGCAGGCGGCGGACCGGGCCGCCCTCCCGTGCCACGGGCGCGGACCCGGCGGTCGACAGGTACACGTGGAACCGCCTCCTCTGCGAGCGGTGGAGCGGTGACCGGGCCGGTCACCCGCGGGTACGGACGAGTGGGGACCTGAGGCGAAGACCCGATCAGTTGCAGGAGACCGGGCCCCCGCTGTCGAGGACCGCGCCGTCGTACCGCACGAACTGCCACGAGTAGCCGCCCGCGGCCAGGGTGAGCTTGAGCACCCCGTTCGCCAGCAGGCGCTTCTCGCTGTTGGCCCGGATCGTGCCGAAGGGGCTCGTCGACGCGCCCCCGGTGCCGACGATGAACTGCCGGATCCCCGACGAGGAGGGCTCGGCGGTCGGCTTCTGCTTCGCGAACCGCTCGTAGTCGTGGTCGTGACCGCTGAGCACCAGGTCCGCGCGGACGCCGTACAGGACGTCCCAGAACGGCCTCATGTTGGGGAAGTTGCCGTGCGAGGAGCCGGAGCTGAAGAGCGGGCGGTGCCAGTAGGCCAGCACGCAGGGTTTGGTGTTGCGAGCGAGGTCGTTCTGGAGCCAGGTGACCTGCTCGCTGCCCGCGGTCCGGCTCGTCTCGGAGTTGAGCGAGACGATGTGCCAGTTGCCCAGGTCGAAGCTGTACCAGCTCTTCCCCGCGGGTGTGGCCGCCGCGCCGAAGTACTTGAAGTAGCCCGCCGCTCCGTCGCCGAGCCCGTACTCGTGGTTGCCCGGCGTCGGTTTGGTCCTCGCCTTGAACCGGCCCCAGGTCGGCGCGTAGTAGCGGGTGAACTCGTCATAGGTGCCGTTCTCGTACTGGTTGTCGCCCAGGGTCAGCACGGCGGCGGGGTCGATGGCGAGGACCCTGTCGGAGGTGCGCGTGTGCGCGCAGCCGCTGCCCTGGCAGGTGGTGACCAGGTCACCCGCCGCCACGACCACCTGCTCGCCGCCCTGGCCCCCGTCGGGGCCGAGCGCGGCGGTCTCGCTGACGCTGGCCCAGGAGCCCTCCAGGCTCTGCCAGAAGGAGATCCGCACGTAGCGGGCGCTGACCGGCGCGGCGTACGGGTAGCTCTCGAAGCCCGCGGTGCTCCCGGAGCTGCGGCCGGCCCAGACCTTGGTGTAGGCCGCGCCGTCCGGCGAAGTGTAGATGTCGAAGTCGTTCCACCGCAGGTCGCCCCGGTGCCAGGCGATCTTCAGGCCGCACATGGTGCGCGCCTGGCCCAGGTCGAGCACCAGGTTCGCGCCGAACCCCTCCCCCGACCACCTGGTGGAGGTGTCGCCGTCGACCGCCTGCTGCGGCGGGTTCACCGGCTCCCAGGTGCTGGCCGTCACGCCGGAGACCGGCTGGGCGGTGGTACACCCGGGAATGGCCGGGACGACGTCGGAGGGGACGGCGACGGCTCGGCCTCGGGCCTGCTCGTCGGCCTGTGCGGTGCCTCCGGCGCCGAGCGCCGACAGCAGCAGGAGGAGGGCGCAGAGCGCCGCCCGTACGGGTTTCCTTCGTGACATGTGTGATCTCCCTGTCGGCAGTGGAGGCCGCCCGGCCGGTGTCCCAGGACACCGGCCGGGGTCCGGAAGGCGCGAACGTGACGGATCGAAGAGCACGGACGCGAGAGGTCAGGAGGCGCCGATGGCGGTGGCCTCGGCGATACTGGCCCAGCCGTTGCCCGCGGAGCTGTTCCACCACGAGATGCGGACGAACCGGGCCTGGCGCTGCGGGAAGCGGTACGGTTCCGCGTTCAGAGTGGTGCCCGAACTGCGGCCCTCCGCCACCTTGGTGTAGGTCACGTTGTCCGGCGAGGTGTAGACGGTGTAGTCGTTCCACCGCGTGTTGCCCAGGTGCCAGGCGACGTCGACCCCGCACACCGGGCGCGAGGTGCCCAGGTCGAGCACCAGGTTCGCGCCGTACCCCTGCCCCGACCAGCGCGTGGCCAGGTTGCCGTCGATCGCGTTCGCGGGCGGGTTGATCTCCTCCCACGTGCTGGCGGTCGCACCGGCGGCGGTCAGTTTCGCCGGGCAGGGGTTCGCCGGGCCGCCGGGGGCGATCTCCCGGACGCTGAACTTGGTCAGGTCGACCTTGGTGGCGTCGTCCCAGCGGAACGCCGCCTTCGGGCCGCCCCAGGTCACCTTCTCGGTACGGGTGCCGCCGCAGCGGTTGTCCGTCTCGATGGCCCATGTGCCGGTGTCGTCGCGGGACGTGACGCGGGTCCAGGTGTTGTTCCCCGCCCGGTCGAGGTACGCCTCCACCCGGACACCTCCCGGGATGTCGTACATGACCACCTTGAAGCCGACCATCTTGCCCTTGATCGAGGCACCGCCCCCGGTGTAGGTGCCCTTCGCGTATCCGTCGCCCCCGAGGTGGTAGAGCTCCTTCTCGATCTTGACGGCCCCGTCGGCGTAGCGCAGATCGCCCTTGTAGGCGGTTCCCCAGCACGTCTGGGGGGTCTGGCCGCTGCCGGTGTGCCGGGCGCCGCGCGCGTACCAGGTGAAGGCGTCGCTGTCGTCGGTGCCGCTGACGTAGCGGACGTATCCGGTGATCTCCACGTTGCGCCAGTCGTTGGCGTCGTGCATGAAGCCCCGCGAGCGCAGGTCGGGCTGGCGCCAGGTGAGACCGTCCTCGTCCTCGTCCTGGTCGTAGGTGGTCGTGGAGACGCCGATCCGGGCCGCGGTGTCCCGCACGCTGAAGGTGCCGTCCGGGTTGGGCGTCATGGTCGCCCCGTCGAGGCGGGGGTCGCCGCCGGGATTGTTCGACAGGTGCCAGACCTGCCCCCCGGCCCTGGTCGGGTAGATCATGCCCACGCCATCGACGGGGTCGTTGCCGGCCGCGGAAGCGGTGACCGTGGCTGCGACCTTGGCCGGGGTGGGGGCTCCGGTGGTGAACCCGGTGGTCGTCAAGGCGCCGGCGGCCGCCAGCGCGATCATCAGGGGGATGGGGCCGGGTCGTCGCATCGGGAGTCGCCTCTCCGCAGGGGAAATGTCGCCGGGTGCTCCCGTGCCGCGCGACGGCGGCACGGGAGCGGTGGGATCGCGTGCGGCACCGGTCAGGAGCCGAGGACGGCCGCTTCGGTGATGCTCGCCCAGTCGTTCTGGGGGTTCTTCCAGAAGGAGATCTTCACGTACTTGGCGTCACGCGGACCGTTCGTGAACAACTTCTGCTCAAGCCCGGTCGTCGTGCCCGAGCTCCGGCCCTCCCACGCCTTGGTGTAGGTCACGTTGTCCAGCGAGGTGTAGACGGTGTAGTCGTTCCACCGTTGGTCGCCCAGGTGCCAGGCGACCCGGGTGCCGCACAGCCGGCGCACCGAGCTCAGTTCCAGGAACAGCGAGGCGCCGAAGCCCTGCCCCGACCAGCGGGTGGACAGGTTGCCGTCGACGGCCTGCGCGGGCGGGTTGATCGGCTCGAAGGTGGACGCGGATGCGGCCGCCACGGGAAGTGCCGCGCAGACGGGGGCGCTGTCGGCGCCGGGCTTCACGTCCTCGTAGGTGGCCCGCTCGTCGCCCAGCCTCAGCGAGTCGTAGTACATGACCCGCTGGGTGGTGGTGGAGGTCGTCTTGTCCTTGTTGTTCCAGTCCCACTTGTAGATGCCGAACTTGAAGTACGGCGAGTACGGGCCTCCCGCGTGCGTGGCGCCGATATGCCGCGGCATGGCCTCCTGCCCGTCGCGCCACACCTCCAGTACTCCCTTTTCGTCGGTGCGCCACTTGACGTGGAAGACCCAGTCGGTCCACCTGCCGGTGGCGTAGGGGCCGAGGTCGATGATCTTCCCCCGGAAGTCGATCTTCCAGCGCCCCTCGTCGGTGAGCAGCGCCAGCGGTGGCGAGCCACTCGGGCAGTTTCTCTCGTCGCACTGGTGCCACTGGCTCACGATCTCGGACGAGGGGTCGTAGACCCAGTCGGCGGGCAGGTTGATGCTGAAGCCGTACCACCGCTCGGCGTTGACGGGCTGCTTGTTGTCCTGGCTGATCTCGGCACGCGTGCCGTTGGAGATGAGGGGGTCCATGCGGTTGAGCTCGAACTTCGCCGCGTAGGCGCCGTCCCGCACCGGGCTGGTCACGGTGCTGGCACCGTGACTCTTCTCCCACTGCTTGATGAAACCGGGCGGCGGGGCTCCCGGCATGGTCCGGTCGGCGGCGTTCTCCCAGTTCAGGGTCCTGAAGACGCCCGCGGGATCGGCGCTCGCCGACTGCGCGGACAGCGTCGAACCCCCGAGCGCCAGCGCCAGCGCCGCCGCGGTCAGTGCCGCGGCTCTCTTCCAGATCACTGTCATCAGCTCCCCAGTGGCAACCCGTGCCCCGCCACTCCGGCGCAGGCCGCGTGCTTGCCGGTATCCGTTGAGCACAGCGTTCCTGAGCGCTCCGTGACGGTCATGAGTAAGCGATGCTCAATAACCCGATGACCGGGTGTCAGGGGCTCCGGTAAGGCTGAACCCGCAGGAGTGCGGCGTGGTGACGCGGGCGCCCGCCCTTCCTGGGATATGAACCTGTGCTGGGGCCGCTCCCCTCCACAGCGGGGAGCCCGGAAACCGTACGGGGGATCTCTCATGTTTCGCAGGACCTGTCTCGTCCTGGCCGTCGCGCTCGGCGCGCCGGTGGCCGGCACCGGCACGGCCGCCCAGGCGACCTCACACGTACCGCGACAGCCCTGGCCGTCGGCCGAGGCCGTCATCAAGGACACGGCCGGAAAGAACGTCGGCTTTCTGAGCATCGACCACAGGCTGTACAACAAGTCCAGGCTCACGGTCACCGTCAGCGGCCTGAACGCCGGCTATCACGGCTTCCACATCCACACCAGGGGCGTCTGCGATCCCAAGGCGGTCGACCCGGTCACCGGCAGCCCCTTCTCCAGCGCGGGCGCGCACTTCAGCATCCACCCGGCCACGCACGGCCAGCACTCCGGCGACCTGCCCAACCTCCTCGTCGCCGAGGACGGCACCGGCGAGACCACGGTCGTGACCGACCGCTTCCGGGTGGGCCAGCTCTTCGACTCCGACGGCAGCTCCATCGTCATCCACACGCTGCCCGACAACCACGCCAACATCCCCGACCGCTACCGCCCCGCCGATGCCGGCGACCCGGCCGGCGGCGGCGGCCCGGACGCGGAGACCCTCAAGGCGGGAGACTCCGGCGGACGCGTCGCCTGCGGCGTGATCACCAGGAACTAGGATCCGCTGCCCGCCGCGTTGACGCCGGTCGCAGGCTCCAGCGACTTCCAACCGTCCTCCAAGAGCGGCCAGGCAGGATTTCCGCATAGAAAGGGGGATCATCGCCATGCAGGTCATGACCGGCCGGATACATCTGGCCCTGCTGCTCGCGTGGGCGGCCTTCGCCGCACTCGTACTACTGCTCGCCTGAGAGCACGCCCGGTACGGCCTCCGCCCGGGGGGACGGAGCCGTACCGGAATCCGTCAGGGGCTCTCGTACGGCAGCTCGACGGTGATCGTCAGGCCGCCCTCCTCCCTGGAGCCGGCGATCACGACACCGCCGTGCGCCTCGGCGACGACCCGGACTATCGACAGTCCCAGACCACTGCCGCGATCGGAGCGCAGCCGGTCGCCGTGGAGCCGCCGGAACGGCTCGAAGATGGTCTCTATCTCGTAGGGCGGGACGGGCAGCCCGGTGTTGGCCACCACCAGCTCCACCCGGTCGGCGCGATGGCGGGTGGACACCCACACCTGGCCGCCGCCGTGGTTGTGCCGGATCGCGTTCTCCACGAGGTTCTGCACGAGCCTCTCGACCAGCACCGGCTCACCTGCGGTCGGTGCGGGGTCCAGCAGCCTGTGCACGGTCACCTCGCGCTCCTCGGCCTCCTTGCCCGCCAGGTCGAGCACGTGCTCGACCACGTCCGTCAGGTCGAAGGGACGGCGGTCCAGGACGGCCTGCTCGCCCTCGGCGAGGGCGAGCAGGCCGTCGATCAGCCGTTCGTGGCGGGTGTTGACCAGTAGCAGGGACTCGCCGAGCCGCTTGACGTCCTCTGTCGCGTCGGGCCGCCGGACCGCCACGTCCACCAGGGTGCGGTTGATGGTGAGCGGGGTGCGCAGCTCATGGGAGGCGTTGGCGACGAACCGCCGCTGGCCGTCGAAGGAGCGGGCCAGGCGGGCCAGGATGACGTCGACGATGTCGGCGAGCTCCTTGACCTCGTCATCCGGCCCGTCGTGGGCTATCCGCCCGGTGAGGTCGTGGCTCTGCGCGACGCGCCGCGCGCTCGTGGTCACCGACCTGATGGGGCGGAGCGCCCAGCCGGCGGCCCGCCAGCCGGCCGCCGCCGCGACCCCGGCCGTCGCGATGAGGGCGAGGCCGCCCACGGTGAGCACGTTCTTGATCGTGTCGGCCTGGTAGATGCGCCTGACCTGCGCGACCCGCTGCTCCGCCGCCCCGTACGAGGGATGTTCGGGCATGAGGACGAAGTTCGATACCCGGATGTAGGCGGGATGCCGCAGCCCGTCGCGGGGCTCCAGGCTCTGCCGTACGACCAGGGTGACCGCGACAAGCAGGAGGGCTCCGGCCAGGAGGAAGACCGCGCCACAGGCCAGCGCGAATCTGAGGCGGACGCTCGTCCTCATCGAATCTCCTTCAGCGTGGGGCCCCCTGGCACCGGCCATGGGGAGAAGGTCACGGGATGCGGTACCCGACGCCCGTGACGGTCTCGATGACCGGTGGATCGCCGATCTTGCGGCGCAGCTTCATCATCGTGGTCCGCACGGTGTTGGTGAACGGGTCGGTGTGCTCGTCCCACACCTTCTCCAGCAGCGTCTCACTGGAGACCACCGCCCCGTCGGCACGGAGCAGCTCGGCCAGCACGCCGAACTCCTTGCGGGCGAGCGGCACGTAGCGGCCGTCGCGGAACACCTGCCGGTGCGCCCGGTCCAGGCTGATGCCGGCCCGCACCAGCATCGGCGGGTCGGCGGGGCGCACCCGGCGGCCCAGCGCGTGGACGCGGGCCGTCAGCTCCTCGAAGGCGAACGGCTTGGGCAGGTAGTCGTCGGCCCCCAGGGACAGTCCCGCCACCCGGCAGCGCACGTCACCCGCCGCGGTGAGCATGATGATCCGCACCAGGCCGCCCTCGGCGACCACGGCCCTGCACACGTCGTCGCCGTGCAGGCCCGGCAGGTCCCGGTCCAGGACGAGCACGTCGTAGTCGTGGATCCGCAGCCGTTCCAGCGCCGCCTCCCCGTCGTAGGCGACGTCGACGGCGAGCGCCTCCCCGCGCAGCCCCTCCGCGATCGAGTCGGCGAGCATTCTCTCGTCCTCGACCACCAACACCCGCAAAACATGCCTCCCCTGGCTCCGAGTCGCGCCAGCCTGCCACAGGCCGCATAACGCGGGCATAACCGGATTCGGTGACGTCAAGGTTATCGATCACTCGCTGGACTGCTCCCACCGCGCCGGGACTCCCCCGGCCCCGGAACGGGGGAACCATCCATGCTCGCCTCACCCGGCGGCGTCACGACCATGCCCACCGCGCCCGGCCGGAACGGGCCGCGCGACCGGCTCCTCGGTGGTCACCTGCCGTTCGCCGTCGCGATCGCGCTGGCGGCGGGGCTCCGCGTCCTCGTCATGCTCGGCTACGACACCGCCCAGCTCTACTGGTACGACTCCTTCACCTACCTCAACACCGCGGTCCATCTGGAGCCCTCCGGCGCGTTCCATCCGGCCGGGTACCCCTTCCTGCTCCGGCTGCTGCTGCCCTTCCACAGCGTCCAGCTCATCGCGGGCCTCCAGCACCTGATGGGCCTGGGCACGGCCCTGATGATCTATCTGGTGCTGCGCCGCCACGCACTCCCCGGCTGGGGTGCGGCCCTGGCCACCCTGCCGATCCTGTTCAACCCCGCGTTCCTACGGCTCGAACACGCGGTGCTCTCCGACACCCAGGTCATCTTCCTCGTCACGGCCGCCCTGACGGTGCTCATGTGGCGGGAGCGCCCTTCGGCGCGGGCGGCCGCGGCCACGGGCCTGCTGCTGGCGCTGGCCGGGCTCACCCGCACGGTCGCGGTGCCGCTGCTCGGCCTGGTCCTGCTCCACCTGCTCCTGCGGCGGGCCGGCTGGAAGCGGGTGGTCGCGCTGGTCGTCGCCGGGACGCTGCCGCTCGCCGCCTACGCGGGCTGGTATCAGCAGCATCACGGGCGGTTCGCGCTCAGCGGCTCCGACGGTGTGGCGCTGTGGGCGCGCACGATGACGTTCGCCGACTGCTCGGTGATCAGACCACCGGCCCGGGAGGCGGTGCTCTGCCCGAACGGCACGGTGGTCGACGCCGCGTCCGAGTACGTCTGGGCTGCCGACGCCTCACTCAACAGGTTGCCCGGAGGGCGGTTCGCCCACAACGACCTGGCCAGGTCCTTCGCACTGCGTGCCATCGCCGCGCAGCCGCTCGACTACCTCCGCGAGGTCGCCCGCGACACCTCGCTCACCTTCGCGGCGACCCCGGTGCGCCACCCCCTGCGGGTCTCCCCCGCCCTGACGTTCCCCGTCGGTTCCTGGCCGCTGCCCGCCTTCCCGCTGATCGACCAGGTACGCCGGGAGTACGACGGCGACATCCGGGGGATGTCGTCGGTCGAGCCCTACGGGAACCTCCTCGGCGCCTACTCCTACCCCGGGGTCCTGCACGGCCCGCTGCTCGGCGCGCTCCTGCTGCTGGGCGGCCTCGGAGCCGTCGGGCGGCGGCGCCCGGCCCTGCTGCCGTGGGCGGCGGCCGTCTTCCTGCTCGTCGCCCCGATCGCCGCGCTGGACTTCGACCACCGCTACGTGCTGCCGTCGATCCCGATGGCCTGCCTCGCCGCGGCCCTGGCCGCGGCGGGCCTCAGCCGCCGAGCTCGTGCTTGCGTCGCAGCAGGGCGGCGCGGTCGGCGCGGGCCCTGAGCAGGAACGCCACCGCGAGCATGGCCAGCGTCGCGGCGACGGCGACCCCCGCCGCACCCGCCCAGGTCCCCCTGGTGATCGCGATCGCGGCCGTGCCCGCCGTCAGCAGGGCGGTCGCGGCCACCGCCAGCCAGGCGGCGACCACCCGGTCGAGGGCGAACAGCGGCGTCCTGCGGGTCAGCGCCCAGGCTCCGTAGCCGGCCCAGGCCAGGCCGAGCGCGACCATCGCGCCGAAGGCCAGGTGGGTACGACCCGGCAGGGCGGGTTCCGTGGCCCACAGCAGACCGGTGAACAGCGCCCCGCCCAGCCCGCCGAGCAGTGCCACGACGTTGCCGATCCGGCGGCGCAGCGACAGCGGCCCGGCCAGCCTGCCGATCATGTCGTCGGGGTTCATTCTCGATATCCCTTCTCCGTGAGCCGGTCGCGCAGCATGCGCCGCGCGCGGGACAGGCGTGACTTGACGGTGCCGGCGGGGACGGCGCAGATCTGCGCGCAGTCCTCCAGGGAGAGATCGTGCAGGTAGAACAGCACGAGGATCTCCCGCTCCCTGACCGGCAGCTCCGACAGGCCCGCCAGCAGGCCGGCGCGGTCCACAAGGGCGTCGGCCGGGTCGCCGGTCGCGCGTTCCTCCTCCGCCAGGACCTCGGGTCTGGCGTACTCCTCACGGAGCCGGTCGGCCACCGCACGCCTGGCGATCGTGAACAGCCAGGGCGCGAACCGGCCCGGCTCCCTCAGCCGCGGCAGCCCGCGCACCACGGCCACCCAGACCTCCTGGGCCACGTCGTCGGCTTGCGCGGGCCCCAGCATGCGCCGCACGTAGTTCCAAACCGGATCGTGCCAGGCCCTCACCAGCTCGGCGAACGCCTCGCGCTCGCCGAGCCGGCACCGGACCACCAGCAGTTCGTCAGTCACCCTGCCTCCTCAACCGGAACAGTCGGGAAACGGGCACGGGAGGTTCACGCTCCGCCGCGAGGACAGGCTCGGAGGATCTCAGAAGCCGCTGTCGACGGGGTACTTCCTGCCCGACACCAGGCGCCTGCCGTACAGCTCGGAGAGCGTGACCAGCCGGTATCCCTTGGCGGCGAAATGGTGCAGCAGCCGCGGAACGGCCTGGACGGTGGAGGCATGGATGTCGTGCATCAGCACGATGGAGCCCGGTTTCGCCTCGGCCGCGCGGCGGGCGACGATCGAGGAGTCCCTGTCACGCCAGTCGAGCGTGTCGACATCCCACAGGATCTGGGCGAGCCCCAGGTGGCGGCTCTCCGCGGCGACCCGGGCATCGGTCGCCCCGTACGGCGGGCGCATGAGGTCCATCGTCACCCCCGTCGCGCGCTTGACGATCCACTGGGTACGGTTCAGCTGCTCTCTGATACCGGCCTCCGACAGCCCGGGCAGCTCCGGGTGGCTCCAGCTGTGGTTGCCCAGTTCGTGCCCATCGGCCACCATCCTGCGAAGGATCCGCTCGCCGTCCCCGGGCACCATCTGCCCGACGACGAAGAAGGTCGCCCTGCCCCGGTGCCTGGCGAGCATGTCGAGCAGGGCATTGGTGTAGGCCCCCGGACCGTCGTCGAAGGTCAGCGCCACGCATCTGACCCGCTCGCAGTTGATCCTGCGTGCCGGGCGCGGAACGGGGAAGTTTCCCACCGGCCAGTCCGGCCGGGCCTCGGCCCTCCTCGCGCCCGCCGTCCCCGAGGCGGTCGCTGAGGGCGCGCCGGCGGCGGGGGCACCGGCGGGGACACCGGCGGGCGCGGTACGCCCCGGGGGTCCGGTCGGCCCGGCGGGCACGATGGGCACGATGGGGGCGGTCGGCTCGTTCGGCCCGATCGGTGTGGCCCGCCCGGTGGGCGCGATGGTCGCGGTAGGCGAGGGCGCGCCTGTCGTGGTGCTCGGAGAAGCGCACCCAGCCGCCGCGAGCAGCAAGGCCATCGACACCATCCGTACCCGCATGCTTCCCCCCGAAAGCAGCGCGGGGACGGCGAGCGGCCCCCGGCCGTGTCCCCCGCAAGGTCATGGCCGGGTCTTCCCCCAGGATGGGACATAGACTGCCGATTGGCCCGTACCGACGCGCCACTTCGACGCCACATCGAATGAGATGCGCACCCGGGGGCGACGTCTCATCCGATGAGACCAGTTAGCGCCTTAAAAGGGCTCCTTCCAGCGAACATCTCATATCGGTCAGCGATCCGGCGTCTCGCGGGGCTCGGTCACGACCATCACGAACCGCAGCGGGACCTCCCCCTCGTTGGCGTACCGGTGCGGGCGGTCGGCGCTGAACACGACCGCGTCCCCCTCCTCGGCGATGTGACTCCTGCCGTACACCGAGAGGGTGAGCCGCCCTTCCAGTACGGTCAGCATCTCGCGCGTGCCCGGCGGGTGGGCGTCGCCGTCGTGGTGGTCGCCGGGGGCCAGCCGCCAGTCCCACAGCTCCAGGATGGCGGGCGCGTCGGTGCCGACCAGCAGGCGCGCGGTGCTGGAGTCACCGTGCGGGAAGGTGACCACGTCCGCGCTATGGACGATCCGGACCACGGGCGTGTCGGAGACCTCCACCATCCGCGCGACGGTCACCCCGAGCGCGTCGGCGATGCGGGTGAGCGTGGTGATGCTCGGATTGGTCCTGCCCTGCTCGACCTGGACCAGCATGCCCCGGCTCACCCCGGAGCGCGCGGCGAGCTCGTCGAGGGTCATCTGCCGGTGCGCCCGCTGGGCCCGCACGTTGTTGGCGACCGCGGCGGTGATCGTCTCTGGGTCCATAAGTTCAGTCTAGTTAACTTGTTTTGCACTCCATTGCACTCCATATATTGTACTAGGAGTACATTCCATTGAACTGAGGTGACATGTGACCGCTGTGGTGCTGGCGACGGCCTGCGCGATGGTTTACGGCACCGCGGACTTCCTGGGCGGCATGGCCACCCGCCGGTCGCGGGTGCTCGCCGTGGTGGTTCTCTCCCAGACCGCGGGGCTGGCCGTGGCCGTCGCGCTGCTGCCGATCCTGCCGGGGACCCCCGCGCCCGTGACGCTGGCCTGGGGCGCGGCCTCCGGGATCTGCGGCGCGGCGGCGGTGGTGCTGTTCTACCGGGCACTGGCCACCGGCGTGATGTCGGTGGTGGCGCCGATCACCGCGACCGTCTCGGCGGTGCTGCCCGTGCTGTTCGGGCTGGCCGTCGGGGAACGCCCCGAGCCGATCGCGCTGGTGGGCGTGGTCCTCGCGTTGCTGGCGGTGCTGCTGGTGAGCCGCGACTCCTCCGGCGGGAAAAGCGGCAGCGGGTACGGCCCGATCCTGGCCTCACTCGCCGCGGGCGCGGGTTTCGGCGGCTTCTTCATCCTGCTCGCCCAGGCCCCGGCGGAGGGCGGCGTGTGGCCTCTGGTCGGGGCGCGCCTGGCCTCGGTCACTCTCATCGTCCTGCTGACCCTGACCACTGGCCGCACCCTGCGTCCCGGGCCGGGCACGCTGCGCGTCATCATCGCGGCCGGAACGCTCGACATGGTCGCCAACGTGCTCTTCATGCTCGCCCAGCAGCGCGGGCTGCTGAGCCTCGTCGGCGTCCTGGTCTCGCTCTACCCGGCGAGCACGCTGCTGCTGGCCCGTCAGGTGCTGGGGGAACGGCTCAACACCGTGCAGACCGTGGGCATCGGTTTCACGCTCGCCGCGGTCGCGCTGATCGCATCCGGCTGACCCGTCCGCCCTGTCAACGACTCAGGCCGCCTGGGCCCGCTCGATGGATGAGCGACTCAGGCCGCCTGGACCCGCTCGACGGCCGAGCCCGACAGGCCCGTCCGCCCCATCGCCACCGCGAAAAACGACTCAGGCCACCTGGGCCTGCTCGATGGCTGAGCCCGACAGGCCCGTCCGCCCCATCGCCACCGCGAAAACGACTCAGGCCACCTGGGCCTGCTCGATGGCTGAGCGGAGGCCGCCCTCCTCGCGGGCGTAGTCCTCAAGCATGGCGCGGAGCTGGCGGCGACCCCGGTGGAGGCGGGACATGACCGTGCCGATGGGGGTGCCCATCCGCTCGGCGATCTCCTTGTAGGCGAAGCCCTCGACGTCGGCCAGGTAGACGGCGACCCGGAAGTCCTCGGGCAGGGCACGCAGGGCGTTCATGACCGCGCTGTCCGGCAGCTGCTCCAGCGCCTCGGTCTCGGCGGACTTGAGACCGCTGGACGTGTGGGACTCGGCGGCGGCGAGCTGCCAGTCCTCGATCTCCTCGGCGGCCGAGAGCTTGGGCGAGCGCTGCTTCTTGCGATAGTCGTTGATGAAGTTGTTGGTCAGGATGCGGTGCAGCCACGCCTTGAGGTTGGTGCCCTCGCGGAACTGGTGGTACGAGGTGAACGCCTTGGTGACGGTCTCCTGGACCAGGTCCTCCGCATCGGCGGTGTTGCGGGTCAGGCGCATCGCGGACGCGTAGAGCTGGCTGGTGACCGGCACGACGTCACGCTCGAACCAGTCCTGGCGCTGCTCTTCCGTCATCGTGATCATTGGATCCCCCTCGTGCTTTTCCCCCCGCTACCGCCCGGCAAGACTGTGCTACACCCTTTCTGACGGCGTAGCCGATGCTCGCAGGCACCCCGTAAGGGGGCCGTTAAAAGCCCTGCGTGATCGGGAGACTGCTCGCTGACTGCGCCAACGGCGGGTACGACACGCCCTACAGCCGAACAAGTATCAATATCGTAACATCGTTCTCCGGATTCAGTCGAAGGTGTGTCTATCATCACATAACCCCAGGTAGCAACAACTTTCGGGTTAGGAAAAATGTCAACCACCATGCCCCCTGGACCCGCCACCGGGCCGGGGCCTGCGCCCGCAGAAGTTCCGAGACCCATCTCCACGTCTCCCCGCTTCCCACGCGTTGGGGACTTAATCACCACTTGGAAGACGGCCCGGCGCTCCTGACGGTTCACCGCCCGCTCTCCCCGGCGGACACGGCTCGTACCGTGGTCGCCTCCGAGTATGTGATGCGCGGATACCTGAAATTGATCAGTGTTTGAGAGGGCGCCGCCCGGGGGCGCGTTCCCGTCGCGGACCGGCCGCGACGGGCGGCGACCGGCACGGCTCGTCGGCCCCGTGCCGGTCCCGGCGTCGGAAGGCGGGACAGGCGTCCCGCCCCTCCCCGCCGGTCAGCCGGCCCTGGCCGGGTCGACCTCGAAGATCTTGGCGAGGTCGTCGAGGATGGCGTGCGCGCCCTGGATGCCGACGGCGCTCATCCAGATGGTGTCGCTGACGTCGTGCTTGGCGCCCTTGAGCTTGCCCCAGAGCGGGTTGGCCTCGAACTTCTCCTTGACCGGCCCGACCGCCGGGTCCTCGTAGGCCGCGACGAAGATGTGGTCGGCGTCGAGCTGGGAGATGTTCTCCTGGCTGATCGGAACCATGATCGTGTCGGTCACGGTCGGCTGCTCCTCGGGACGCGGGAAGCCGACGTCCTTGAGCACCAGGCCCGAGTAGGAGTTCTCCACGTACAGCCGGACCGTCGGCTCACCCGCGAAGCGGGCGACGGAGACGGTGGGCAGCTTGCCCTCCTTGGCCTTGATGGACTCACCGATCCGGCCGGCGCGGTCCTGGTACTCCTTGATCTTCTGCTCGGCGAGGTCCTCCTTGCCCAGGGCCTGGCCCACGAGCCTGAGGTTCTCCTTCCAGATGGCCCCGGTGGTCTCGCTGAACACCGTCGGCGCGATCTGCGACAGCTTGTCGTACAGCGCCTCGTGGCGGACCTTGGCCGAGACGATCAGGTCGGGCTTGAGCGCGAGGATCCGCTCCAGGCTGGGCTGCTCCAGGGTCCCGACCGAGGTGGCCTCCTTGGCGTGGCCGAGAACCGGGGTCAGGTAGTCGGGGAGCTTCCCTTCGATCCCCCGGTAACTGGTGAAACCGACGACCTCGGTCTCCAGGGTCAGCACCGCGTCGACGAAGCTCTGGTCGAGGGCCACGACCCGCTTGGGCTGGGCGGGGATCGTCGCCTCTCCCATGACGTGCTTCACGGTCCTGGGGAAGGCCGCCGTGTCGCTCGCCGCGGGGGCCGCGGACGTGCCGGAGGTCTCCGCGGAGGTCTCCGGGGTGCTCGATCCGCAGGCGGCGAGACCCGCGGACAGCGCGACTCCCACCACTCCGACGGCCAGGGCGCGCAGTGCTCTCATGTTCCTGGATCTCCTCACAAAGCTTAGGCAAGCCTTATTTAGCTTAGCCATACCTAAACTGGCATACTCGGCATCGATCACGCAAAAAAGGGGAGGTCAGGTGATCAATACGACGTCCGTCCCACGGGCCGCCCCGCCCGGCACCGTCCGGAGAATCCACAACCGCCGCCTCCTCGTGCTGAGCGGACTGCTCGCGCTCCTGGCGACGACGGTCGCGCTGAGCCTCGCGTTCGGTGCCAAACCGATCCCGCCGGCCGACGTCTGGCACGCGCTCACCGGCCCCACCGGCACCGAGAACGACATCATCGTCCGGTCGCTGCGCATCCCCAGAACCGCCATCGGCGTCATGGCCGGGATCGCCCTCGGCGTCGCGGGCGCCCTCATGCAGGGCCACACCCGCAACCCGCTGGCCGACCCGGGACTGCTCGGCGTCACCCAGGGTGCGGCCTTCGCCATGGTCCTCAGCATCGTGGTCCTGGGGGTGGGCAGCCCGTACGGCTACATCTGGTTCGGCCTCGCCGGTGCCCTCATCGCCAGCGCCGGGGTGTTCGCCCTCGGCATGGCCGGCGGCCGGGGCGGCCCCACGCCGGTGACCCTGGCCCTCGCGGGCACCGCCGTCAGCGCCTTCCTCTACGGGCTCACCTCGGCGCTGGTGCTGCTGGACGAGCAGGCCATGGACACCTTCCGCTTCTGGCAACTGGGGTCGATAGCGGCCAGGGGCGCGGACGTGGCCTGGCAGGTGCTCCCCTTCATCGCCGTCGGCCTGATCGCGGCCCTGGTCAACGCGCCCGGCCTCAACGCGCTCTCCCTGGGCGAGGACGTCGCCCGCGCGCTCGGCCAGAACATCGCCCTGACCCGCGCCGTCGGCATCATCGCCATCACCCTGCTCAGCGGCGCCTCCGTGGCGGTCTGCGGCGCGCTGGCCTTCGTCGGCCTGATCGTCCCGCACCTCACCCGGCCGCTCTCCGGCCCCGACCACCGCTGGCTGCTGCCGTACTCCGGCCTGGCGGGCGCCTCGGCCCTGCTCCTCGCCGACGTCATCGGCCGCGTGGTGGCCCATCCCGGTGAGCTGGAGGTGGGGGTGGTCCTCGCCCTCGCGGGCGCGCCGTTCTTCATAGCCCTGGTACGGCGCAGAAGGCCGGTGCGGCTGTGACCTCCACCACGCCCCCGGACCTCGCGAGCAGGCGAGCGCTGCGCATCGGTCCCGCCTCCTGGCTGCTCCGGCCGCGCTCCGTCGCCGCCGCACTGGCGCTGCTGGGCACAACGGTGCTGCTCATGGCGCTCAGCATGCGCCTCGGCGACATCCCGATGAGCCTCTCCGAGGTCTTCCGCGCCATCACCGGCGACGGGCCCGACCATTTCGTCGTCATGCAACTCCGGCTTCCCCGCGCGCTGACCGGCGCCGGAGTCGGCGCGGCGCTCGCCCTGTCCGGGGCGATCGTCCAGGCCATCGCCCGCAACCCGCTGGCCAGCCCGGACATCCTGGGCGTCACCACCGGCGCCAGCGTGACCGTGGTCGCGGTCATCGTGGCGGCGGGAAACACCTGGGGCGGCGTGAGCGGCGTCCTCGCCGAGGCGGGCGTCCCCGCGGCGGCCCTGCTCGGCGGCCTGATCGGCGCGCTGACCGTCTACCTGCTGGCCTGGCGCAAAGGCATGGACGGCTACCGGCTGGTCCTGGTCGGCATCGGCGTCTCGGCGATCTGCACCAACCTCAAGTTCTGGCTGCTGACCGTCGGCGACGTCAACGACAGCAGCCGGGCCATGGTCTGGATCAGCGGCTCGCTGAACGGCCGGGGCTGGGAGCACGTGGTGCCGGTCATGATCGCGCTGGCCGTGCTCGTCCCACCGGCGTTGCTCGGCACCGCCTCACTCGGCGCGCTGCGCTTCGGCGACGACACCGTGACCGGCCTGGGGGTGCGGATGAACCTCACCAGGGGACTGATGATCCTCGCGGCCGTACTCCTCGCGGCGGCGGCGACCGCCTCCGCCGGGCCGATCGCGTTCGTCGCCCTGGCCGCACCGCAGATCGCGCTGCGCCTGGCCGGGGTGGCACAGCCCCCGCTGGTCGTCTCGGCCCTGGCCGGCGCGGTCCTCACCGTCGGCGCGGACCTGGTCGCCAGGACCGCGTTCAGCCCCGTCGAGCTGCCGGTGGGCGTGGTCACCGGAGTCATCGGCGCCCCCTACCTGATCTATCTCCTCATCCGTGTGCGCAGGAAGGCCCGTACGTGAGACTCCAGGCCGTTGACCTCAAGCTGGGGTACGGGGACCGCGTCGTCGTCGACGGCCTCGACCTCGGGATCGAGACCGGGACGGTGACCGCCGTCATCGGGCCGAACGGGTGTGGCAAGTCCACGCTGCTGCGCGCCATGGGGCGGCTGCTCAAGCCGTCCGGCGGCGAGGTACTGCTGGACGGCAAGCGCATCGACAGGATGCCCAGCAAGGAGGTCGCCAGGATCCTGGGCGTGCTGCCCCAGTCCCCCTCGGCACCCGAGGGGCTGACCGTCGCCGACCTGGTCTCCAGGGGACGGCACCCGCACCAGACCTGGTACCGGCAGTGGTCGTCCGACGACGAGTCCGCGGTCGGCGCGGCCCTGGCCATGACCGGCCTGCTCGACCTGGGCGACCGCCCGCTGGACGAGCTGTCAGGCGGGCAGCGGCAGCGGGCCTGGATCTCCATGGCCCTCGCCCAGGGCACCGACCTGCTGCTGCTCGACGAGCCGACGACCTTCCTCGACCTCGCCCACCAGATCGAGGTGCTGGAGCTGGTGCGCAGGCTCCACGGCGAGCTGGGCCGCACCGTGGTGATGGTCCTGCACGACCTGAATCTCGCCGCCCGCTACGCCGACCGCCTGGTGGCCATGCGGGACGGCGGGGTCGTCGCCGCCGGCCCCCCGTCCGAGGTGCTCACCGAGGCCCTGCTGGCGGAGGTCTTCGAGCTGGACGCCAAGGTCATCGAGGACCCGGTGGCCGGCACCCCGCTGGTCGTCCCCATCGGCACCCGGTCCCACGCCCCGCGCTGAGGACGGACGCGGCGGGGCTCGGGCCGGCCTCACCCGCTGGGGAGCGCGTCCACGAAGACCTCGGGATCGAACCGGGCCACGCCGGCCGGCCTCCCCATGAGACCGACCGGCCCGGCCCGGCGGGA
Organism: Streptosporangium sp. NPDC002544; assembly: GCF_040295965.1. Taxonomy (NCBI): domain Bacteria; kingdom Bacillati; phylum Actinomycetota; class Actinomycetes; order Streptosporangiales; family Streptosporangiaceae; genus Streptosporangium; species Streptosporangium sp. NPDC002544. The sequence continues at coordinate 342,575 of NZ_JBEOWJ010000005.1, read as the reverse complement.
CTCACCCCCCGAGGAGCGCGTCCACGAAGACCTCGGGGTCGAACGGGGCGAGGTCGTCGGGCCCCTCGCCGAGGCCGACCAGCTTGACCGGGACGCCCAGCTCGCGCTGGACGGAGATGATGATGCCGCCCTTGGCGGTGCCGTCGAGCTTGGTCAGGGCGATGCCGGTGATGTTGACCACCTCGGCGAACACCTGGGCCTGGCGCATGCCGTTCTGGCCCGTGGTGGCGTCGAGGACGAGCAGCACCTCGTCGACGGTGGCCTTCTTCTCGATGACCCGCTTGACCTTGCCGAGCTCGTCCATCAGGCCGGTCTTGGTGTGCAGCCGCCCGGCGGTGTCGACGATCACCACGTCGGCCTTCTCGCCGATGCCCTCGGCGACGGCGTCGAAGGCCACCGAGGCGGGGTCGCCGCCCTCCGGACCGCGTACCACCGAGGCTCCGACCCGGTCTCCCCAGGTCTGCAGCTGGTCGGCGGCGGCGGCACGGAAGGTGTCGGCGGCGCCCAGCACGACCTTGCCGCCGTCACCGATGAGGACGCGCGCCAGCTTGCCGGTGGTGGTGGTCTTGCCGGTGCCGTTGACCCCGACCACGAGGACCACCGCGGGACGCTCACCGTGCGGCTTGACGTGCAGCGTACGGTCCATGTCGGTACCGATCTGGGCGAGCAGCTGCTCCCTGAGCAGGGCGCGCGCCTCCTCGGGTGTCCGGCTGCCCAGCACCTTCACCCGGGTACGCAGCTCGTCGACCATCGCCCGGGTCGGCGCCACGCCGACGTCCGCGGTGATCAGGGTCTCCTCGATCTCGTCCCAGGCGTCGTCGTCGAGACGGTCACGGGAGAGCAGTTCCAGGAGCCCCTTGCCCAGGGTGCTCTGCGACCGGGCCAGCCGGGCGCGGAGCCGCACCATCCGGCCGGCGGACGGCGGCGGGATCTCGATCTCCGGGATGACGGCGGCCTCGGGCTCGACCGGCCTGGCCGGCGGCGGCACGGTGGTCGTCGCCTCGTCGTCCATGACCGCGCCCCTGCCGGGGGCCCGCGTCTCCTCGGGGGCCGGCGGCGCCTCGGGCGCCTCGACCCGCGGCGGCGCGCTGGTGCCCCCCCTCCTGAACAGCAGGAGCATGCCACCGGCCGCCAGCAGGGCGACGACGACGATGATCGCGATTATGCCGAGATAGGCTTCCACAAGACCACAGTTTTCCAGACGCCCCGGGATGCTCCGACCTCAAGGGGTCCGGACGGGTTCGCGGTTCCTCACCGTCGGTCACCACCTCGTCGCGCGGGCCGCCCCGGACCGGCCGCGAAAACCCGGACGGCCCCGCGGCCCCTGACCGCCTCCGAGCACCGGAACGGGCTCACGACCTCCCGGCCCCGCACCGCCCCGGCCCTCCGGGACCATCCCGGAAACCCGGGCAGGCTCACGACCTGCCACCGCTTCATCCCGAGGGCGGCCCCGGGCCACCGCACGGACCCTCCGGAGACCCGGAGGATTCAGGCGGACTCGTTCTCCCTCAGGCGCTGGCTGATGACCTGGGTGACGCCGTCCCCACGCATCGACACGCCGTACAGCGCGTCGGCGATCTCCATGGTGCGCTTCTGGTGGGTGATGATGATGATCTGCGAGGTCTGCCTGAGCTCCTCGAAGAGGGTGAGCAGGCGCTGGGTGTTGGTGTCGTCCAGCGCGGCCTCGACCTCGTCCATCACGTAGAACGGCGAGGGCCGCGCCTTGAAGATGGACACGAGGAACGCCACCGCGGTCAGCGACCGCTCGCCACCGGACAGCAGCGACAGCCGCTTGACCTTCTTGCCCGGCGGCCGGGCCTCGACCTCGACACCGGTGGTCAGCATGTCCTCCGGGTCGGTGAGCAGCAGCCTGCCCTCACCGCCGGGGAACACTCGCGTGAAGATCGTCTCGAACTCGCGGGCCACGTCCGCGAAGGCGGCGCCGAAGACCTGCTCGACCCGCTCGTCGACCTCCTTGACCACGAGCAGCAGGTCGCGGCGGGTCTTCTTGAGGTCTTCCAGCTGCGAGGTGAGAAACGAGTGCCGTTCCTCAAGGGCCGCGAACTCCTCGAGCGCGAGCGGGTTGACCTTGCCGAGCTGGGCCATCTGCCGGTCGGCCACCCTGGCCCGTTTGAGCTGCTCCTCGCGGTCGTAGGGGACGGGCTCGCCGTCCGCCGTCGGAACCGGCTCGCCGGGGCCGTACTCGGCGATGAGGGTGTCCGCCTCGACGCCGTACTCCTCCACCGCCCGCTCCTGGAGCTGCTCCAGGCGGAGCCGCTGCTCGGTGCGGGCCACCTCGCTGCCGTGTGCCCGGTTGACCAGCTTGTCCAGCTCACCGGTGAGCTCACGGACCCGGATCCTGACCGCCTTGAGCGAGGCGTCGATCTGCCCGCGGGCCCGCTCGGCCTCGTCGCGCTCTCCCGCGGCGGCGGCCAGGGAGGTCTCCAGCGTGCGCAGCGCCAGCTCCGTGCCCCTGACGACCGCCTGGGCCGTCCGAGCCTGCTCGCGCCGCCGTTCCCTGCGCTCGGCCGCCCTGGACCTCTCCTCGCGCTCACGCTCCGCGGCGCGCGTCAGCTCCTCCGCCCTGCCGTCGATGCCCCTGACCCGCTCCTCCGCCGTCCGTACCGTGAGGCGGGCCTCCATCTCGTCCTGCCTGGCCGTCGCGCAGATCTCGGCGAGCTCGTCACGCAGGTCGGTGCTGGGCTCGCTCTGTCGCTCCTCGGCCTCCACGGCCGCGGCGAGCCGCTCCTCCAGCTCGGCGAGACCGGCCGCGTCGCGGTCCCGCGCCTCCTCGGCGGCCCGTACGCCCGCGGCCAGGCGCTCGCACTCGTCGCGGGCCGCCCTGGCGGCGGCGTCCAGCTGGGCGAGCCGCCTGGCCACCGCGGCGATCTTCTGGTCCGCGTCGCGCTGCCTCGCCCTGACCCGGTCCAGGGCGGCCTGCGCCGCATTGACCCCGGCCTGCCTGTTCTGCACTCCCGTCTGTGCCTCGGCGACCCGCGCCTGGGCGGCCTCGACCGCGAGCTGTGCCTCTCCCTCGGCCTCCGCGGTCTCCTCCAGCTCCGTCGCCGCAAGCTCGGCGGCGACCCTGGCCTCGGCCAGGTCGGCGGTCGCCTCATCGAGCGCGGCCCGCATCTGAATGGCGGAGGTGGCGCCCGCCGAACCGCCGCCGACGGCGGCGTGGGCACCCAGGAGGTCGCCGGAGCGGGTGACGGCCCGCAGCCCGGGATACTGCTCGACCGTCTTTCTCGCGGTCGCGAGATCGTCCACGACCAGCACACCCGCCAGCAGGTGGGTGGCGGCGGCCCGCAGCTCGGTGGAGACCGTGACCAGGTCGATCGCCCACTCCGCACCCGCCTGCGGCACCTGGCCCGGCGGGACCGCCGCTTCACCGGCGGCGATGACGAGGCCGGCCTGGCCGCCGTCGCGGCCCCGGAGGAACTCGATGGCGTCGGCCGCGCTCTGCAGCGACTCGACGGCGACGGCCTCGGCGGCGGCCCCGAGCACGGCGGCGACGGCCACCTCGGCACCGGGCCGCACCGACAGCATGGTCGCCACCGGCCCGAGCACCCCGGCCAGGTCGGCGGCGAGCAACGCGGCGCCACCGTCGGCACCACCGGCCAGGCCCATCTCCAGCGCCTCGAACCTGGCCTCCAGCGCGGCCACCTGGCGCTGCGCCTGCTGGTCGGCCTTGCGTGCCGCGGCGAGGGCGGCCCGGGCGGCGCCGAGCGCGGCGTTCGGGCCCGCGACGGCCGCCTTGGCCTCCTCGACCCCGGCCCTGGCCGACTCGACGGACTCCCCGGCCTGCTCGACCGTCTCCAGGGCGATCTCCAGCTCCTCGGCGAGGGCCGGATCGGCGGCCGGTTCGGCCAGCTCCTGGCTGTCGTGCTCGGCGCGGGCCTCCTCGGCGCGCTGTTCGGCCTCCTCCAGCGAGCGCCGCAACCGGCCGATCTCCTCCTCGGCGGCCCCCGCCCGGCTGCGCGCCGCCCCGACCTGCCCCTTGAGCCTGGCCAGGCCCTCGCGCCGGTCGGCGGCGGCCCTGGCCTCCGCGGCCAGCCGCCGCTCCTCCGCGGCGAGTGCGGCCTCGGTCTCGGTGCGCCTGGCCACGGTTTCCGCGAGCGACTCCCGCTCCCCCTCGAGCAGCTCGACCAGGACCCGCTCCTGCTCGCGGACCTCCTCGGCCTCACGTTCGAAGTCCTCCGGGTCGCGCCCCCGCCGCTCCACCGCGGTGTCGGTGGCGTGCCGGTGCCGCTCGGCGGCGAGTCCCGCCAGGCCCCTGAGGCGCTCGCGGAGGGAGGAGAGCCGGAAGAACGTCTCCTGCGCGGCGGTCAGCCGCGGCTGGGCCTCGGCCTCGGCGGCCTCCAGCTCGGCCTCGGCGGCCTGGCCCTGCTCCAGCTCGGTCTCCACAGCGGTGCGGCGGGCGAGGACCGCCGCCTCGTCGGCCATCTCCCGTTCCAGGGTGGTCCGCAGGGTGAGCACGTCGTCGGCGAGCAGCCGGAGCCTGGCGTCGCGGAGGTCCGCCTGGATGACGGCGGCCTTGCGGGCGATCTCGGCCTGGCGGCCCAGCGGTTTGAGCTGGCGGCGCAACTCGGTGGTGAGATCCTGTACCCGGGTCATGTTGGCCTGCATCGCGTCGAGCTTCCGCAGCGCCTTCTCCTTGCGCTTGCGGTGCTTCAGGACGCCCGCGGCCTCCTCGATGAACGCCCGGCGCTCCTCGGGTCCCGCGTGCAGCACCTGGTCGAGCTGGCCCTGGCCGACGATGACGTGCATCTCGCGGCCGATGCCGGAGTCGGACAGCAGCTCCTGGATGTCGAGCAGGCGGCAGGTGTCGCCGTTGATGGCGTACTCGCTCTGGCCGGCCCTGAACATCAGGCGGCTGATCGTCACCTCGGTGTAGTCGATCGGGAGCATGCCGTCGGTGTTGTCGATGGTCAGCGTGACCTCGGCGCGGCCCAGCGGTGCCCGCGAGGAGGTGCCGGCGAAGATGACGTCCTCCATCTTGCCGCCGCGCAACGACTTGGCGCTGTGCTCCCCCATGACCCAGGCCAGGGCGTCGACCACGTTGGACTTGCCGGATCCGTTGGGGCCGACGACCGCGGTGATGCCCGGCTCGAAGCGGAGCGTGGTGGCCGAGGCGAAGGACTTGAAACCGCGCAGGGTAAGGGTCTTGAGATACAAAGAGAGCCCCCCATTCACGGTGTGGCCGCGCCGGCCCTCGTATCACGCGCCGTGCCCCGGGCGCCGATGAACGCGTCTTCCCTGTCACCCCACGGCTTCGCCAACGCGGGAAGACTACCGTTCTTCACCCGCACCCGCCCGCACACCGCCTATGGTGCCCTGCATGAACGCGGAACGCGGTGCTGACGGAACTCCGTCACGCCCATCGAGCGGCAGGGGTCATCTCGGGCGGCGCGCCTTCCTGGTGGGCGGCGGGCTGGCCGCGCTGGGCCTCGGCGGCGCCGCGCTGGCGGCCGGCCCGGACGGTATCAGGGGGGCGTACGCCCAGATCGTCTGCGGCGCGGTCCCCGTGCCCCCGGTGACGTCTCCTGGAACGCTCCAGCGCAGCCAGGTCGACCGGCGCCGGGTCATCGTCGGGATGCCCCCGGGGGCGACGGACGGGCTGCCTGTGGTGATCATGCTTCACGGGGCCGCGGGTGACGCGCGCACGCCGTTCGACGTCTACGCGATCGACCGCTACCTGGCCGCCGGGGGCGGGCGCTTCGCGCTGGCCTCCATCGACGACTGGCCCTCCGCCGACATCCCGGGCACCCTGCTGCCCTACCTGAGCATGAACGGGATGGACACCACGAAGATCGGGCTGATGGGCTGGTCGGCGGGCGGCGCGGGGGCGCTGAGGCTGGCCGCGGAGCTGGGCCCCGCACAGGTGGGGGCGGTCGTCGCGGCGTCGCCGGCGGTGAGCGCGGCGCAGGCGCCGCTGCGCGAACTCGTGAACATCCCGGTCTGGCTGGGGTGTGGGGAGCGCGACGCGTGGGCACGGCAGACCCAGACCATGCTGAAGGCCCTGAAGGCACTGGGTGCCACCGCCGAGGGAGGGATCAGCGAAGGATGCCAGGACACGGCCTATCGCCGCAGGGTGTTACCCGAGCAGCTGGCCTTCCTCGCACGTCATATATGACAAATAGGACATATATGACGTAAGTAACATATATGACAAGGGACGCCCCGGTGAGGCGTCCCCGGACAGTGTGTTTCCGCCCCGACCCCGTTAGGTGAGAGCCGGCTCGCGATCCTGCAGACGGTTGAACTCCTCGTCGCGGGCACTTGCCGCGAGTTCGTCGTTCTGGGCCTGGAGCCGGGTGAGCTCTCCCTCGAGATCACGGATGCGCTGCTGGAGACGACGCATTTCCGAGACCATACGAGGGTCGGGACCGCCGACGTGGCCTAGTAGAGCCTTCGCCATAGTAAAGGGTCCTCCACGCTGAGTGACCAGACTGGTTCGCGCACTTCTTTGCCGCGGGAGGGGTGCGCGTGGTTCTTTGTCAAGAGTCGCACCGGTGAGGGAGGCGGTCAAGCTGAACGCTCCGAATGGATGCACCAGTAGGCACTCTCGACAGTCAACTATACCGTATTTTGGGCGGTTTAGGAAAGTGGTCAGCGCTCGACAAAACCCTCAAGACCGCCTTTGGCCTCGCTCCAACGTTCGACGACCCCGTCCACCCTGCCGGGCGTCTCACCGCCCCTGAGCAGCTCAAGCAGCATCGCGCACGACTTCTCGGGCCCCTGCGCGACCACCTCGACCCGGCCGTCGGCCGTGTTGCGCGCCCAGCCGACCAGGCCGAGCTCCAGCGCCCTGGACCGCGTCCACCAGCGAAAACCCACCCCCTGCACATGACCTCTGACCCAGGCGGTCAGTCGCACGTCCGTCATGCCGCGGCCCTCCTCGGCCTGGGCTGGCAGCGAGGGCAGCTGTAGGAGGAACGGTTCATGAACGACTCGCGAACGATCGGGGCACCGCACCGCGGGCAGGGCTCGTCGCGCCTGCCGTAGACCGCGAGGGAACGGTCGAAGTACCCGCTCTCGCCATTGACATTCACATAAAGACTGTCGAAAGATGTGCCGCCCTCGGCCAGTGCGGCGGACATCACCTCCCTGGCGGCACCCAGCAACTCGGCGATCTTCGGCTTGGTCAGCGCTCCGGTGGGCCGGGCGCCGTGCAGCCTGGCCCGCCAGAGCGCCTCGTCGGCGTAGATGTTGCCGACACCGCTGATCAGCGACTGGTCCAGCAGCGCGCGCTTGACCTCGGTCTGCCGGGCACGCAGCCGGCGGGCGAAGGCCTCGTCGTCGAAATGCCCCTCGAACGGGTCGGCCGCGATGTGCGCGATCGGTTCGGGCACCGTCCGGCCGCCGGCCCGGATCATGGCGGTCACCAGCACATGGCCGAAGGTCCGCTGGTCGACGAAGCGCAGCTCCGGGCCACCGTCGGTGAAGCCGATCCGGACGCGCAGGTGCTTCTCCGGCGCCGTGTCCGGCTCCACGACCAGCAGCTGGCCGCTCATCCCGAGGTGCGCCAGAATGGCGTCGGGGCCGTCCAGCGGCAGCCAGAGGTACTTACCCCTGCGCTCCGCCGCACCGACGGTGCGGCCCTTCAACCGGGTGGAGAACTCCTCCGCTCCGGGAAGGTGCCGTCTGATCGCCCTCGGGTGGAGCACCTCGGCGTGGGCGACGACCCTGCCGGAAACCCACCGCTCCAGGCCACGGCGTACCACCTCGACCTCGGGCAGTTCGGGCATGCACCCCTCCTTGGTCGACGGGTCAGCCGGCTTCGCGTCTGTCGCGGTCCTGGCGGATCCTGTTCCAGGCCGCCTCTGCGGCCTGCTGCTCGGCTTCCTTCTTCGAGCGGCCGGATCCCGAGCCGTACCCCTCTCCGCCGACGCGAACGACCGCGGTGAAGGACTTGGCGTGGTCGGGGCCGCTCTCCTCGACATGGTATTCGGGCACGCCGAGCGACTCGGACGCGGTGAGCTCCTGCAGGGAGGTCTTCCAGTCGAGCCCGGCGCCGAGCGAGGCGGAGCGGGTGATGAGGGGGTCGAAGAGCAGGTGGACGACGCGGAACGCCTCGTCCAGACCCCTGTTCACGTAGATCGCGCCGATGAGCGCCTCAAGGGTGTCCGCGAGGATCGAGGACTTGTCGCGCCCCCCGGTGCCCTCCTCACCTCGGCCGAGCCGCAGGAAGCGGCCCAGGCCCAGCGAGCGGGCCACGTCGGCGAGGGCGCGCATGTTCACCACCGCGGCCCTGAGCTTGGCCAGCTGCCCCTCGGGCAGGTCGGGGTGGTTGCGGTAGAGGGTGTCGGTGACGACCAGGCCCAGCACCGAGTCGCCCAGGAACTCCAGGCGCTCGTTGGTCGGCAGGCCGCCGTTCTCGTACGCGTAGGAGCGGTGCGTCAGCGCACGCTCCAGGATGGCGACGTCCAGACGCACCGACAGAAGGCGCTCAAGCTCGTCCCTGACGAACTCGACGGCGACCGGTTTGACACTCGTACCCACGGCTTCTCCTCGCACGCTCTCTCATCGAATGCGCGATGGCAAAGAAACGAGAGATGCCCGAAGATGTGGTGGGCGCCGGGAGGGCACGCGTTCTACCGCGAACCCCGGCGTCCACCACAACCGCGGGCGGACCGCCATCGCAGGGTGGGCGGACGGTGACGCCGACCGGGCCGGGAGCCCGGCCGGCATCCGTCTGTCAGACTGCGATCAGGCGGAGGGCTCGATCACCTGACGGCGGTTGTAGGTGCCGCAGGTCGGGCACGCCACGTGCGGACGCTTCGGCGAGCGGCACTGGGGGCAGCTCACGAGCGAAACCGCGGCGGCCTTCCACTGCGACCTGCGGGAGCGAGTGTTGCTCCGCGACATCTTGCGCTTGGGGACAGCCACGTCAGCTCTCCTGATCGTTGTTATGTTCCGGAATCAGACCCTGCAGCTTCGCCCAGCGGGCGTCGATCACCTCGTGGCCGTGATCAGGCTCGGCGTCTGCCAGCCTGACCCCGCACTCCACGCAGAGTCCGGCGCAGTCCTCACTGCAGACCGGGCTCAACGGCAGTGTGAGCACCACCGCGTCGCGAAACGCGGGTTCGAGGTCGAGAAGTTCACCGTCGAGAAGCGAGTCACCCTCGGCAGCATCCTCTGCCGAGTAGAAGAACAGCTCCTGGAAGCCCACCTCGGCTTGCGAGATGACCGGCTCCAGGCAGCGTGCGCACTCCCCCCGCAGCGGGGCTTGCGCAGTGCCCGTGACGAGCACACCCTCCATGACCGCCTCAAGCCGGATGTCCAGCTCGACTTCGGCGTCCTTGGGAACGCCGATCATGTCGACGCCGATGTCCGCCGGTGCCGGGAGAACGAGGTCCATCCGCCGCATCGACCCTGGTCGTCGCCCCAGGTCATGGGTAGAGATCACCCATGGGGCTCGGGGGTCAAGGTTGGGATGAGTCATTTCGCTCTCGTTAGGCATGGCGCATCATCGCCATCGTGCAAGGCCGAAACAAGAGAATAGCAGGGCCTAGCCCCTGAGCCGTTCTACCAGGAGTTCCTGGACAAGATCGGGAACCAGCCCGGCCACACTCCCACCATACTTGACGATCTCCTTGATGCGGCTGGAGGACAGGAAGGACACCTCGGGCCCGGTGGCCATGAACAGGGTCTCCACCCCTGACATCCGGTAGTTGAGCTGCGCCATCTGGAGCTCGTAGTCGAAGTCGCTGATCGCGCGCAGGCCCTTCACGATGGCGGGGATCTCCTGCTGCCTGCAGTAGTCGACCAGGAGGCCGTGGAACTTGTCCACGCGGACGTTCCCGTACTCCTTGGTGACCGTCTGGAGAGTCTGGATACGCTCCTCCACCGTGAAGAGGCTCTTCTTCTCGATGTTGATCAGTACGGCTACGACGACCTCGTCGTACTGCCGGGAAGCCCGGCCGATGATGTCCAGATGACCGTTCGTGACGGGATCGAAGGATCCCGGACAGACAACGCGACGCAAGGTGGACTCCCTGCTCTTAAGGATTCCCGGCGGCGCGACCGTACCAAACGGACGCTTCGCCGTAACGACGGACCCTCTCCTCTTCGTACCCCTCAGGCCAGCGGAGGTCCCCTCCCCGGCTCTCCCGTTCCACCGCGACGAGCGCGTCCTCGGCCAGCCAGCCTCGGTCGCGCAACAGTTCGAGCACCGTCCCCACCTCCTCGTCGCCCAGCGCGTACGGCGGGTCGGCGAGGACGAGGTCGTACGGCTCCCCGGTGTCCCCGATACCCCTGGCCAGCAGCCGCTCAACCCGGTCGGCGGCGACCTCGGCCCCGGGCAGCCCCAGCGAGGTGACGTTCTGCCTGATCGTCCGGATCGCCCTGGCGTCCGACTCCACGAGAAGCACCCGGGCGGCCCCCCGGGAGAGCGCCTCAAGCCCGAGCGCGCCCGAGCCCGCGTAGAGGTCGAGCACCCGGCACCCCTCCAGCGGGCCGATCAGCGACCCCACCGTGGAGAAGATCCCCTCCCTGGCCCTGTCGCTCGTGGGGCGGGTCCCCCGCCCCGGCGGCACTGCCAGCCGCCGTCCCCCTGCGCTTCCCGCGATGACTCGGCTCACCCGGCCATCCTCTCAGTGCCGCCGCCCGGTGCCGTCGGCCACCGCCCGCACCCGTCCCCGGCACCGGTTCCGACGCCGGTCCCCGGAGGCCCCCAGGTGCGCCGGGCGCAGCACGGCGTGTCGCGACGCATCACATAACCGCAGGTCAAAAGGGTCCTGGTAGGTGATCTAGGTCAAGAGTGGGCAAGGAGTGGCGACGAAAGCGTAAGGGTCGTTCCGTCAGGTGCCGGTCCCTTGCATGATGATTCCTGCGGCCTCCAAGTGACCCAGGGGGAGGCCGACCGGCGTGATCGTGAGCCCTTCCGCACGCCGGTGCTCTCGGCACCTGACCCGGGAGTGGGCCCAGGCGGGGACGGCATTCGGGGGGAGGCCGTCCCCGCAGTTGGGCACAGCGCGACCGCCGGCCACGGCGCGGCCACCGACTACAGCCGCGAAACCCCGCGGCGTCCACCGCCCCGCCGGGCATCGCCTCCGCCGGTCGTCAGGTCTTCTCCAGGTACTCGGCGCGCTCGTCCGCCAGGAGCCTGTCGATCTCCGCGCGGAGCACGGGGTGCCCCGCCAACTCGGGGTCGGCCTCCAGCATCGCCTCGGCGTCCAGGCGCGCGGCGTGGATGACGTCCTCGTCGCGGAGGAGCCTGAGCATCTTCAGCGACGACCTGCGCCCCGACTGGGCCACCCCGAGCACATCACCCTCCCTGCGCTGTTCCAGGTCGACACGGGACAGCTCAAAGCCGTCCAGGGTGGCCGCCACGGCGTCGAGCCGCGCCCTGGCGGGCGTGCCGCCGGGGGAGTCGGTCACCAGCAGGCAGAGACCGGGCAGCCCGCCGCGGCCGACCCGGCCGCGGAGCTGGTGGAGCTGCGAGACGCCGAACCTGTCCGCGTCCATGATGACCATGACCGAGGAGTTGGGGACGTCGACGCCGACCTCGATGACCGTGGTCGCCACCAGCACGTCGATCTCTCCCCTGGTGAACGCCTTCATCACCGCGTCCTTCTCCTCGGGAGGGAGCTTGCCGTGGAGCACCTCCGTGCGGAGCCCCAGCAGCGGCCCCCGCGAGAGCGTCTCGGCCACGTCGAGCACCGCCAGCGGCGGCCTGCGCTCGTCGTCGGCCTTCGACATGTCGCCCTCGTCGCCCTCCAGGTCGCCGATGCGCGGGCACACGATGTAGGCCTGGCGGCCCAGCCCGATCTCCTCGCGCAGCCGGGTCCAGGCGCGGTCGAGGAAGTGCGGCTTCTCCGCGGCGGGAACCACGTGCGTGGTGATCGGGGCACGCCCGGAGGGCAGCTGGGAGAGCGTGGAGACGGTGAGATCGCCGAAGACCGTCATGGCGACCGTGCGGGGGATGGGGGTGGCGGTCATGACGAGCACGTGCGGGCGGCCGCCCCCGGCCTTCTCGCGGAGCGCGTCGCGCTGCTCGACGCCGAACCTGTGCTGCTCGTCGACCACGACCAGGCCGAGATCGGCGAACTGGACCCGCTCCTGCAGGACCGCGTGGGTGCCGACGACGATGCCCGCCGCGCCCGAGGCCGCGTCGAGCATGGCCGAGCGGCGGGCCGCGGCGCCCAGCGAGCCGGTCAGCAGGGCGACCGCGGTGCCGCCGAACATGCCGCCGGTGGCCAGGTCGCCGAGCATGGCCGAGATCGACCGGTGGTGCTGCTGGGCGAGCACCTCGGTGGGCGCCAGCAGCACGGCCTGCCCCCCGGCGTCGACCACCTGGAGCATCGCCCGCAGCGCGACGACGGTCTTGCCCGCCCCGACCTCGCCCTGGAGCAGCCGGTGCATGGGGTGGGCCATGGCCAGATCGGCCGCGACCTCCTCGCCCACCTCGCGCTGCCCCTCGGTCAGTTCGAACGGCAGCCGCTTGTCGAAGTCGGCGAGCAGCCCGTCGGGGATCGCGGGCCTGGGGGTGGCCGGCCAGGAGGCCGCGGCCATCCGGCGCTGCAGCAGCACCGCCTGGAGCAGGAACGCCTCGTCGAACCTGAGCCGCTTGCGCGCCCTGGCCACGTCGGCGTGGTCGCGCGGCCGGTGAACGGTCAGCAGCGCGTCCGACAGACCGGGGAGCCGGTGCCGGGCGCGCAACTCCTCGGGAAGCGGGTCGTCGAGCTCGCCCATCGTGTCGAGGACGACGCCCAGCGCCCTGCGGATGGCCCAGGGCGTCACGTCCTTGCCCGCCGGATAGATCGGTACGAGCGCGGCGGCGAACTCCTCGGCCCCCGTCTCGTTCTCCTCGATCATCTCGAACTCGGGGTGGGAGAGCTGCCACTTGCGCTTCTCGCCCTGGCCGAAGGCGCCGACCTTTCCGGCGAACATGCCGCGCCTGCCCGGCCGCAGCCGCGTCTCCGCGATGTGGGACGTCTTCCCGAAGAACGACAGGTAGATCTTGCTGCGGCGGGCGTCGACGACCTCGACCTCCAGCCAGGTGCCGCCCTTGTTCCGCATCGGCCTGCGCATCGCCCTGGTGACCTCGCCCACCACCGTGACGTGCTCGTCGACCCGCAGGTCGTCGAGGTCGGTCAGCTCACCCCGCTCGGCGTAGCGCCGCGGGTAGTGCCGCAGCAGGTCACCGACGGTGCGCAGGTCGAGAACGCTCTCCAGCAACCTGGCGGTTTTGGGGTCCAGTGCCTTCGCCAGCGGCTCGTCGAAGCTCGTCACCCCAGCTTTCTACCGTGTGCGGGAGACAGAATTCTCCCGGCCCACGGAACGGTTCACCCGCGTCGGCCGCGAACGTCACCGGCGGGCGCGCCTGACGCCGGGCCTCGCGGCGCCCTCATTCGACGCCGATGAGCAGCGGGTAGCCGCCCTGGCCGCCCTCGTACAGAACCACCTCGATGTCCGGCCTGGTCTCGGCCAGATGGTCCAGCACCGCGCGCGCGAGCCCCTCGGGGGCGTTGACGCCCTCCAGAACGGTCACCAACTCGCTGCTGGAGGACACCATGCGGCCCACGACCTCCAGGGCGGTGGCCTCGAGATCCCTGCCGATCAGCGCGGCGTCCCCGTCGACCACTCCCAGGACGTCACCGGGCCCGGCCAGGCCCGCGCTCGTCATGACCTCGCGGTCGGCCACCCAGACGTGCCCGTGGCGGGTGTGCGCGGCGGCCTCGGTCATGGCCACCACGTCGTCGTCGAAGCGGCGCAGCGGATCGTGCACGGCCAGCGCCGACAGGCCCTGCACCGAGGCCCTGGTCGGGAGTACCCCGACCACCAGGCCCTCCTCCCTGGCCATCTCCGCGGCGGCGGCGGCGACCTCACGCGTCCCGCTGTCGTTGGGCAGGACCACGACCTCCGAGCCGGCCTCGCGAATGGCGGCGAGCACCGCCGCCAGCGGCGGGCTGGAGCCCGGCTCGCGGCGGACGACCACGGCCCCCGACTCCTCGAACAGCGCGGCCAGCGCGGGTCCCGCCGCCACGGCCACCACTCCCCTGCCCCGCGCGGCCGGGTGGGTCCTGCCCGAGCCGACCAGATACGTCACCCTGATCCGGTGGGGCCGCCCCAGCCGGACCGCCGCCTCGATCGCCGCGCCCGCGTCGTCCACGTGGACGTGCACGTTCCACAGGTCGTCCCCACCCACGATCACCAGCGACTCGCCGAGCGCGTCGAGTTCCGCACGGAGCGCCGCGACCTGTGCCGCCCCGGCCTCCAGGAGATACATGACCTCGTAGCCGGGTCCGTCCGCGCTCTCCTCCGCGACCTCCGCGCCGATCCGGTGGGCCGGGGCGGGGATGTCCACCCGCTCGGTGTAGGAGTCGGTGACGATCGCGGCGAGGCTCTCCAGAATGATCGTCCACCCCGCGCCGCCCGCGTCGACCACCCCGTTGCGGGCCAGCACGCCGAGCTGCCCGGGGGTACGGCGGAGCGCGGAGCGCGCCTCCTCGGCCGCCCTTCTCGCGATCGAGACGAGATCTCCCCGGCCGTCGCGGACCGCCGCGGCCACCGCGGTCAGGACGCTCAGGATCGTGCCCTCGACCGGCCTGGCCACCGCGGCACGGGCCAGCTCGGCGGCTCTGACCAGGCCACGGCAGAGGTCCGTGCCGTGCCCCTCGGCCTCCCTGAACACCTCGGCGAGGCCGCGCAGCGCCTGGCTGACGATCACCCCGGAGTTGCCCCGCGCGCCGAGCAGCGCTCCCTGCGCGAGCGCCTGCCAGGTGGCCGCCGTCCCCGCGTCCGCGGGCAGCCCGTCGAGCGCCTCGGCCGCGGAGAGCATGGTCAGGTGCAGGTTGGTGCCGGTGTCGCCGTCGGGCACCGGGAAGACGTTGAGCGCGTCGATCTCCTCGCGCGCCTTCCCCAGCGTCTCCGCGGCCAGCCGCGACCATCTCCGCACCGAGGGCGGGTCTAGAACCTGCAGCATTCCTGCCCTCCTGCTCCTGCTCGCGCCCGCCGGGCGCCCTCATCGATCTCCCGGGCAGGTCCCGGCGCCGCGACCGGCATGCCGTCACCGGCGGCTCCCCGTCCGCACCGCCCGGCCGGCCCCGATCTCACCGGCTGATCGTCGCCCGCCGGACGCGACCCGCCATGGCGCGTCCCGGGATGCGCTACGGTTGCCTCCGGAGATTATCCCCGTTCGACCGTTCACGGCGGCTCACGTTCGCCTGTAGGGCCGAACATCGGGTATCCTCGTGTGGCCAGCCGGTCGTCCCGGCATGCCCGATGACCGCCCGCCAGTGCGGCGGATCGAGCCTCTCGACTGATCTAAGGAGCGAACCGTGGCTTCCGTCTGCGACGTTTGCGCTAAGAAGCCGACCTTCGGCAACAACGTCTCCCACTCGCACCGCCGCACCCGCCGCCGCTGGAACCCGAACATCCAGCCCGTGCGCGCAGTGGTGAACGGCACGCCGAAGCGGCTGAACGTTTGCACCTCCTGCATCAAGGCCGGCAAGGTCACCCGCTAGTCGGACTTCCGCGAAGCCCGCCGTCCCCTCGACGGGGCGGCGGGCTTCGCCGTTCCCAACGGGCTCCGAGCCGTCCTTGGCGGGCTCCGCCAAGGACGGCTCGGAGCGGGTCCTCCGTGTTCAGCGGGAGCGCAGGCGCCAGGCGTGGTCCACCGGGCCGATGCCGGCCCCCAGCGGGAAGCCGTGCTCGATCGCGCCGGTGACGTACGCCTTCGCCTTCTCCACGGCGGCGGGGACGTCCTCGCCGAGGGCCAGGTGGGAGGCTATCGCGGAGGCCAGGGTGCAGCCCGTGCCGTGGGTGTGCCGGTTGTCGTGGCGCTCCGCGGTGAAGCGGAACTCCCGCGTGCCGTCGGTCAGCAGATCGACAGGAGCCCCGGGAAGGTGGCCGCCCTTGATGAGCGCCCACTCGGGCCCGAGCGCCAGGACCGCGTCGGCGGCCCGGCGCAGGTCGGCCTCGTCGGTGACCTTCACTCCGGTGAGCTGGAGAACCTCCCACAGGTTGGGGGTGACCACCGTGGCCGTGCGCAGCAGGCTCGCCTTGACCGTCTCCACCGCCTCGGGGGCGAGGAGCGTGTCACCGTGCTTGGAGACTCCCACCGGATCGACCACGACGGGCACATCCAGCCCTGCCAGCACCTCGGCGACCGTCTCCACCAGTACGGGCGAGGCGAGCATGCCGGTCTTGACCGCCTGGGCACCGATGTCACCGAGCACCGAGTCGAGCTGGGCACGGACCGCCTCCGGGGGAAGCTCCCAGTAGCCCTGCACGCCCACCGAGTTCTGGGCGGTCACCGCGGCGATCACACTCATGCCGTGGACGCCGAGGGCCAGCATGGTCTTCAGGTCGGCCTGGATGCCCGCACCGCCTCCGGAGTCGGAGCCGGCGACGGTCAGCACGCGAGGGGGAGCCAGAACGGTCATGCCCCCATCCAACCAGCCCCGCGCCGACCGGGCTGAGCGCCCCCTGTCCACTCCCCGCCACTCCTCGGCCGCGCAGAGCCGCGACGGCACCGGCTCGGGCGTGAGACCCGACCGGACCAGCGACTGGATCACAGGCCGGAATCACAGGTCGGAATCACAGGTCGGAATCACGGGTCGGAGTCACCGGCCGGATCGGGCGATCGGGGCCGGGCCGGCGGCTGGACCACAGACCGGGTCACAGACCGGAACCATCGGCCGGAACCACCGGCCGGATCGGGCGACGGCACCGGCTCGGTCCGGGACGCCGGGTCAGACGACGGCGCACTCTCCCCTGTCGCTCTGACAGGTATCCGGAATCTCCGTGTCACCGCTCGCGGTGAAGACGACGACGAGCTCCTCGCCTGCCTGCAGGCCCTCCGGCGAGTCGATCACCAGGCTGCCGTCGAGTTGCTCCCAGTCGGCTCCGCTCACCGAGGAGACCGTCCCGTTGACCGGCACGCTCACCTTCAGGTTCTCGACGCTCTCGTCCGCGGCGACCACGAGCTTGACCGTGTACGACTGTGCCCTGCTCCGCACGAGGGCGGCGCCTACCATGATCATGGCGCCCCCCGCGGCGGGCACGGGCGCCTCGAAGGTGTCGGTGGGCACGGGGGCGGGCGCCGTGGTGCTCGGGGACTGCTCGGGGGCGGGTGTTCGGTGGTTACCGACGATGAGGGGCTCGGAGGTGGGCGTGGGCTCCGGCTCGTCGGTGGGCGAGGGCTCGTCGGAGGCCCGGGGCGCGTGGGTGGCCTTTCTCGTCGCGGTGGGCTTGGGGGTGGAGGTGACCCCGCCTCCCGTGCGGGTGGAGGTGGGAGTCGGGGTGGGCGTGGCCTCCGCCGTCTCGTCACCCGTCTCCTCGGGCTCGTCGGCCGGTACGGGTTCCTCGGTGAGCTCGGTCCCACCGACGGGGTCGGGCCGCGGTTCCGGCTGGTTCGACGCCGCCGTGACGCAACCGGCGGGCGGGCAGTCGGCGGCGGAACCCTCGGAGCCGGTCAGCGCCCGGATCCCGAACACGGTCCCGCCGAGCACCACCGCCACCGCGGCGACGATCAGCAAGGTCGTCTTGATCCGTCCGCCGGACCTCTCCTCGTCCTCGGGCCACGTGACGGACGGCTCGGACTCCGACGTCCATCCCGAACCCAGGAAACCCGTCTGGGGCTCGGTGATCATCGACTCCTCGGGACGGAGCCGGCGCCCGATCGGCTCGTCCCCGTGACCGGGCGCCGGAGCGGGCTCCGGCCGGCGTTTCCCCCGATCTGGGGAAGCCGCTTCCCCGTTTCCACCATGGCGGCCCATATCGCCCCTTTCTCGGAGGGAATCTCGACCGCCCAACTTCATACCAGTTCAATAACCGTTTGTCGCAATTTTCGCAGATGTAACAACGAGTGGTAAAGGTCACTCCCGGAAGTGGTCCCAGCCTCCACGGTCCAGCAGCAGGCCTTTGACCTGCACTCCCTCACCCTCGATGACATGACCCACCACGTTCCAGCCCTCCGGGAGCCGTACCCGGTCCGGGAAGGTCGCGGCGAGGGCGTGGTCGTCGCCGCCGGAGAACACCCACTCCAGCGGGTCCGTACCGAGCAGCCGGGCGGCCTCCCGCATCACCGGCGGGACGTCGAACGCCTCCGGGTCGAGCACGAGCGCGGTTCCGGCCGCGGCCGCCACGTGGCCGAGATCCTGGAGCAGGCCGTCGCTCACGTCGAGCATGGCGGTGGCCCCCAGCGCGGCGGCCTCGGGGCCGCGCGGATAGGGAGGGCACGGGCGGCGGTGGGCGTCGATCAGCTCCACCGGCCCGGCCAGACCCGCACGGAGCAGCGCGAGGCCCGCGGCGGCGTACCCGAGGCGGCCCGCGACCGCGACCACGTCACCAGGCCGGGCCCCCGATCTGGTGACCGGCGCCCGGCCGCCCAGGTCGCCGAGGGCGGTGACGGCGATCACGACGAGATCGCAGCGGGTGATGTCGCCGCCCACCACGCTGGCGCCGACGAGGTCGCACTCGTCGCGGAAGCCGTCCGTGAGGTCGTCCAGCCAGCCGGTGGTGGCGTCGGCGGGCAGCCCGAGGCCGACCACGAGGCCGGTGGGGTCGGCTCCCATCGCCACGACGTCCGAGAGATTCTGCGCCGCGGCCTTGCGCCCGATGTCGTAGCCGCTGGACCAATCACGGCGGAAGTGCCTACCCTCAAGTAACAGGTCAGTCGTCACGACGACCCGCCCATCGGGAGCGCTCACCACCGCGGCGTCGTCCCCGGGACCGAGCAATACGGTCCCTCCCTGTGGCAAGCGTCCGGCAATACGTGCAACAACCCCGAATTCGCCGAGATCTCCGACTGTGATGACACACCTCCCGTTCATCACAGGGTACGGTGGCCCTTCGGCACTGATCCAATCGCCCCGGAGGTCGTTGTGGTGCAGGCCTACATCCTTATTCAGACCGAGGTCGGCAAGGCCGCGAACGTGGCTTTGGAGATCTCCGGCATCTCTGGTGTCACCCAGGCCGAGGACGTCACCGGGCCCTACGACGTGATAGTGCGGGCGGAGGCCCGCAACGTCGATGAGCTGGGAAAGCTCGTGGTGGCGCAGATTCAGGGTGTGGAGGGGATCACGCGTACACTGACGTGTCCCATCGTCCACATCTGAGTCCGTATCTGACCGTCGGGAACGTGACATGCCACTGCGGTTCACCCGCCTGGCGGGGTGCGCCTGCGCCCTGCTGATCCTGGCGGGATGCGGCGGCGCCGTCCGGGTCGAGCCGCCCGTCCCCGAGGGGCCCGCCGCCGCCGCGTGCCAGGCGCTCGCCGAGCGGCTCCCGCGGAGGCTCGACGGCGCGGACCGGGTCGAGTCCACCCCCGCCTCCCCCTACGTCGCCGTGTGGGGGCAGGGCCGCATCGCCCTGCGCTGCGGGGTGCCGCGGCCGGTGACCATGTCGCCCACCGACCAGGTTCCCGAGATCAACGAAGTGGCGTGGTACGCCGACCCGGCCCGACCGACGCTGTTCACGTCGATCGGCAGGGCGGCCTACGTCGAGGTGACGGTCGCGCGGGAGCACACCCCGCAGAGCGTGCTGGCCGATCTCGCGGCACCGATCAAGGCAGCGCTACCGCAGACCGGGTGAGCGGTGCAGCGCGAGCTGGATCAGCCGGTCGACCAGCTCCGGGTAGGGCACCCCGGTGGCGGCCCAGAGCTGCGGCGCGACCGACATCGCGGTGAAGCCGGGCATGGTGTTGATCTCGTTGACGATCAGTCGCCCGTCGGTGGTGTAGAAGAAGTCGACCCGCGACAGGCCCTCGCAGCCCAGCGCCTCGAAGGCGCGCACGGCCATCGCCCGCAGCTGCTCGGCCGTCTCCTCGGGGATGTCCGCGGGCACCGACAGGGACATGTCGCTCCCGATGTACTTGGCCTCGAAGTCGAAGAACTCGTGATCTCCGTGGACCAGTACCTCACCGGGCATGCTGGCGCGGGGCGCCTCGTCGCCCGGCGACTCCAGCACGGCGCACTCGATCTCGCGGCCGGTGATCGCGGCCTCGACCAGCACCTTGGGGTCGTGCTCGCGGGCGAACTCGATGGCCCGCTCAAGCTCCTCCAGGTCGGCGGCCTTGGAGATGCCCTGGCTGGACCCGGCGCGGGCGGGCTTGACGAAGACCGGCCAGCCGAGCTCCTGGACCTCCTTGAGCACCCGGCCGCGGTCGGTCCGCCAGTCGCGGTCGCGGATCGCGACATACGGCCCGACGGGCAGGCCCGAGGCGGCGAGGACCATCTTCATGTACGCCTTGTCCATGCCGACGGAGCTGGCCAGCACCCCGGAGCCGACATAGCGGACCCCGGCCATCTCCAGCAGCCCCTGGATGGTGCCGTCCTCGGCGAAGGGGCCGTGCATCACCGGGAAGACGACGTCGACGTGGCCGAGCTCGACGGGAATGCTGCCGGGGTCGTACGCCACCAGCGCGCCACTACCGGATGTCAGCGCCAGCGTCGCGCTCGCCGCGTCGACGGCGGGCAACTCGCCGCTCTCGATCCCGTACTGCTGCTCCCCGGAGGCGAGCACCCACCGGCCGTCCTGGGCGATCCCGATCGGGACCACCTCGTACTTGGACCTGTCGATGACCTCCAGCACGCTTCCCGCTCCGAGAATGGAGACGGCGTGCTCGGAATTGCGACCGCCGAAGACGACGGCGACCCTCGGTAGAGGTTCGTGCTGCTCACTCATGATGCCCGAATCTACCCCCTGTTAGGGGGCAATCCGGCTGTTAGACGCGCCTATCTACTCGATGCGGGTAGTGAGTCGAGTGCCTTGGTCACATCCATGATGAGATCTTCCGCGTCCTCAAGCCCGATGGAGAACCGGACGGCCGCCTCATCGATCCCCGCCGCCCCGCCGAGCCGCCGGTGGGTGGTCGAGGCCACGTGCGCGGCCTTGGTGTGGATTCCTCCGGCGGAGGGGGCGATCGAGGCGAGCCTGAGGGCGTCGGCCAGGGCCACGCCGGCGTCGTAGCCACCGCGCGGAGTGATCGTCACACAGGCGCCGTACCTGGTGCCCTCGGGCCCCGAGTCGAACAGGTGCCTGGCGAGCTGGTGTCCGGGGTGTTCCGGCAGCCCCGGGTAGTCGACCCGGCGCACGGCGGGGTGCTTGGCCACGGCCGCGGCGAAGACCATCGCGGTGGAGCACATCCGGCGGACCCGCAGCGGCAGGGTCGCGAGCCCCCGGCGGAGCAGGAAGGCGTCATCGGGGGAGAGCGTGCCCCCGGTGTCGATCCTGACCTCGCGCAGCTGGGCGATCAGGTCGGGACGGCCCACCGCGACGCCCCCGGCGCAGTCGTCATGGCCGCCGAGATACGTGGTCGCGGAGTGGATCACCAGGTCGGCGCCGTGTTCCAGGGGACGGCACACGATCGGGGTGGCGAAGGTGGAGTCGACCACCAGCAGTGCCCCCGCGGCGCGGGCGATCCGGTAGAGGCCGCGGATGTCGGAGACCGCCATGGTCGGGTTGGAGAGCGTCTCCGCATAGATGATCTTCGTGTTGGGCCTGATCGCCGCCTGCACCCTGGTCAGGTCGTCGTAGCCGACGAAGTCCACGCTGACCCCGAACCTGGACAGCACGTTGGTGATCAGCGAGTGGGTCCCGCCGTACAGCGGGGTGGGTGCCACGAGGTGCGCGCCCGCGCGCAGGAACGTCATCAGGACGGCGTTGACGGCGGCCATCCCCGAGGCGAACGCCTGCCCGGCCACGTCCTCGGGCGCCGCGGCCCCCTCCAGAGAGGCCACCGCCGAGGCGAACGCGGCGGTGGTGGGGTTGTCGATCCGGCCGTAGGCGTGGCCGGAACCCTTCACCTCCAGCACCTCGGCGTACTCGGCGGAGTCGCCGAAACCCCAGGCGGAGCTGCGCCACACGGGAAGGCCGAGGGGTCTCTGCGAGGGCGGCTCGGGAGCCGGCAGGTGCACCGACCGGGTGTTCTCCCCCCTGCGCCTGCGCATCCGTCTGTTCATGGGCCACACCGTGTCTTCACAGGCCGTACCGTTCCGGCTTGGGAGTCCGCGACATCAGGAGCACCGCGGCCTCGCTGGGAGGCATTGCGTCATGGACGACGGCCACCACCACTTCGGTGATCGGCATCTCCACGTCGTGCTTTTTGGCCAGTTCGAGCACCGACTCGCAGGATTTGACCCCCTCGGCGGTCTGTTTCGTGGCGGCGATGACCTCGGCCAGGGTCATGCCCCGCCCCAGATTCTCCCCGAAAGTACGGTTCCGCGACAATGGGGAGGTACAGGTCGCCACCAGATCGCCCATGCCGGCCAGCCCCGCGAAGGTGTGCGGATCCGCGCCGAGTGCCGTGCCCAGCCTGGAGATCTCGGCCAGCCCGCGCGTCATCAGCATCGCCCCGACGTTGTCGCCCAGCCCCATCCCCGCCGAGATGCCGACCGCGAGGGCGATCACGTTCTTGACGGCCCCGCCGAGTTCGACCCCCACGACGTCGGGGTTGGTGTAGGGGCGGAACCAGGGCGGCAGGTAGCAGGCCTCCTGGAGGCGTTCCATCGCCCGCTCGTCGGTGCAGGCGACCACGGTGGCGGCGGGCTGGCCCCGGACGATCTCCCCGGCCAGGTTGGGCCCCGACACCACCGCGACCCGCTCCTGGGGCACCCCGGCGACCTCGCAGATCACCTCGCTCATCCGCTTGGTGGTGCCCAGCTCGATGCCCTTCATCAGGCTGACCAGCACCGCCTCCGGCGGCAGGTCCGGCTTCCAGCGGGTCAGGTTCTCCCTCAGGGTCTGGGAGGGCACCGCGAGCACCACGAAGTCGGCGCCGTCGAGAGCCTCGGCCGGGTCGGTCGTGGCGCGCAGCGTCTCGGGCAGCACCGTGCCCGGCAGGTAGACGGGGTTCTCGTGCCGCCGGTCGATCGCCTCGACGACCTCCGCGCTGCGGCCCCACAGGATCGTCCGGGTGCCCGCCCCCGCGAGGATCATGCTGAAGGTCGTTCCCCACGAACCCGTGCCGAATACAGCCGCCTTGGTCATCGGTTCTCCTTGGGCGTGGAAACCTCCGCCTCCGGGCGGGGGAGAAAACGCGGCGCGATGCCGTACGGTTCGGTACCGTGTCCGGCGGTGGCGATAACCGGGCCACTACGGGCGTGACCGGCTAGGTCCTCACCGCCGGGCTGGCGGAGAGGTGAAACGCCTGTGGAGCTGGTGTAGGACCTCAAGGGTTTTCTCCTGGCGGGCGACCGGCGGTGAATCAGGAACTCTCACGGGCGACCGTGGGAATCCCCTCCCTTCGGGGAGGGGAGGATGTCAACACCGTACGCCGAAGTCAGTTGTCGGAAGGTCGCTTGAACGGCGCCTTGGGCGCCTTCTCCCCGCGGAGTTCGGCCAGCTGGGCCGTGATCGCAGACATGATGTCGGCGGTCGCGGAGCGCAGCACGTCGGCCTGGAGCGGCTGGCCCTGGTACTTCGACAGGTCGACCGGTGGCCCGGTCAGCACGCGGAAGGTCTTGCGTGGCAGCAGGCGGGGCCTTCTGGCACCGTACGGCAGGATCTCCTGGGCCCCCCAGTGCGCGACGGGGATCACCGTCGCGCCGGTCTCCAGAGCCAGCCTGGCCGCGCCGGTCTTGCCCTCCATCGGCCAGAGGTCCGGGTCGCGGGTGCAGGTGCCCTCCGGATAGAACATCACGCACGCCCCGGCGGCGAACCGGCGCCGTGACTCCTCCAGCGAGCGCCCCGCGTCAGAGCTCCCCCGGTAGACGGGAATGACCTGGAGCGCCCTCAGCAGGGGACCGAGCAGCGGCACCGAGAAGAGACCCGACTTGGCCAGGATCACCGGCCAGCGGCCGTTGTTGTAGAGGAAGTGCGAGATGAGGATCGGATCCAGCCACGACAGGTGGTTGGTCGCCACGATGATCCCGCCCGTCCTGGGCAACCGGTCGCTGCGACGCCAGTCCTTCTTGACCAGGAGCCATGAGATCGGCTTGACGATCGCGACGGCGAAGGCGACCCAGAATCGCGAGGGCCAGCCGGGGCGTCTCATGGGCTCCTCCGTATGAGCGGTTTGCGCACCAAGTCTCCCGGTTGGCTCCCCGGGATGTCGAGGCGAGATGCTTAACGCTATGGCTGCTCAGGAAAGTTCCGCCTGGACCCTTGTCGTCCCGGTCAAAACGCTGGTCGCCGCCAAGACCCGCCTGTCCGCGGCGGCGGGCCCGCACCGGGCCGCGCTGGCCGTGGCGATCGCCTGTGACACCGTCGAGGCGGCGCTGAGGTGCGCGCTCGTCACGCGGGTGGTCGTGGTGACGGGTGACCCCGTGGCCGCCGAGGCACTCGGCGGGGTCGGCGCGCACGTGGTCGGCGACCCGGAGGCGGGGCTGAACGCCGCCCTGCGACACGGCGCCCTGGAAGCGGTACGGCTGGCGCCCGGCGACGCCGTCGGCGCCCTCCAGGCCGATCTCCCCGCCCTCCGCCCCACTGAGCTGGCCCGCGTGCTGACCGCCGCCGCGGAGTTCGACCAGATGTTCCTGCCCGACGCCTCCGAGATCGGCACGACCTTCTACGGCGTACGGCCCGGCATGCCGTTCACACCGGGGTTCGGCGGCGAGTCGCGGGACCGGCACCTGCGGCGCGGCGCCAAGGAGCTCTGCGTGGCGGGGGTGGAGTCGGTCCGCCATGACGTGGACACCCCGGACGATCTCCGCCGGGCGCTGGTCCTGGGCGTCGGCCCCCGCACGCTGGCCATGGCGGAAAGGATCGCGCTGTCCGGCGGGTCTTCGCAGCCGGAGGAACGCGACAGGGACCGATAGCCCCGGTTCGGGCGGGATTCCCGTCCGGAGGCTACCCTGGGCGTGTGCAGGCGACGGTGCGGAGCTTCGAGGAGGCGACCCGGTCGGGGTCGGTCTTCCTGGACGACGGGACCGAGATCCCGTTCGGCGCGGCGGCGTTCGACGCGGGGCCGCTCCGGCTGCTCAGGGCGGGTCAGCGGGTCAACATCGTCATGGACGGCGACGACGTCGCCTACATCACCCTCTCGACCTTCCCCGTACCCGGCCGGTGAGGCGGCCGGGAAACCGGCTTCCCCGACGGCCCGAGCCGAAATCATCTCCGTGGCGCCCGCCGGCGAATCCGGTGAACGTGACCGAACACCGCACGGGGCACTTTCGGCGGCCCCGGCAGGGGATCGGGATCCGGCCGGCGCCGGCCGGGAAGCCGGACGCCCGGGCTCCCGCTTCGGGAGTCCGGGCGCCTAGGCCGAAGCCTATTTCTTCTTCGCTGCCTTCTTGCCGCCGTTGTTGACGAGTTCCTTGAAGTCGGAACCGGGCCGGAATTTCGGCCCCCAACTCTCGGCGACGTGGATCTCGGCACCCGTCGAGGGGTTGCGGGCGGTGCGGGCCGGCTTGTGCACCATCTCAAAGGCACCGAACCCCGTGATCGAGACCTTGTCGCCACTCGCGACGGTGGCCTGGATCGTGTCGAGCACCGCGTTCACGGCTTCGGTGGCCGTCTTCTTGTCGCCCACCCGATCCGCGATGGCGTCGACGAGTTCCTTTTTGTTCATAAGGTTGCTCCCCCTGCTTACCGATGTCCGGGAGTGGGTCACGGGGCAGAAAACCCGTCTCACCCGATTTGTCACGGCGAGGGGTCTCATCACAGATCTCATCAACGATCACGATGAGAAACCCCCTGCTCGCTTGAAATTAGGGGACGGAGCCGTATGACTCAATCACCTTCCGCAATGTTTCCAGTGCTCGGCGTATCTGAAACCAAGACATCAATACTGAGAAGGAACAAATCAAGACGCCCTGTGGCGTGATCGAGGTCGCGCTTGGCCATATCGCAGATGGCCAGCAGGCGCCTGGTGAGACGTTTTCTCTCCTCGACGGAGACATGCAGGGACCTGACGCGGCGGTGCGCCTCGCGCAGCCGCCACGCCAGCTCGTCCTCTGAACTCGTCAGACGGTCGTCGGCAGCCATGGCTGCCGACCATTCTCGTATGTCCCGATGGCATCGGCGTTGCGCAGGGTCAGCCCGATGTCGTCCAGGCCCTCCATCAGCCGCCAGCGCGTGTAGTCGTCGATCTCGAAGGCGACGGCCTCCGCGCCCCAGCGGACCTGGCGTCCCGCCAGGTCAACGGTGATCTCAAGGGTCGGGTCCGCCTCGACCGCGGCCTGCAGCGCCTCGACGATCCCGCCCGGCAGGACGACCGGGAGCAGGCCCATCTTGGTGGAATTATTACGGAAGATGTCTCCGAAACGGGCCGCGATCACGACGCGGAAGCCGTACTGCTGCAGGGCCCAGACCGCGTGCTCGCGGGAGGAGCCGGTACCGAAGTCGGGGCCGGCCAGCAGGATCGTGGCGCCCTCGTGAACGGGGTTGTTCAGGACGAAGCCGGGGTCCTCGCGCCAGGCGGAGAACAGGCCCTTCTCGAACCCGGTCCTGCTGACCTGCTTGAGCCAGACGGCGGGGATGATCTGGTCGGTGTCCACGTTGCTGCGGCGCAGCGGCACGGCCCGGCCGGTGTGGGTGGTGAACGCTTCCATCGCGAGGACTCCTTACAGGTCGGCGGGCGCGGTGAGTTTGCCGGTGACGGCGGTCGCGGCGGCGACCTGCGGGGACACGAGGTGGGTACGGCCGCCCTTGCCCTGCCGCCCCTCGAAGTTGCGGTTGGAGGTCGAGGCGCTGCGCTCGCCGGGGGCGAGGGTGTCGGGGTTCATCCCCAGGCACATGGAACAGCCGGCCTCGCGCCATTCGGCGCCCGCGGCCTTGAAGACCTCGTGCAGCCCCTCCTGCTCGGCCTGGAGCTTGACCAGCATCGAACCGGGCACGATCAGCGTGCGCGTCACGACCTGGCGCCCGCGCAGCACCTCGGCCGCGGCGCGCAGGTCCTCCAGCCTGCCGTTGGTGCAGGAGCCCACGAAGACCGTGTCGACCTTGACCTCGCGGAGCGGGGTGCCCGCGGTCAGGCCCATGTACTCCAGGGCACGCGCGGCGGCGGCCGGGTCGTCGGTGTCCTCCGGACGGGGCACGGACGTGCCCAGCGGGGCGCCCTGGCCCGGGTTGGTGCCCCAGGTGACGAACGGGGTCAGCGTCGTGGCGTCGATCTCCACGACGGCGTCGAAGACCGCGTCCTCGTCACTGACCAGCGACTTCCAGTACTCGACCGCGGCGTCCCAGTCGGCGCCGGACGGCGCGTGGGGACGGCCCTTGAGATATTCGAAGGTGGTCTCGTCCGGGGCGATCATGCCCGCGCGGGCACCCGCCTCGATGGACATGTTGCAGACCGTCATCCGGCCCTCCATGGAGAGCCTGCGGATGGCCTCGCCCCGGTACTCGACGATGTAGCCCTGGCCGCCGCCGGTGCCGATCTTGGCGATGATCGCCAGGATCAGGTCCTTGGCGGTGACGCCGGGGGGCAGCTCGCCGGAGACCTCGATGGCCATGGTCTTCGGCCGGTAGGCGGGCAGCGTCTGGGTGGCCAGCACGTGCTCCACCTCGGAGGTGCCGATGCCGAACGCGATGCCGCCGAAGGCGCCGTGGGTGGAGGTGTGAGAATCACCACACACGATCGTCATGCCGGGCTGGGTCAGGCCGAACTGCGGGCCGATGATGTGGACCACGCCCTGCCCCGCGTCACCCATCGGGTGCAGCCGGACGCCGAACTCCGCACAGTTCTTGCGCAGCGTCTCCACCTGCGTCCGCGACACCAGGTCGTTGATCGGACCGCGTACGGTCGGGACGTTGTGGTCCTCGGTGGCGATGGTGAGGTCGGGCCGCCTGACGGGGCGACCCGCCATGCGCAGGCCGTCGAACGCCTGCGGGCTCGTGACCTCGTGAACGAGGTGAAGGTCGATGTAGAGCAGGTCGGGTTCTCCCTCCGCACGTCGCACGACGTGCTGCTCCCAGACCTTCTCCGCGAGCGTGCGGCCCATGTCGCCTCCTTGCGATCGGCTATCCCGCACCCACTTGCTTTCTCATATGTCGAGACGGCAGTATCGGTGTATGGACAACTCTAGCGGAGTCGGCGTACTGGACAAGGCCGTCCTCGTGCTCAACGCCCTTGAAGCCGGCCCGGCGTCCCTCGCACAACTCGTCCACGCCACCGGCCTGGCCCGCCCCACCGCCCACCGGCTGGCCGTCGCTCTGGAGCACCACCGCATCGTCTCCCGCGACACCCAGGGCCGTTTCGTCCTGGGCCCCCGCCTGTCCGAGCTGTCCACCGCCGCCGGCGAGGACAGGCTGCTGGCCGTCGCCTCACCGGTTCTCACCCAGCTGAGAGACCTGACCGGGGAGAGCGCGCAACTCTACCGGCGCCAGGGTGACGAGCGGGTCTGCGTGGCCGCCGCCGAGCGTGCCAGCGGACTGCGCGACACCGTGCCGGTCGGCTCGGCCCTGCCGATGCTCGCGGGGTCCGCGGCGCAGATCCTGCTCGCCTGGGAGGAGCCCGACCGCCTGCACCGGGGCCTGCGCGGGGCCAAGTTCACCGCGGCCACGCTCGCGAGCGTGCGGCGCAGGGGCTGGGCGCACAGCGTCGGCGAGCGCGAGCAGGGCGTGGCCAGCGTCTCGGCGCCGATCAGGGGCGCGGGCGGCAAGGTGGTCGCCGCGGTGTCGGTCTCCGGCCCGATCGAGCGTCTGACCCGCACCCCCGGCAGGCTGCACGCCGCCCCCGTGGTCACCGCCGCCGAGCGGATCACCGAGTCGATGCGCCGCGCCAACTGACCTCCGCGGCGGCTGACACCGATCGACCTGTGGGCGATATGAGGAGGCGAGCACCCCTGCGGCCCCCTAGGCTGGGCAGGTGACAGATCGCATCGAGGCAGCCGCGGCTGAACTGCGTCCCCTGCTCCAGAACTTCATCCTGTGGGCGCGTGAGAACGCGCCCGGCAGCGATTCCAACCTGGTCGGCTCTGTCGCGCTGTGGCACCGGCTGATCGCCTCCGACGACGTCGGCCGGTGGAGGCAGTCCGACCTGCGCACGGTTCTCCTCGACCGGATGCCCCAGGTCGTCGAGGATCCGGACGCCGCCGCCGACGGCATGGTGCCCGCGGTCCGTGCCTATCTGACCTTCCTGTCGGAGTCCGACCGCCTGGCCAAGGGCTCCGCCCCGCTGGGGGACCTGCTCGCCGAGCTCGACCGCCTTGAGGACGACTTCGTCGACGCCATGGAGGATCTCGTCGTCGAGGAGGACGAGGACGACGAGTACGACGAGGAGTCCGAGGGGCTCGGTGACTTCGAGCCGTTCGCCGACGAGCTCTCCGAGCTGCCGACGATCAGGCTCCGCCCGGACTCCGAGCTGGCCGAGGCCACCCGCAGGACACCCCTGATCTCCAAGGCCCGCGACCTCGCGATCTGGGTCGGCTCTGAGCGCCGGGTGGGCGAGACGAGCCTGCTCGACGACACCGAGATCACCGAGGCCCTGGCCGTCCTCGGCATCCCGCTTCCCGAGAAGGGCGACAAGTCGCTGGCCGACTCCGTCCCCGCGCTCTGGAACATCTGGAACCTCGCGATCGACCTCGACTTCCTCCAGCCCGAGGGGGAGGACACGGTCAGCATCGACGCCGACACCGTGGAGTGGCCCTTCGAGGAGGACGACGACGCCCTTGACGCGTGGATGGCCGGTCTGCACTCCATCGACTACGGCGACCCGGAGCTGGCGGACGAGGAGGCCACGATCGCCCTGTCCGGGCTGACCAGGGCGCTGCTGGTCCGGGTGCTGCTGGCGACCGGTTCCAAGCCGCTGGCCGAGCTCCGCACCGAGCTGGCCGAGGCCGCCGCCGAGTACGACGACCTGGGCGCGGAGGCCTGGGCCGCCGCCACCGCGCAGTACGGCGACCCGCTCAACCCGGTGCTCGACTGGCTGGCCGGGTACGGCATGGTCGAGGTCGAGCACGACCAGGTGCGGCTGACCCCACTCGGCATGGAGGGCGTGGTCCACCTCGTGGACGAGGCCGACATCGAGCTGGACGCCCGGCCCGCCATCGACGCGATGACGGCCCTGGACCTGCTCTCCTTCGGCTCCGAGCTGCCCGAGGAGGAGGCGGACGCCGAGTTCGAGGCCTGGATGGAGCTGCGCGCCCCCGAGCAGGCCGCCAGGGACCTGCTGGAGGCCGCGGCCGAGGACGACGCGAACGCACTGATCCGGGTTCAGGCGGCCAGCATGGTCGGCTCGCTCGGTGAGGTGGCCATACCCGCCTGGCGGGAGGCCCTCGACGAGCCGTCCCTGCGCCCGTACGCGGCCACCCACCTGGCCCAGCTGGGCGTCGAGGACGCTCCCACGCCCACCCAGGCCGACACCCACTGGCTGATCCTCGACATGCTGACCATCTCCGCCGGCCTGGGCCGTCCCGAGTTCGTCAGCAGCCTGGACGACATCGGCAACGTGCCGAACCTGGTCAGCCTGCTCGAAGTGATCTGGAAGGTGCCGCACCCGCACCTGGAGGAGCTGCTGGAGGCGATCGGCAAGGCGCATCCGGACAAGCAGGTGGGCAAGGCCGCCAAGCGTGCCCTGTTCAAGGCCCGCTCGGGGCAGAACTAGGAACGGAACCGGAAAGGGACGGGGCGGCGCCCCGTCCCTTTCCGGTTCCGCCATGGCGGGGAGCGTTCAGCCGCCACCTGGCCGTACATCGGGTGACGGCGGGGGTTCTTCTCGATCGGGCATGCGTCCGGCGTGCCCGATCTCCCGGGTCGGAAAAGAGCATCCGGCCGCGGCGCCGAGCGGGAGGGCGATCTGAGAGATCCATGCCGGGTGCGGCTTCACCCGCCCCTGAAACGACAAAAACCCCCGGGAACCGTTGCTCCCGGGGGTTTCGCACTTGTAGCCCCGACCGGATTCGAACCGGCGCTACCGCCTTGAGAGGGCGGCGTCCTAGGCCACTAGACGACGGAGCCTTGCGAGAGACAGTGGTAGTCCCGACCGGATTCGAACCGGCGCTACCGCCTTGAGAGGGCGGCGTCCTGGGCCACTAGACGACGGGACCCTACACACTGTCATCAGATTCGGAGGGAGCCGAATCTGCGGCATCCTCCTGAGAGGATGCAGCTGGGGTACCAGGACTCGAACCTAGAACAACTGAACCAGAATCAGCCGTGTTGCCAATTACACCATACCCCACCGCACCGGACTCCCTTTCGGGACTCGCTGGCGCCTCCGAAAGAATAGCCCAGGTTGGGGGTCAAGACCAAAACGATTGCCGGCGGCCGAATCGCGGTATCACCGGGCTGCCGCAACGAAGGTCCGCTGTGCGACCCTGCTGAGAGATCCGTCCACCTGAGAGGAGTTCCAGCCTTGGCCGAGAACCCGTTCTTCGAACCCAGCACGCTGCCGTACGGGCTGCCGCCGTTCGCCCTGATCAGGGAGGAGCACTACCTTCCCGCCTTCGAACGTGGCATGGCCGACCAGCTGCGCGAGGTGCGGGAGATCGCCGACAACCCGGAGCCCGCGACGTTCGCCAACACGATCGAGGCCCTGGAGCGCTCGGGCCGGATTCTCAAGCGGACCGTGACCGTCTTCAGCAGCATCTCCGCCTCCGACACGACCGACGGCATCCAGGAGATCGAGACCCAGGTCTCCCCCAGGCTGACCCAGCACGCCGACTCCATCCGCCTGAACCGCGCCCTGTACGCCCGGATCGAACAGGTGGCCACCGACGACCCCGAGGAGGCGTGGCTGCTGCAGAAGTACCGCGTCGACTTCGTCAGGGCCGGCGCGGACCTGTCCGAAGGCGACCAGGACCGCCTCAGGGCGCTCAACGAGGAACTGACCAGGCTCGCCACGACCTTCTCCCAGAACCTGCTCACGGCCTCCACGGCCTCCGCGCTGGTCGTCGAGGACGTCAAGCTGCTGGACGGGCTCGCCGAGAGCACGATCAAGGCGATCGAGAAGGACGGCAGGTATGTCCTGCCGCTGTTCAACTACACCAACCAGCCCGCGCTGGCCGAGCTGACCGACCGGGAGACCCGCAGGAGGCTGTACGAGCTGTCCGTCGGCCGGGCGCCGGAGAACTTCGAGCTGGCGGCCAGGATGGCGGCGCTCCGCGCCGAGCGGGCGGCCCTGCTCGGCTTTCCCAACCACGCCGCCTACTCCGTCGCCGACCAGACCGCCAAGACCACCGACGCCGTCGAGGAGATGCTCGGCAAGCTGGTGGGCCCCGCGGTGGCCAACGCCCGCCGGGAGGCCGAGGCGCTGAGCGAGCAGGCCGGCTTCCCCCTGGAGCCGTGGGACTGGTCCTTCTACGCCGAGCGGGTGCGCAAGGCCCGCTACGACTTCGACGCCGCCGACCTTCGCCCCTACTTCGAGCTGGACCGGGTGCTGCGGGACGGTATCTTCCACGCCGCCGGCGGGCTGTACGGGATCACCTTCGCCGACCGGGACGACCTGGCCGGGTACCACCCGGACGTCCGGGTCTTCGAGGTGTCCGACGCGGACGGCTCACCGCTCGGCCTGTTCGTGTTCGACCCGTACGCCCGGCCGACCAAGCGCGGCGGCGCCTGGATGAACAACCTGGTCACCCAGTCGCACCTGTTCGGCGAGCTGCCCGTGGTGATGAACAACCTCAACATCACCAAGCCCTCCGAGGGGCCGACGCTCCTGACGTTCGAGGAGGTCAACACCGCCTTCCACGAGTTCGGCCACGCCCTGCACGGCCTCTTCTCCGACGTGCGCTTCCCCCGGGTCTCCGGCACCGACGTGCCGCGCGACTTCGTGGAGTACCCCTCGCAGGTCAACGAGATGTGGGCCACCTGGCCCTCGATCCTCGCCAACTTCGCCAGGCACCACGAGACCGGCGAGCCGGTGCCCGCGGAGCTCCTGGAGAAGATGAAGGCCGCGGAGAAGTTCAACCAGGGCTTCGACACCGTCGAGTATCTCGCGGCGGCACTGCTGGACTGGGCCTGGCACAAGCTGGCCGGGGGCGAGACCGTCGAGGACGCCGAGGCGTTCGAGAACGCGGCCCTGGAGCGGGCCGGGATCGCCTACGACCTGGTCCGCCCCCGCTATCGGACCAACTACTTCGCGCACATCTTCGTCAGCGGGGTGGGCGGCTACAGCGCCGGCTACTACTCCTACATCTGGAGCGAGGTGCTGGACGCCGAGAGCGTCGACTGGTTCGAGGAGAACGGCGGCCTGACGCGCGGCAACGGTGACCACTTCCGCTCCACCCTGCTGTCGGTCGGCGGCTCGCGGGACGTGATGGACGCCTTCCGCGACTTCCGCGGCCGCGACCCGCGCATCGAGCCCCTGCTGAAGCGCCGCGGCCTGGAGGCGTAGCCCTTCGTGCACCGTCCGGGGTGCAGGAAACCACACCCCGGGCGGGAACGCGGCTCCAATGCGCTCCGCCCGGATCTCAAGCACGCTGAAAAGCATGAAACGACCATGGAACAGGACGAGCGCCGCGCTCGTCGCCGGCCTGGCCTGTGCCCTGCCGCTGCTGACGGCGGCCCCGGCGTCCGCGGGCGGTGGGGACACGGCGGCCCGTACCGGCACCGTGCCGCCGAGGGCCACGGCCCCGGCCACCGCGGGCGGCGCGGGCACCACGGTACGTACCGACTCCGGATGGGTGAGGGGCGAGGCCGGTAAGGATCACCTGTCCTTCCAGGGCATCCCGTACGCCGCGCCCCCCGTCGGTGAGCTGCGCTGGCGGTCGCCGCGAGCCGTCACCCCGTGGCAGGGGGTGCGCGACGCCACCGCGCCGGGTGAGCGGTGCGCGCAGACCGCCGACATCTGGGGCCTGCCGGGAAGCGAGGCGGAGGACTGCCTCTACCTCAACGTGACCGCACCCGCCCCGGCAGGCGGGAAGCGGCCCCGGCCGGTCATGGTGTGGCTGCACGGCGGGAGCCTCACCAAGGGGGCCGGCAGCGACTACGACGCCCGCAGGCTGGCCGTGCGGGGCGATGTCGTGGTGGTGACGGTCAACTACCGGCTGGGCGTCTTCGGGTTCTTCGGGTATCCCGGGCTGGAGAACGCGGGAGCGTTCGGGATCGAGGACCAGCAGGCGGCCCTGCGCTGGGTGCGGCGCAACGCGGCGGCGTTCGGCGGCGACCCGCGCAACGTCACCCTGTTCGGCGAGTCGGCGGGGTCGCACTCGGTGTGCGCGCAGCTCGCCTCCCCCTCCGCGGCGGGGCTGTTCCACCGGGCGATCACCCAGAGCAGCCCGTGCGGGGCCGGGAACTTCGAGGGCACCCCGCTGCGGCCGGTGATGGACATACCGCTCTGGGTGCCCCGAGCCGCCCACGACGGCTACGGACAGGCCCTGGCGGCCGGGCTGGGGTGCGCGGACCCGGAAACCGCGCTCGCCTGCCTGCGGGGCAGGCCGGTGGCCGACCTGCTCGCCCAGCAGCCGCTCCCGTTGCCCGCGTACGGTAACGCGGTGCTGCCCGAGGATCCCTCGGCGGTGTTCGAGGAGGGCCGCTTCCACCGGGTGCCCATGTTGACGGGCATCACCAGGGACGAGGGCACGCTTTTCACGTCGCTGCTGTTCCCGCCGATGACGGCCGGGGAGTACGAGGCTGCGGTCAACGAGAAGTTCGGCGCGGCGGGGCCGGACGTGCTCGCCGAGTATCCGCCGGACGCCCACGGCGGCTCACCCCTCCAGGCGGTGGCGGCCGTCATGAGCGACCTGGACTGGGCGTGGCCGGCGCGCGACACGGACCTGCTGTTCGCCCGGCACGTGCCGACCTTCTCCTACGAGTTCACCGACCGGACGGCGCCCCGGCTCTTCCCGCTGCCCAACGGGGTCAGGCCGCTCGCCTCGCACGGGTCCGAGCTGTCGTTCCTGTTCGGCGTCGGCTGGAAGTCCGCCCCGCTCACCCCCGAGCAGCGGCGGCTCGGCGACACGATGATCGACTACTGGTCCAGGTTCGCCGCCGTCGGCGACCCGAACCGGCCTGGCCTGCCCACCTGGAGTCGCGTGCGCCCCACCGGCGGCACGCCGTACGTGCAGGGGCTGGCTCCGGGGCGAGGCGGTGTCGCCCCCTTCGACCGGGCCGCGGTTCACCGTCTCGCCTTCTGGGACAGACTCGCCGCACAGGGGACGGAGCCGGCACGCCCCTCCTAGGGGCCTGCTGACCTGATCCTTCCCGCACCACCGGTCCTGCCCCGGCCTGGTCCTCCCAGGCCAGGGCAGGACCCCCTGCTCCACGATGACCTCCGACGCGCTGACGGCTCCGCCGCGCCCCGGGCCTCGTCCGGTCCGCGTTCCTCAGGCCTGGAGCCTGGCGAGGGCGGCGCGGATGCGGTCCATCGACCGCGTCCGGCCGAGGACCTCGATCGACTCGAACAGCGGCAGGCCGACGGTGCGGCCGGTGACGGCCACCCGGACCGGCGCCTGGGCCTTGCCGAGCTTGAGGCCGTAGGAGGCGCCGACCTCCTCCAGCGCCGTCTTGAGCGACTCGGGGTCCATCTCGACCTTCTCAAGCCGGTCGAGGTAGCCGGTGAGGATCTCCACGGCGGAGCTCTTCATGGCCTTGTCCCACGAGGCCTGGTCGAAGACGGGCTCGTCCAGGAAGAGGAAGTCCACGTTCGCGGTGATCTCGGACAGGACCGCGATACGGGTCTGGGCGAGCTCGGCGACCTTGGCGAAGGTCTCGCGGTCCCAGCTCGGGTCCAGCCACGGCTCGCAGCGGGTGATGAACTCCTCCAGGGGCAGGGCCCTGATGTACTCGCCGTTGAACGCGCGGAGTTTCTTCTCGTCGAAGAACGCCGGGGAGGGGTTGACGTCCTCCAGGCTGAACAGCGGCACCATCTCCGACCAGGGCATGATCTCCCGGTCGTCGCCGGGGCCCCAGCCGAGCAGCATCAGGTAGTTGACCATCGCCTCGGCCAGGTAGCCCTCCTCGCGGTAGGACTCCAGGGCGACCTTGTCCCGGCGCTTGGACAGCTTCTGGCGCTTCTCGTTGACGATGACCGGCACATGCGCCCAGGTGGGCGGGGCGACGCCGAGCGCCTCCCAGAGCAGCTGCTGCTTGGGGGTGTTGGACAGGTGCTCCTCGGCGCGGACCACGTGGCTGATCCGCATCTCGACGTCGTCGACGACGTTGGCCAGCACGAAGAGCGGGGAGCCGTCGCCGCGCGCGATGACGAAGTCCTCCATCGCGTTGTTGGGGAACTCGACGGTGCCGCGGACCAGGTCGGAGATCACGGTGACGCCCTCGTCGGGGGTACGGAAACGGACCGCGCCCTCGGTCAGGCTTCGGTCGCGGCAGAAGCCGTCGTAGCCCTGGTGCTCGGACCCGGTGCGGGCCTTGACCTCGTCGCGGGTGCAGGTGCAGTAGTAGGCCCGGCCCTCGGCCAGCAGCCTGGCCGCGGCCTCGCGGTGCTGCTTCTCGTACGAGGACTGGAAGTAGGGTCCCTCGAAGGCCGGGGCGCCGTCGTTGATCCCGATCCAGGCGAGCGCCGAGATGATGCCCTCGGTCCATTCCGGCCGGTTGCGCGCGGCGTCGGTGTCCTCGATGCGGAGCACGAACCTTCCGCCGGACCTCTCGGCCAGGGCCCAGTTGAACAGCGCGGAGCGGGCGCCGCCGACATGGAACATGCCGGTCGGCGAGGGGGCGAAACGAACCCTAATCACGGGAGACCACCCGGTTGCTGAGAGTGCCGATTCCTTCGATGAAGACGCTGACCTCGTCGCCGACGCTGAGCGGGCCGACCCCTTCCGGCGTCCCGGTGAGGATGACGTCGCCGGGGATCAGGGTCATGACCGCGCTCACGTGGGCGATCAGCGCGGGGATGTCGTACATGAGCTTGGAGGTGCGCGAGCTCTGCTTGACCTCGCCGTTCACGGACGTGACGATGCCGACGTCGCTCGGGTCGAGTTCGGTCTGGATCCACGGGCCGAGCGGGCAGAACGTGTCGAAGCCCTTGGCCCGGGTGAACTGGACGTCCTTCTTCTGCAGATCCCGCGCGGTGACGTCGTTGGCGCAGGTGTAGCCGAAGATGACCTCGTGGGCCCGTTCTCGGGGCACCTCCCGGCAGAGCCTGCCGATCACCACCGCCAGCTCCCCCTCGTAGTCGACCCGCTGGGACAGGGTCGTCGGGTAGGCGATGGCCTCACCCGAGCCGATCACCGAGGTCGACGGCTTGAGGAAGACCAGTGGCTCGTCGGGGACCTCGCCGCCCATCTCGCGGGCGTGGTCGGCGTAGTTCTTGCCGATCGCGACGACCTTGCTGGGCAGCATGGGCGCGACCAGCTTGACCTGGGAGAGCGAGTGACGCTCACCGGTGAACTGGATCGGCCCGAACGGATGACCGGAGATCGCGGAGATGAACTCCTCCCCTGGGCCACCCTCGACCACCCCGAACCCGACACCGTCTCCTGTGGAGAACCTCGCTATACGCACACGACAAGGCTAGTCGGGCTCCGGGTCTCGCCTGACCGCGCCCGCGCCTCCGGGAGGTTCACGCCTCCGCCCATCCGGTCTCCTCCATCACATCGCCGAGCCATCTGGGCTATATGCAACTAAAAATACCCATAAAACCTATTTTCCTGATACGACCACGATTGAGTTAAAAATAAGTATGTCCTGATTGCTGTTCATATGGGGGGTATGACCGTTTCTGTCAGCATCGGGGAGCCAGAAGGTCTTCCCTCGGGGGAAGGAATGGACGTGACTGAAGCCAGCACGGTGAACAGGCCCAAGGGCGACGAGGTATCCGTGCCCCGGGCACGCACCGACAGTCCCGGATCCCAGGGTGGCCTGGTCACTCCCAAGGGAACCACCACCATCGAGAGCGGCGTCGTAGCGAAGATCGCGGGCCTGGCGGCCAGGGAGATTCCCGGCGTGCACAACATGGGCGCGAGCACCGCGCGAGCCCTGGGCGCGGTACGCGGCATGGTCGGTGTCGACCAGAACATCACCCAGGGGGTCTCCGTCGAGGTGGGCGAGCGTCAGGCCGCCGCCGACCTCGAAGTGGTCGTCGAGTACGGCATGGCCATTCCCGACCTGGCCGCCGCCGTACGCCGCAACGTGATCACGGCGATCGAGCGCATGTGCGGGCTCGAGGTCACCGAGGTCAACATCAAGGTCTCCGACGTCCACATGCCCGGCCAGGACAAGGACTCCGCGGAGGAGTCGTCCGAGCCGGGGCCGCGCGTCCAGTGAGGGATCCGGCGCGCGGGCCTGAGGACCCGGCCCGCGAGGAGACGACGCGTCCGGTGACGGCGGGATCCGGCCGCCGGACGGCCGCGCCCGCGAACAACCCGGGTGACCCGGCCCCGCGGCCGCCCACCCCGGCGCACGGACCGGAGCGTCCGAAGCATCCGACCCCGGCGACCGTCATGCCCGCGCACAAGCCGGAGCATCCGGTCCACCCGCCCGCCACTCAGGCCCCGGCGGGGGCCGTACCCGCCCAGAGACCACGGGCCCCGGCCCGCACGACGGCCGCCACACCGGGCAAGACGGCGAGTCCGCCCCGCGAGGAACCGGCCGCGGCCGCTGATCGGGAACCGGCCGGCCGGGAGGCGGGTCTCGCGCACGGGATAGCCGACGCCGTACGGCGCTGCCCCGATGTCGTCGACCTCTCGGGCGGCCCGTTCGGGACGGTGGCGACCTACCTGCCCGGCGAGAGGGTGCCCGGCGTCGCGCTGCACGAGGACGGGATCGAGATCTCGGTGGTCGTCAGGCTGGGGCGCCCGCTGCCGGAGATCGCCGACGAGGTACGTGCGGCGGTCGCCCCGCTGGCGGATGACCTGCCGGTGAATGTCCATATCGGAGGTTTGACATGAACAAGTTCCCAGTGTGGTCCGTGCTCGGCACGATCGTCGGCGTTCTGCTGGGCTTCGCCGGAGCCTTCGGCGGCTTCTGGGCGTTCCTGCTGGTGCTCGTGCTCGGCGCCATCGGATTCCTCCTCGGCCACTTCGCGGAGGTCGGCGAGGTCAACCTGTCCCGGATCTCGGCGAGACGGCGATGAACACCCCCGTCGAGCACCACGCCACCTCCTCGGGAGCGGCCGCGGACTCAGGTGACCTCCCCGCCGGCCGGACGGGCTCCGCCCTCGCCGAGACCGGGCGGCCCGCGCCGCCCGCCGTACCCGCCCAGCCGGCCGTACCGGCCGAACTGCGTGGCAGAACCGACATATCCAACCGGGTGGTGTCGCGCATCGCGGCCGGCGCGGCCAGGGAGGTGGCACGGGTGCGGAAGGTCGGCGAGCGGGGGCCGCTGTCCCTCCGCGGAGGCACCCGCGCCGCCGTCGACGGCACGCTCGCGACGCTCCAGCTGGACGTGACCATGGAGTATCCGGCCCCGATCCGCGAGGTGGCCGACGAGGTCCGGCGCCACGTCGCCGAACGGGTCATGACACTGACCGGCATGGACGTCGGCTACATCGACATCGACGTCACCAACGTGATCCGCGCTCCGGAGAGCCCGCCCGAGACCTCGTACGAGGTCTCGCGTGAGACCTCATACGAGACCTCGCCGGCCGAGGGCGGGAACCGGCCCGACTTCCGGACACCGGGCGCGACGGCCCACGGGACCGACGTCCCGTCGCGGGAGGAAGGGCAATGACCTCCCAGACCCCCGACCCGGCTGAGCCCTTCTCCGAGCATGTCTCCGAGACGGGGCCGACCGAGGAGATTCCGGCCGCACCCGGCGCGGCGTTCGTGGAGCCGTCCGCGTCGCGGGCACCCGACGAGGTGGCGAGGAACGCCTCCGCGGACCGCGCGGCGGTCAGGGCCTTCCGCCCGCGCCGGGTGGTCCCCGCCGTCATCACCGCCGTGGTGCTGACGGCGATCGGCGTCCTGGTGGCGCTGGAGGTCATCTCCGCGCTGGTCGGCCACCCGCTGCGCCTGCTGCCCTACGACCGGATGCTCACCTGGGCGTCGTCGACGCCGTGGAGCGACCGGCAGGTGATGGCGGGCGCGGGCCTGGTCGGCCTGCTGGGCCTGCTGCTGGTGCTGTTCGCGCTCATCCCGGGACGGCCCACCCTGATCCCGGTGCGGACGGGCGACAAGGACCTGGTCATCGGCATGCAGCGCCGGGGCTTCACCCGGTCGCTGGCCCACACGGCCGAGCGGGTACAGGGGGTGGACCGGGCCAAGGTACGGCTGGTGGGAAAGACCGTGCGAGTGAACGCCCGCAGCGGCGTCCGGGACACCACCGGACTGGCCGACGCCGTACGGGAGGCGGTGACCGCGCGGATCGCCGCGCTCTCCCCCGTCTGGAAGCATCCCGTCCACGTGCACCTGCGAGGGAAGTGAGCGCCATGGACGACAAGACCGCCCGGGGCAACCGGCTGGGGCTGCTGCTCGTGGGACTGGCGCTGATGGCCCTGAGCGCCCTGGTGATGGCGCGCGGCGCGGGGGCGTTCCCTCCGGCCGTGGCGTCCGCCCGCGCACCACTCGTGGACACCCAGACGCGTGCGGCGTTCGCCCGCTACGACCCGTGGCTGTGGTGGGTGGTCGCCGCGGCGGCGATAGTGCTCGCGCTGTTCGGCCTGCGCTGGCTGCTGGTCCAGGGACGCCGCCGGAGGCTGAGCGGCATCCGCCTGGACGGCGGTCCCGCCGGGATCACCGAGGTGGACGCGCACAGCGTGACCGACGCGGCGGCCGCCGAGGCCGGCTCGCACCCCTCGATCATCGGCGCCACCGCCGCGATGATCGGCACGAGCGAGCACCCCGCCGTCCGGATGCGGGTGGCGGTCGCCGAGGACGCGCCGATGAGCGCGGTCCGCGAGCAGCTGAGCGGGGTGGTCATCCCGCACATGCGCCAGACCCTGGAGACCGAGCGCATACCCGCCGTCGCCCGGGTGAGCCTGGGGGACGCGCCGCACCCCCGCAGGACCGTCACCTGACGGAGCGCCGATCATAGGGTGATCAGGGAAACCAACGCTTCGAGGAGACGATGTGCCTTCGGTCGTGAAGATAAACGTGCTGACAGTGTCCGCGGAGATGCGCGAGGAACTGGAGCGCCGCTTCTCGGGACGGGCGGGAGTGGTCGAGTCCGCGGACGGGTTCGAGTGGTTCGAACTGCTCCGCCCGGTGGACGGCACCGACCGCTACCTGGTCTACACCCGCTGGCGTTCCGATGAGGACTTCAAGCGCTGGACCGAGAGCCAGGCCTTCCAGCGCGGCCACGCCCAGGCCGCCGCCGAGGCCGGTCAGGGCCAGGGTCATGGGCATGGGCAGGAGGCGGCCGGCCCGGCCCAGGGGCACGGCCACGGGCAGGGCCCGGCAGCCTCCGGGGCCGAGCTGTGGTCGTTTGAAGTCGTACAGAGCACCGGGCCCGCGCCCGGAGCCTGATCGCTCGCCGAGGGGCGCCCGACCGGCCCGGCCGGGTTTCGAGACGATCGGACGATCCCGTCCGAGTCCGCGTTGAGCGGGTAGGCCCCGCTCCCCTCGTTTCCGGGAGCGGGGCCGACCCGCTCAGCGGTCCAGAGGGTTGGCGGCGATCCGCTCGGCGATCCCCGAGCGGACGAACCGCCCGGCCAGGCTGTCCGGCTTGCGCGCGGCCTGGTCCGCGAGGCACCCGGCGAACTCCGGGCCGATCCCCAGCCTGGGGTAACGCTCAAGCACCTCGGCCCGGAGCCCGGCGGGGAAGTCCTCCGCCCCCCGCCCGGAAATGTCCAGCCCGGTGGACAGTTCGAGCAGGTGCCCCTCGGGATCCCACCCGGGGTCCACGCCGTCCCACATGTGGCGTACGACGATCTCCGACGCGCGCACGCGGCGCTCGACGGGCCATCCGGCCCCGGCGGCGAAGACCCATGCGACATGGCCCCCCGCCTCCTCGAACGGCACGGTATGGCTGTCGAACTCCTTGACCAGGCCGATGTCGTGCATCATCGACGCGACGTACAGCAGCTCGGCGTCGAAGGCGATGTCGTTCATCGCACCGTGGGCCGCCGCCCACAGGTAGGCGCGCACGGAGTGGTTGAGCAGGGCGGGCGAGCAGTAGGCGGTCGCCACCTCCAGCGCGCCGCGGGCGGCCGGTGTGTCGGGGATCACGATGTCGGCGAGTCTCATACGCCCAGCCTGCCGAAACGCGGTTACGCCCGCGAGTGGCCGCAGGAACATCGACCGGCAGGATCAGGTCACTCGCACCGGGAAACCTGGGAAACCCGCATCTAGTTGCTAACGATGTCCCGGAAGCACCCATCCCGACTTGACCGGTTTGGTGGGATTCGGACAGCATGATCCACTCCCCTCGTTCGGCCCGGAAGGAACTGGCGTGCGCCGCCGCACACAAGCACTCGCTCTCTCCCTTGTCCTCTTGACGACCTGTGGCGCCACGGCCGGCACCGCGGAAGCACGGGAGGTAAAACGCACCGCTGAGTGCCAGGGTGACTGGCTACCGGCCACGCCGACGGCGGCGGACATCATGAACGGCGAGGTGGCCTTCCTCGACCTGGCCCCGGTGAAGATCGGCAAGAACGTCGACTGGCGCACCGACCCCTACCGGAACCGCTCCTGGAGCATGGTCTTCCACTCGCTGCGCTGGATGGGCCGCCTCGTCGCCGACTACGAGACGAACGGCAACGAGGCGTACCTGGCGCGGGCCGTCGAGATCGCCAAGGACTGGGTGGCCGACAACCCCCGCGGTGGTGCGGGGGCCAGCCCGTACGCCTGGCAGGAGCACCCGATCGCGCTGCGCGCCCCCGCGCTGGTCTGCCTCAGCAAGCACGTCAACGAGTCGTGGCTGTCCCGCAGCCTGGCCGAGCACGCCAAGATGCTGTCGGACCCGAAGCTGTACGAGAAGGGTCACAACCACGGCATCGACCAGGACATCGCGCTGCTCGGCATCGGCTGCCGCTATGGCCGGGATCAGTGGTCCAGCCTCGCGATCAGGCGGCTCACCGAGACCGTGAAGCTCGACATCGACTCCCAGGGCGCGCTGCGCGAGCAGGCCCCCCGCTACGCGATCTACGTCTACGAGCGGCTGAAGGTCGCGATGGACAACATCAAGGCGTGCGGGCGGAAGGTGCCCACCGACATCTCACGCCGCTGGGAGTCGCTGGAGGACTTCATCTCCCACTCCACCCAGCCCGACGGGTTCATGGTCCCGATCGGCGACGGCGGCGCGGACGTGCGGCCTGTCGGCTACTCCCACCCGAAGAAGACGGTGCGGGTGTTCGGCAACGGCTACGTCTACGGGCGCACCGCCTGGGACAAGCCCGAGTCGGCGTTCTACTCCATCCGCTTCGGGCCCGGGATGAAGTACCACGGCCACGAGGACCACCTGGGCGTGACCTACTACGCCCAGGGCCGCGACGTCCTGGTCGACGTCGGCTTCGACTCGTACGAGAACAGCGGCTACCGGCACTGGACGATGTCGGCCGAGGCGCACAACACCTCGATCGTGTCCGGGGCCAGGTTCCGTGGCAAGACCGCCACCACCCTGAGCAGATCCTCGATCGGGTCCGAGCGGCAGAGCTACCGGCTGACCGACAGGGCCTACGGCGTGCCCAGGACCCGCTCGGTGCTCGTCAACCACGGCAATGACCTGATGGCCGTGCTGGACACGGTCCCCAAGGGCTCCTCGGTCCGCAACATCTGGCACTTCTCCCGCGACCTGTCCACCGTCTCGAACAGCGGCGGCCAGGTCGTGGTGAAGGACAAGTC
Source organism: Streptosporangium sp. NPDC002544 (assembly GCF_040295965.1). Classification (NCBI taxonomy): domain Bacteria; kingdom Bacillati; phylum Actinomycetota; class Actinomycetes; order Streptosporangiales; family Streptosporangiaceae; genus Streptosporangium; species Streptosporangium sp. NPDC002544. The sequence goes on along the minus strand of NZ_JBEOWJ010000005.1, from coordinate 299,130 downwards.
GGGCTGGAAGGCGACGCTCGTGCAGGTCTCGATGCCCTCCTGCAAGCCGGTCGGCGGGCTCAAGGTGATCCGCGGCCAGAAGAACCCCTACCAGGGCTGGGTCTCCTCCGCCTACCTGCAGAGGCACCCCGCGCCCGCGGTCGTCGCCCCCGCCGCGGGCGACTCCGTGCTGACCGTGCTGGTGCCCGGCACCGGCAAGCCGTCGCTCTCCTGCGCGGGCGGCAAGGTCAGCGTGGAGACCTCCGAGGGTCCGGTGAGCTTCCGCGTCGGCGGCGCCGACCTCTCCTGACGGCCTTCGGCCCCGAGCGCCCCCGGCCGGGGGCGCTCGGGGGCGATCCGGGACGCTCACGCCCGCCAGGTCAGGAGGGGCGACCCCGAACCTGAGCCGCCCGGTCACGCCCTCCGGAGGGTCTCCCGTGCGCGCCCTTCGAGGGCCGCCTCAGTCGGTGTGGCCGGCGCGCAGCAGGCCGTAGGTGACGGCCTGCTCCAGCGCCTGCCAGGACGCCTCGATGATGTTCTCGTCGACACCGACGGTGGACCACTCCCCGGCCGCGTCGCTGGAGGTGATCAGCACGCGCGTGACGGCGTCGGTGCCGTGCGTGCCCTCCAGGATGCGCACCTTGAAGTCGATCAGCTCGACCCCCGCCAGCTCGGGGTAGAGCCGCTCAAGTCCCTGCCGTACGGCCCGGTCGAGGGCGTTGACCGGACCGTTGCCCTCGCCGGTGGCGACGATCCGCTCGCCCTTGGCGTGCAGCTTCACGGTGGCCTCGCTGACGACCTCGCCGCCGCGGTTCTGCTCGACGATCACTCGCCAGGACTCGACCTGGAAGTGACGCCTGCGCTCGCCCGCGACGGTGTCGCGGAGCAGCAGCTCGAAGGAGGCGTCGGCGGCCTCGAAGGTGTAGCCCTTCGACTCCATCTCCTTGACCCGCATCACCAGCTCCCGCGAGGTGTCGGGGGCCAGCTCGTAGCCCAGCTCGCGGCCCTTGAGCTCGACCGAGGCGCGTCCGGCCATGTCGGAGACGAGCATGCGCATGTCGTTGCCGACCTCGGCGGGGTCGATGTGCTGGTAGAGGTTGGGATCGACCTTGATCGCGCTGGCATGCAGCCCGGCCTTGTGCGCGAAGGCGGAGACCCCGACGTAGGGGGCGTGGGAGTTGGGGGTGACGTTGGTGACCTCGGTGATCGCGTGGGCGATCCTGGTCATGTCGGCCAGCGCCTCCCTCGGCACCAGGTCGAATCCCCGCTTGAGCTGCAGGTTGGCCACGACCGTGAACAGATTGGCGTTGCCCGAGCGCTCCCCGTAGCCGTTGGCGCAGCCCTGCACGTGGGTCGCGCCCGCCTTCACCGCGGCCAGGGAGTTGGCGACCGCGCAGCCGGTGTCGTCGTGGCAGTGGATGCCGATCCTGGCGGACGTGCCGACGGCGGCCTGCACGACCTCGGCCAGTTCGTCGGGGAGCATGCCCCCGTTGGTGTCGCAGAGCGCGATGACCGAGGCTCCCGCCTCGGCGGCGGTGCGCAGCACCTCCAGCGCGTACGCCGGGTTGGACTTGTAGCCGTCGAAGAAGTGCTCGGCGTCGAGGAAGACCCGCTGGCCCTCCGCGTGCAGGTGGGAGACCGTGTCGCGGATCATCGCGAGGTTCTCCTCCAGGGTCGTGCGGAGGGCCAGCTCCACGTGCCGGTCGTGACTCTTGGCGACAAGGGTCACGACCGGCGCGCCGGATTCGCGCAGCGCGGCCACCAACGGGTCGTCGGCTGCCTTCACACCTGCCCGGCGGGTCGCGCCGAACGCGGCGAGCTGCGCGTGCTTCAGGTCGAGCTCTGTTTGAGCTCTCCTGAAGAACTCTGTGTCCTTGGGATTGGCCCCCGGCCAGCCACCCTCGATGAAACCGACGCCCAGGCCGTCCAGGTGACGCGCGATGGCCAGCTTGTCGGCCACCGTGAGATTGAGCCCCTCCTGCTGGGCTCCGTCACGGAGGGTCGTGTCGTACACATGGAAGCGGTCGTCGGCCATGTCGTTCTCCTTCGCGGTTCGATGATTCGCCGCGCGCTCATTCGGCTCCGAGAAACAAAAAAACCCCTCACGGACGTGAGAGGTCTGCGCGCTGGCGGTGTCCCTTTTCAGCCAGCGCGCCTGCCGATAATGAGCAGACCGTAGAACATGATGCTTTGGAGTCTGCCACACGCTGACAGCATCTGACACATCGATCTTAGGATTTGAGACCCGCGATCCGCCGACACGGCTCGGGTTCACCCCCCGCGACCACCTCGTACCGACCAGAATGAGGCCCATGAAGGCGACCTACCTCGACCCCGCCGTGGGGCAGTATCTGCTCGCGCACACCACCCTGCCCGACGACGTCCTCGACGCGCTCGCCGTCGAGACCCGCGAGCTGACCGGCGACAGCGCGGGAATGCAGATCTCCCCCGACCAGGGGCGCTTCCTCACCATGATCGCCCAGATCGGCGGCGCCGGGAACGCGGTGGAGGTGGGCACCTTCACCGGCTACTCCTCCATCTGCCTCGCCCGCGGGCTCGCCCCCGGCGGCCGGCTCACCTGCTTCGACGTGAGCGAGGAGTGGACGGCGGTCGCCCGGAGATACTGGGAGAGGACGCAGGTCTCCGACCGCATCGAGCTGAGGATCGGCCCGGCGGCCGAACGGCTGCGCGAGCTCCCCGAGCACCCCGGGGTGGATCTGGCGTTCATCGACGCCGACAAGGTCAACTATCCCGTCTACTACGAGATCCTGATGTCGCGGCTGGTCCCCGGCGGGGTGATCCTCGTCGACAACACGCTGTGGAGCGGCCACGTCGCCGATCCCGGCAGGGACGACGAGACGGTCAGGCACATCCGCGAGTTCAACGACATGGTCAGCGCCGACGGGCGGGTCACCTCGATCATGCTCCCCATCGCCGACGGCCTCACCATGATTCGAAAACACTGACGAGAACTTTTCCAAACCCGGGGCGGGCGCAAACCTTTTCGATTACTTTAAGTGACGTGCAGAACACGTTGTGCCCACCCGCGCGGAGGGAAGGATGACCCTGTGGGACTACTCATGGAAAGATCGATCGCCTACCAGATCACCGATCAGGGCGAGCTCGAGCGACTCTACCTGGAGCTCGTCGAGCGATTCGAGAAGCATCGAATCGAAATCATCAACGGCCGGATCGTGGTGAGGGAGATGCCCACGATCGCTCACGCCGACGTCGTGTACCAGCTCATGGCCCAGCTCATACCGTTCTCCATGGAGAAAGGATGGCGCGTCTACCCGGAAGCCAGGCTACTCCTTCAGGTGCAGGCGGACCGCTTCGAACCCGACCTCATCGTCGTTCCCCCGAACCCTCGCCTCTGGGATCCCAGCCATGTGTACGCGAACGCCACGCTGCTGGTCGCAGAGGTCGTCTCCCCGAGCAGCGTTCACGATGACCATGTGGTCAAGCCGCGGGCCTGCGCGCTCGCGGGAGTTCCGCTCTACCTGGTGATCGACACCTTCGCGAACCGTTTCAGGCTGCTCAGCCGACCGGGCCCGGAGGGTTACGCCGACGAGATCACCGAGTCGATCGGCAAGCCTCTTGAGCTGCCCGCGCCGTGGAACCTCACGGTCGACACCGGCAAGCTGATCGAAGGATAGACCCGCTCACGGAGGAGGCCCGGCCAGGCGGAGACCCGGCCTCCTCCGGCTGCCACCGAGGTGACCGACCGTAGACGTGTTGGCCAGGTCTCCTCGCGCCCTTTGGCGGCACCTGTCGCCGTGCTGCCCCACTTCGCACATGTGGGGCATCATCCCGGGTCAGATGCCGCGTAAGAGCCGACACCGCAGGTAACCGCCCCGGGTCAATCGGGGCCGCACGCGGAACGCGGGACTAGCAGATCTTGTGGACCCAGTTGTGCGGGTCCGGGCGGGAACCGTACTGGATGCCCACGAGTTCCTCGCGGATCCGCTCGGTGACCGGCCCCTGGGTGCCGTCGCCGATCGTCCAGGCGCGGTCGGCGCCCTTGACCGAGCCGACCGGGGTGACCACCGCGGCGGTGCCGCAGGCGAAGACCTCGGTGAGCTCGCCCGACTCGCAACCCCGCTGCCACTCCTCGATCGACAGCCGCCCCTCCTCCGCCCGCAGGCCGAGGTCCGAGGCCAGAGCGAGGATCGAGTCGCGGGTGATGCCCGGCAGCAGCGTGCCGGTGAGCGCCGGGGTCAGCAGGCGGTCGCCGTAGACGAAGAACAGGTTCATCCCGCCCATCTCCTCGACGTAGCGGTGCTCGCTCGCGTCCAGCCAGACCACCTGGTCACAGCCCTGCTCGACAGCCTGGCGCTGGGCCACGAAGGCCGCCGCGTAGTTGCCGCCGCACTTGGCGAAGCCGGTACCGCCGGGGGCCGCGCGGGTGTACTCGGTGGAGAGCCAGACGCTGACCGCCCGCCCACCACCGAAGTAGGCCGCCGCCGGAGAGGCGATCACCATGTACTTGTAGGTCCTGGAGGGGTAGTTGACCCCGAGCGCAGGCTGCGTGGCGATCATGAAAGGGCGCAGGTAGAGGCTGTGTCCGGGCGTGGTCGGCACCCACTCGCGGTCGGTCTGGACGAGCAGTTCCAGCGACTCGACGAACGTCTCCTCGGGCAGCTCGGGCATGGCCATCCGCAACGCGGAGGTGTTGAAGCGGGCGGCGTTGGCCTCGGGGCGGAACGTCACGATCGCGCCGTTCTGCTGGCGGTACGCCTTCATGCCCTCGAAGAGCTCCTGCGCGTAGTGGAAGACCGCGGTCGCGGGGTCGAGGCTGAGCGGGCCGTACGGCATGAGCCGGGCGTCGTGCCAGCCCTCGCCCTCGGTGTAGTCGATCGAGATCATGTGATCGGTGAAGACCTGGCCGAACCCCGGAGCCGCCATTACCTGCTCGCGCTCGGCCGCGGTGCGAGCGTGGTCGGAGAGCTGCACGTCGAAGCTGAGCTTCTGAGCGGTGGTCATGACGCGGATCCTTATCTTGATGTCTGGCTTACCCTCGGGTCCATTCTGCGTTGGACCGGGTAACGGGAAACTACTGCATCCATGCCGAAAACCGGCAGTGCGTGGGAAACAAAAAGCGCCCGGCGGCTCGTAGGAGCCGCCAGGCGCATCGGGGTCGAGGGGGCGGCTTCCTCAGCCGGCTACTCGCGCGGTGATGTCGTCACCGATCTCCTGGGTGGTCCGGCCGGCCCAGCCGGCCAGCCGCTCGAGCAGGTCGTCGGCGACGGCCTGCTCGACCCGGGCCGCCTCGTCGGCCAGTCCCAGGTGGTCCAGGAGCATGGCGACCGACAGGATGGTGGCGGTCGGGTCGGCCTTGCCCTGGCCCGCGATGTCGGGGGCGCTGCCGTGGACCGGCTCGAACATGCTCGGCGCGGTGCGGTCGGGGTTGACGTTGCCGCTGGCCGCCAGGCCGATGCCACCGGCGATCGCCGCGCCGATGTCGGTGAGGATGTCACCGAAGAGGTTGTCGGTGACGATCACGTCGAAGCGCTCCGGCTGGCTGACGAAGAACATCGAGGCCGCGTCGACGTGGCAGTAGTCGGTCTGGACCTCGGGGTACTCCACGCTGACCCGGTCGAACGTGCGGGCCCAGAGGTCACCGGCGTAGGTGAGCACGTTGGTCTTGTGGACCAGCGTCAGCTTCTTGCGGGGGCGGGCCACCGCCTTCTCGAAGGCGTAGCGCACCACGCGCTCGACACCGTAGGCGGTGTTCAGCGACTCCTGGGTGGCGATCTCGTGCGGCGTGCCGCGGCGCATGGCGCCTCCGGCACCGGCGTAGGGGCCCTCGGTGCCCTCCCGGATGACGATCATGTCGATGTCCTCGGGGCGGGCCTTGCCCAGCGGCGTCTCGACGCCGGGGAAGAGCTTGACCGGGCGGAGGTTCACATAGTGGTCGAGCTGAAAGCGGAGCTTGAGCAGCAGGTCGCGCTCCAGGATGCCCGGGGGCACGCTGGGGTCGCCGACCGCGCCGAGCAGGATCGCGTCGTATCCGCGTAGCTCGTCGAGCAGCGGGTCGGGCAGGGTCTCGCCGGTCTCGTGGTAGCGCTTGGCCCCGAGGTCGTACGTGGTGGTCTCCACCTTGGTGCCGACCGCTTCGAGGACCTTCAGACCCTCGGTGACGACCTCGACTCCGATCCCGTCCCCGGGGATGACCGCCAGGCGAATGTTACGCGAATCCATGCAGGCACCTTACCTGTCCGTCTCGGTGATCGAACACCGGTCTCACTCTTCGGACGTGTCCGCACGTCCACCCATGTGATCGTTTTGTCCTTTTTTGCTCCCTATTGACCGTTTCGCGAGGTTTCGTTATCGTCCTCCCCATTCACATCGATGCCTAATCCGTACGGACCACCCCCTTACCGGCCCGTACGGAGCCGGGGAACCACTTTTTCCGGGATCCACCGGGCCCCCGGGAACCCGCTCCTCCCCCGGAGCGCGCTCCCGGCCGCCATCACGGGATTCCTTGGGGCGAATCGGCGCACTCTCGCGCCGTAGGGCGGCCTCCACGCCCGAGCCCGACAGCTCACCCGGCCGGCCTTATGGAAGGAATCATCCTGTCCGGCAAGATGTACTCCCGCGTCCTGTCCATTCTCGTCTCAGGTGCCGCGGTGTTCGCGGCCTCGGCCATGGCGCCGACGGCGGCCCTGGCCGCCGCCCCTCTCCCCTCCCCCGAAGCTCCCGCACTCGGCACCGTCAGGCTGAAGGCGGCAGTGAAAAGCGCGACCCCCAGGCCCGCCTGGCAGAAGGCCGTGAAGTGGGCCATGTCCAAGCGCGGCACGCCCTACGTCTGGGGTGGCACCGGCAACGGCGGCTTCGACTGCTCAGGCCTGATGCTCCGCGCCTACGGCGCCGCCGGGATCAAGCTGCCCCGCGTCACCAACGACCAGTACGCCGCCTTCTCCAAGAAGATCGCCTGGAAGGACCTCAGGGCCGGTGACCTGGCCTTCTTCAGCGGCCTCGGCCATGTCGGCATGATCACCAGACCCGGTTACATGGTCCACGCCCCGCGGAGCGGCGACGTGGTCAAGGAGGAGAAGCTCAGCGCCTGGCGCCGGTCCTCCTTCGTCGGCGCGGTGCGCCCCGATCCGCAGGGGGTCAAGTCGACCGAGCAGATCGAGATCGCGACCGGCGGATGAGACACGCCGGCTGATCAGCCGCGGGAACCCCGCCGGCGCTGGGAACAGGTTCAGCGGATGGGGGAACCACCGTTGTCCCGGCGGTCCAGGGCGGTCTGGAGCGCCTCGGCGGCCTCGTCCTTGACCTCTTCGGCGTGGTTCCAGGGATACATGTCGTACATGGCGAATCTCGTCTCGGTCGCATGCGAGCAGGGGCAATGGTCGAGACTCCGATCAGGGCTCCGACCAGGCCTGATGTCACGGGTCCGGGTCACGGACCGGTGATCTGGGGCGTGGTGCCAGAGAGTTGCCGGCCCACCCCTGTCAGGCCCCGTCGCGGCAGGCTGGGACCTGGCGCATTTCATCCCAGGCTACCTGGCGGCCGGAACACCGTCTCGCCCGGCGTACACACTTCTCACATACTGAGACGAAAGGTGGCCGCCGCCCCGCGATGCGGGGCGGCGGCCACCTCGGTGGATCCTTTGCCTATCGGGCCCAGGCCCTGTCCCTTGGATCTTTTGCCTACCGCGGTCGCCCAGGCGGCGCCTCGCCGCGTTGTCGTCGGTCACCGCAGCACGCTACGGCTCCCTCCTCCGCCCTGCGAGACACCGCCTGACCGATCCTCGCCACGGCAAGATCCGCGGGGCAGGCCCTAGTCGGCCAGGTCGACCGAGCGGCCGCTGTCGGCGCCGATCTCCGCGCCGATCTGGTCGATCACGTCGGCCGGGATGGCGGTGTCGACGGTGAGCGCGATGAGGGCCTTGCCGCCCTTGACGTCCCGGGCCACCTGCATCGAGGCGATGTTGATCGAGTGGTCGCCGAGGATGCGGCCGACCACGCCGACGACGCCGGGGCGGTCGGTGTAGGTGAAGAACGACAGGTGGTCGGTCGGCTCGATCTCCATCTGGTAGCCGTTGACCTCGACGATCTTCGTGATCTGCCGCGGACCCGACAGGGTGCCGGAGACCGAGACCGCACGGCCGTCGGCGAGGACGCCGCGGACCGTCACGACGTTGCGCCAGTCGGGGCTCTCGGCGCTGGTGACCAGCTCGACCGAGACGCCGCGGTCCTTGGCCAGCAGCGGGGCGTTGACGTAGGTGACGGAGTCCTCGACCACGTCCGTGAAGACACCCTTGAGCGCGGCCAGCTCCAGCACGCGGACGTCGTGGGCGGCGATCTCGCCGCGCACCTCGACGTCGAGCTTGGTGGCGACCTCGCCCGCGAGAGCCGTGAACACCCGGCCGAGCTTCTCGGCCAGCGGCAGGCCCGGCTTGACGTCCTCGGCGACGGCACCGCCCTGGACGTTGACCGCGTCGGGCACGAACTCCCCGGCCAGGGCGAGCTTCACGCTACGCGCCACCTGGGTGCCGGCCTTCTCCTGGGCCTCGTGGGTGGAGGCGCCCAGGTGCGGGGTGACGACCACCTGGTCGAGCTCGAAGAGCGGGCTGTCGGTGACCGGCTCCTTCGGGAACACGTCGATGCCGGCCCCGGCGACGCGGCCCTCCTTGATCGCGGAGTAGAGGGCGTTCTCGTCGATGATGCCGCCGCGGGCGACGTTGACGAGGCGGACGTTCGGCTTGACCGCGTGCAGCTCCCTGTCACCGATGAGGCCGATGGTCTCCTTGGACTTGGGCAGGTGCACCGTGATGAAGTCGGCCTCGCGCAGGGCCTCCTCCAGCGTGACCAGGCGGACGCCCATCTGCGCGGCGCGGGCCGGCTGCAGGTAGGGGTCGTAGGCGATCAGCTCGACACCGAACGGCTGGAGGCGCTGCGCGACCAGCTGGCCGATCTTGCCGAGACCGAGGATGGCGACGACCTTCTCGTCGAGCTCCACGCCGGTGTACTTCGAGCGCTTCCACTCGCCGCCCTTGAGCGCGGAGTGCGCCTGGGCGACGTTGCGGGCGGAGGCGAGGATCAGCGCGACGGTGTGCTCGGCGGCGCTGGTGATGTTGGAGGTCGGCGCGTTGACCACCATGACGCCTGCCTTGGTGGCGGCCTCCACGTCGACGTTGTCCAGACCGACACCGGCGCGGGCGACGACGCGGAGCTTGGGCGCGTGGGCGATCGCCTCGGCGTCGACCTGCGTGGCGCTGCGCACGATGAGCGCGTCCACGTCGGCGAGCGCGGGCAGGAACTGGGCACGGTCGGCGCCGTCGGTGTGGCGGACTTCGAAGTCCGCGCCCAGGACCGCGAGACCGGCCTCGGAAAGTTCCTCGGCGACCAGTACGACGGGCTTGTTCACAGGCTGGATCCTTACTAGGCGGTGAGGGTGCACGGACCTCACGTAGTCTATCGGCGCTTGTGAACGTATTCACGAGTGTCCCGAGATGCGAGACGCGACCGCCTCCATGATCCAGCACGCCGGTACCCGCCCCTGACGCATCCCATGCGCCAAAAATTCAAGTTGGTCTTGATCCTAAGAAAACTTCGCGATTACCCTGATAAGCCGTGGGTCACTACCTATCGTTCCTCATATGAGCATCGGGAACCCCGCTCTCGGCAACGTCCTCGCGCAGCACGGCGAGCCGCACCGGCTGCTGGCGGCGCTTGCCGAATGGGGACTCCTGGTCGCCGTGCGACCTGACCGCTCCGTCGTGCTCGGCACGACGCAGGCCGGTGAGCGTGTCCTGCTCGGGTACACCTCGGCGGACACCTACGCGCGGCACCGTGGCGGCCACTCACTGTCGGCGTGCGACGCCGACACGGTCCTCGACATCCAGCGGGTCACCGGCGTGCGGGAGATAGTGATCGACGCGGCGGGACCCGCAGCCGCGGCCGTGCCGATCGAGGATCTCCAGCGGTACCTGCTCTCGAAGCGCAGCGGCCCCGCGCCCGTGCTGTCGAGCGCGACGCCGACGGCGTACGCGACCGGGGCGATGGCCACGGTCTCGCGTCCCGCGCCGGTGCGCCCGCAGCGGACGCCGGTGCCCGCCGCACCCGCCCAGCCGTGGATCCCCGCGCCCCGGCCCCATCTGTCGGGGCCGATGCAGATGGTGGATCCCGGCTACCGGCGGTGCGAGCACCCGATCCTGCCCGCGCTGCGCGCCGCGATCTCGCACCTGCTCGTCGACTACCCGCTCGTCCATCACGTGTGGATCTCCGAGGCCAGCACCTCCTCCGGTGCCCCGGGAATCATGCTGCACGTGAAGGTGCACATGTCGGCGGCCGAGGACGTGGTCAGGGACATCCATCGCGGGGTGCGCGCCCGGTTGCCGCAGCTCGCCGCGAGCGAGGCGCCGATCCTGATGGCCAGGGTCGCCGACGCCCGCAGCGAGCAGCGGATGGTCGAGCTGGGCGCGCACGTGGTCTGCGCCGACGTCACCGACTGACTCCGGGCTCGCGGGACACGAAGACCTCCGTGTGTGGTGTGGAGCCTAGACACCTCCACCACATCGGAGGTCTTCGCTATTGATCAGGCCCAACTGTCAACAACGTTCGTGGTCAACACAGCTAGCCGGTCCTGCGGGTCAGGGTCACCCTCGCACGGGTGAACACCCCCGCCAGCAGAGCCGCCAGCACCGGCAGACCGATCACCACGGCCGCGAGGAGAAGCCAGGGGATCTCGACCGTCGGCACGCCCGGCGGGAGGAATGAGAAGACCCCGTGTGTCCGAACCGCCATAGGCCAGGTCGCGGCGACTCCCGTCACGGCGCCGGCCACCGCGCCGATCAGCACGCCAAGCCCCGCGATGAATCCGGCCTGCCCGGCGACGACCAGCCTGCGTGTGCCTGGCGGCGCCCCGACGGCGGCCATCGTGGTGAGGTCGGGCCGCATGTCCGCCGCCGCGAGCCCGGTGGCGACGAACGTGCCACCCAGCACCAGGATGACCGCCGCGCCCAGGAGCAGCCACATCTCGGGGACGATGTCGCCTTGGAATCCGCGCTCGACGGCGACGTAGAGGTCGGCCCCGGGAACCACTGCCGCGAGTTCCCATTCCAGCGTCACTCCCTGCCGTTCGGTGAGCCGGCGTGCGGCCGGGTCGACGTACAGGACGCGGGGCTCGGTCTTCAGCCCGGCGTTCCGTACGGCGGCGATTGGCAGCACCGCGACGGCGTGCCGGGGATCGGCGGCCCTGGCCAGGACGGCGGGAACCACGATGTTCCTGGGTATCGCGGTTTCGTCGTCGAACACCACGGCCTCTCCCAAGGGGACCGCGGTCGCCGTCACGACGGGGTTCAGGGTGAGCTTCCCGTCCCGCACCAGGCGGGGATCGAACACCACTGCCTTTCCCGAGGCGAGCGCGGCCGCCGCCACGGGGTCCCGCCGTCCCTGCACGAGCGTGAGCAGCCGTTCGTCTCCGATGGGAAGATTTCCATAGAAGCGTCTCCTCTCGTTCTCGGCGTTCTCAGCGGTGGGCCGGATTTCCATCCAGACGGACGCCCCCCTGGTGTCCTTGAGCACGGCGGCCTCGACCAGTGGCACCCCGGGCAGCACGCGCCCGACGGTGGCTCTCAGCGTGGCCCACCGGTCGTCGTCGAGGTCACCGGCCTCGATCGTCGTGCTCCCGGCCGGGACGACCGCCTGGAAGGCGTCCCGGTTCTGGGCGAAGTTACTGTTCACCGCGATGCCGGCCGCGACGACCGTGGCCGTGGCGGTCATCACCGCCGCGACGGCGGAAGCGGTGCGGCCCCGGTGGCGGGAGGCGTCGCGGGCGGCCAGCCGGAAGGGTAGCGGGAGCCGGGCGGCCAGGGCCGCGGCACTCCTGACCAGCCTCGGTGCCAGTGCGACCAGCCCGAACTGGGTAAGGACCGCGGCGGCGAAGACCCAGACCACGTCGTACCTGATGGACAGGACGGTCGCCGCGACTCCGGCCGCGAGGAGGATCAGACCCAGCACCGGGCGGCCCACCCGGTCGCGCACCATGCTCCGGCGCTCGCCGAGCACCGCCGCCACGTCCTGGCGGGCCGCCTGTACGGCGGGCACCAGGGCGGCGACCACCCCGCTTCCCGCGCCGAGCAGGGTGACGCCCACGATCGGGAGCCAGGGGATCTCCAGTGGGCCGATCGTGCCGATCAGCCGGCCCGCCTCCAGTGCGGCCGAGAGCGACGCCAGGCCCACGCCGAGGACCAGGCCGAGCGCCGCGGCCCCGCCGCCGAGAACGATGCCGTCGGCGAGGACGATCAAACGCAGCTGCCTCGGTGAGCCGCCCTGGGCGGCGATCAGCGCGAGTTCCCTGCGGCGGCGCCGGAGGCCGACCGCGAAGGCGGGGCCGGCCAGCAGCACCACCTCCAGCACGATCATGACCCCGGCGAGTCCGATCGCCACGGGCCGGTTCTCATTGCCCGAAGGCGTGAGCCAGTCGCGGTCGGGCGGGTTCTCGATGACGGCGCGGGACTGGACCAGGAGTCCGACCGCGTTCAGCCGCTGGACGACGGCCCCGGTGACCGGTCCCGGGGTGTCGACCAGCCAGTTGGTGCCCTGGGTACCGGGTTGGGCGAAGAGCAGGGTGCCGGGGAGCCCGACGATCTCCGTGGCACGGGTCCGGTGCGGGTGCTCGATCACACCGACGACCCTCATCGGTTTCCTGTCCCGCGTGACCTCCAGCGGCGCGCCGAGGCGAGCCCCCCGCCCCAGTAGCTCCGGGGTCACCGCGATCTCCTGGGCGGAGGCCGGGAACCGGCCCTCGACCAGGCGGTACATTCCCGCAGTCAGAGGGTCTCGCAGGTCCACCTCGCGCGCGCTCACGTGGTCGCGGCCGTCGGCGGCCAGGTAGTCGACGCTGCCCTCGTTCGCCGGGAGGAACCGGACCCCGGGCCCGAGGAGATCTCCCACCTCGGCCTGTGTCCTGGGCCGCGCGGGACCACTGGACGCCTCGTTACTCGACCACATCCGGCCTCTGATGTCCTGCCTCACCTCCCCCTGCACCGAGGCGATCCGGATCAGGGCGTCGGCCGTGCCGAGGTCGGCGGTGAGGCCCTCGCGGGGGTTGATGTCGGCGGTCTCGACCAGGGTCAGGAAACCCGTGATGACGAGAACGGGCAGGCCGATCATCAGCATGATCAGCGCGCTGCGGCCGCCGGCCCGCAGGGCGTCCCTGCGGGAGATCCGCAACGCGGCGAGGAGGGCGCTCATCTGTTCCTCCCGCCTCGCGGCCGGGTGTCCGTTCGCGCGCTCATCGGGCGCTCTCCAGAGGGACGGCGGTGGAGTCGGCGATCTCGCCGTCGCGCAGGAAGACCACCCGGTCGGCCCAGGCGGCGTAGCGGGGTTCGTGGGTGACGAGCAGCACGGCGGCTCCCGCGTCGCAGCGGGTGCGCAGCAGCCGGAGGATGTCGTCGCCGGTCGGGGTGTCCAGCGCGCCGGTGGGCTCGTCGGCCAGCAGCAGCCGCCGCTCCCCGACCAGCGCGCGGGCGATGGCGACCCGCTGGCGCTGGCCGCCGGAGATCTCGTCGGGGAAGCGGTCGGCGACCTCGCCGAGGTCGACCTCGGCGAGCACCTCCAACGCCTCTCGGCGGGCGACCTTGAAGGCGACTCCGTCCAGCTCGCGCGGGAGGGTCACGTTCTCCAGCGCGGTGAGCGAGGGGATCAGGTTGAGGTCCTGGAAGACATAACCCACGTGCCTGCGCCGGAGCCCGGCGAGCTCCCGTACCGACAGGCTCGCCAGCGGCGTGCCCTCGACGGTCACCGATCCGGAGGTGGGCCCCTCCAGGCCGCCGGCGAGGTTGAGCAGGGTGGACTTGCCCGACCCGGAGGGGCCCATCACCGCGACCAGCTCTCCGGCCTCGACGTCGAGGCTCACCCCGCGCAGTGCCGTCACGGCCTGCGATCCCGCACCGTGCGTACGGGTCACCTCGGCGAGCCGCACGACGGGGCCGAGGGTCATCTGGGTCCCTCCGGCGTCCGGAGCGCTGGATTCGAGTGGGGGAAGGATGTCAAGTCTGTCTCCTACGTCTGAAGGGCCCGCGTCGAGATCCCGTGGCCGGGACCTGGCGTTCCCGGGCCTGTTTCCGGAAAGCCCGCACCTAGGGGGTCGGAGGTTCGGCAGTGGCCGTGAGCACGGCCTCGCAGTGGTCGAGCCAGCGCTGTTCGGCCTCGGCCTGGAAGATCATCGAGTCGAGCACCAGCCGCTGGGCCGGGCTCTCGACGTTCGCGCGCTTGGCGCGGACGAACTCCTGCAGCGTGCGCATGGTCGCGGTGCGCTGGGCCTGGATGATCGGCCGTACGTCCGCGGCGGCGGTGACCGCCATCGCGAGCTTGATGACCAGCTCGTCCCGAGGCCGGTCCGACTGGACGACGGGGGTGCCGAACCATCGCTCCATCTCGGCCCGACCGGCCTCGGTGATCGAGTAGACGACCCGGCCCTGCTCGTCCTGCTCACCGGGGCTCACCAGGCCGTCGCGCTCCATCCGGGAGAGCGTCGTGTAGACCTGACCGATGTTGAGCGGCCAGGCCGCCCCCGTCGACGCCTCGAACTCGGCGCGCAACTGGTAGCCGTAGCGAGGTCCCTGGCTCAGCAGGGCGAGGAGCCCTTGTCGAATCGCCATACATACTGAGTATGCATACCCAGTATGTCAGTTGCAAGAGATCTGCATATTCTGGACAGGTTCCGCCCTTGGGGCCGATACTCGGAGGATGAGCTCGACGCATCCCCCGTCCCGCGCCTCCGACGGGGATCGCGATCGTGCGATCAACGAGCTCCGTGACCGTGCTGTCGAGGGGCATCTGTCGCACGACACGTTCCTCGGTCGCGTCGATATGGCCCTGCGAGCGCGCAACCAGGGCGAACTCGACAATCTCGTCGCTGACCTGCCGCAACGCGGCCGGTTCCGCCGCATGATCACCGAGGTCGTCGCCTCGGCCTCCGACTTCACCAAGCGGGTGGAGTCGGCCTGGCGGCGTCCCAGGCTGCCCAGGCTGGCACTGCCCGCCGACGACCGGGCCCGCTACGTGGTGGGCCGGGGCTCCGCCTGCGACCTGGTCCTCGCCGACCTGACCGTCTCCCGGGTGCACGCCGAGCTCCGCCGCGACGAGGACGGCTGGGTCCTCGTCGACCTCGGCTCGTTGAACGGCACCCGGCTGAACGACTGGCGCCTGGTCGGCCCGGCGAAGGTCCGGCCGGGCGACGTCGTCTCCTTCGGCGACTGCGGCTTCCTGATGATCACGCCTCAGCTGTTGTCATGACCCCACCGCCCGGCCCTCCCGGGTCCGGGCCGCGATCACCCCGAACCGGACCCGGTCATCCTCCTCAGTCGGCCTGGGTCTCCGCCGCTCCGGCCTCGGTCTCCGCTGCCTCGGTCACCCCGGCTCCGGCCTCCCTGAGTTTCTCCGCGGTCAGGGTGTAGCGCATGGTCAGCAGGATGCTGACCACCATCAGCAGCGCGGGCAGCAGCGTCGCGCCGTACAGCACGGCCGTGGTCGCCGACTCGGGCTGCGCGACCGGTGTGGCGGGGTCGGACTCCACGAATCCGGTCGCGCCGAGCAGCCAGCCGAGGATGAGCGCGCCGAACGCGAAGACCACGGTCTCGGCGGCGGTCCAGAGCCCGGTGAACACCCCCGCACGCCGCTTTCCGGTGACCAGCGTGTCATGGACGATCACGTCCGAGAGCATCGAGAACTGCAGCAGCTGGAAACCCGCGTAACCGATGCCGACGAGAAGCACGCAGGCGTGCGCGTACACCGAGCCGAGCGGTCCCGAGAAGACCATCCCGACGGTGCCCACCGTGAACAGCGCCGACGACAGGATCATCGCCCCGCGCTTGTCGTAACGCTTGGACAGCCAGACCCAGAGCGGCATGGTGATCAGCAGCGGGCCGACGAGGCTCACGAAGAGCGTGGTGGTCGCCGCCGGATCACCCAGCGTGTAGGTGGCGAAGTACGGTGCACCGGCCAGCATGATCCCGGCCGCGAGCATCTGGGCGCAGCTCAGCCCGAGCAGCACCATGAACGTCCCGTTCGAGCGGGCGGCGGTGAACTGGGCGCCGAGCGACGGCTCCGCCTCGGCCCGCGCGACCATCGGGGCGCGGGCCGTGCCGAAGAAGGAGGCGAGCATCGACAGCAGCAGCGCCGCGCCGACGACCAGCCCCATGGTCCGGTAGCCGGAGACCTCGGTGCCCGCGATCACCGGCGCGACGGCCCCGGAGAGCAGGATCCCCAGACCGACGAAGACCATCTTCCACTGCAGCAGGGAGGAGCGCTCGTGGTAGTCGTCGGTCATCTCCGCCGGCATCGCCTTGTACGGCACCTCGTAGAAGGCGTAGGCCGTCGCGGTGAGGAAGTAGCAGAGGCCGACGTACAGCGCGGCGGACAGGCCGGTGAGCGGAGGGCCCGCGAAGGTGAGCGCGAAGGCCACCGGCAGGGTGAGCGCGCCCAGCAGCATCCACGGGCGGCGGGCCCCGAAGCGGGAGACCGTCCGGTCGGAGCGCTGACCCACCCAGGGGTTGATGAACATGTCCCAGAGCTTGGGGAGGAAGGCCACCACCCCGGCGATCCAGGCGGGAATCGCCAGCACGTTCGTCATGTAGAAGAGCAGCAGCAGCCCGGGGACGGTGGAGAAGGTCGCGGTGCAGATCGAGCCGACACCGTAGCCGATGCGCACGCCGCGCGGCACGGTGACGACGGCGGGGGATGGCGCCGGGGAGATCATGCCATATTCAATCGCAGCGAGCGACCGCTTGGTAGGCCCCGGGCAACGTGAATATTTTTTCCCTTCCGCTCCGAGGGGCACCCTTCGCCCGACCCGGTCCAGTCGATCTCTATACCGACCAATGTCATGAATGTCCAGCTCAGACAGGCCACAAAGGGACTTTCTATGGCAGATCGCCCCAAATTTGGACCGGTGCATCGCCGGTCCCAGACGCCTATGTGATCACTCTGGTTTACCTGGAGCCCATAATTAATGTCGGTAATTTGCTGACAAGCCCGATCTGTCCCCGACAGAATGCGGAACCGTCCAGCGTCTCACCAACTGGAGGAACCGACATGCGCAGACCGCTAGGGGTACTGCTGTGCCTCGGGAGCCTGGCGGCCCTCAGCACGCCGATCGCCACCGCGCACGCCGCGGCCGCCCCCCTGGCCGAGTGCCGCGTGTACGCCGCCAAGCCGTACGTCACCGCGGCGGGACGGATCCAGGCCTCCGCCGCCCGGCTGGGCTGCGACGACACCGCGCTGGTCCGCATCCGCATCAAGCGCGCCGTGGCCGGCGCCGACCCGGTCGTCAAGAGCGCCTCCCTGCGCGGGACCAACGGGCGGGTGACCGTGAGACTGGCGTGCGCCCCCGGCGTCTACTACTCCGTCGTCACCGACTACCGGGGCAGCGTCAGCCGTTCCAAGGCCGTCAGGCTCGCCTGCTCCCCCGCGGCCACCCCGACCCCGAGCTCCACCTCCACCGCCCCGGCCCCCACCCCGACGGCCACCACCGAGCCGACACCGGCTCCGTCCCCCACCACCCCCGCACCGGGAGGAGGGTCCGCCGTCTCCGAGGAGGTGGTGCGCCTGACCAACGCCGAGCGGCAGAAGGGCGGCTGCGCTCCACTCGTCTCCGACCCCCAGCTGCGCTCGGCCGCGCAGAGCCACTCCGCCGACATGGCCGCCAAGAACTACTTCAGCCACACCTCGCCGGACGGCAGGGACCTGACCACCCGCATCAAGGCGAGCGGGTTCAGCCCGATGCGTGCCTGGGCCGAGAACATCGCGATGCGCCAGCGCACCCCGGCCGACGTGCTCCAGAGCTGGATGGGCAGCACCGGGCACCGGGCCAACATCATGAACTGCGCCTACACCCATCTCGGGGTGGGCGTGGCCACCGGCTCCCAGGGCATCTACTGGACCCAGATCTTCGCCAAGCACTGAGCATCACCGGGCACCGGATCCGGGCGGGCGCCCAGCCCGGCCGGACCCGGCGTCCGACCGGCTCTCCCACCCCGGCCAGGGCGGGAGAGCCGGTCGGCCATCCGCACCGGAACGGCCCGCGCCCCCGCGACGTGAACTCGTCGCGGGGGCGCGGGCCGTACGGGGTGCCCGGTGCGGGCGGCTCCTACTTGAGCCAGCTCATCATCGGACGGAGCTTGGCACCGGTCTTCTCGATCGGGTGCTCGGCGAGCTCCTCGCGGTAGGCGGTGAACTTCTTCTGGCCGCTGTCGAACTCCTCCACCAGTTCCCTGGCGAACTCGCCGGACTGGATCTCGGCGAGGATGCGCTGCATCTCCTTCTTGGTCTCCTGCGTCACCACGCGCGGGCCGCGGGAGTAGCCGCCGTACTCGGCGGTGTCGGAGACCGACCAGTACATCTTGTGGATGCCGCCCTCGTACATCAGGTCGACGATCAGCTTCATCTCGTGCAGGCACTCGAAGTAGGCGACCTCGGGCTGGTAGCCCGCCTCGATCAGGGTCTCGAAACCGGCCTTGATCAGCTCGGACACGCCGCCGCAGAGCACGGCCTGCTCACCGAACAGGTCGGTCTCGGTCTCCTCCTTGAAGGTCGTCTTCAGCGCGCCGGCGCGGGTGCCGCCGATGCCCTTGGCGTACGACAGGGCGAGGTCCAGGGCGTTCCCGCTGGCGTCCTTCTCCACCGCGACGAGACACGGCACACCGCGGCCCGCGGTGTACTGGCGGCGCACGAGGTGACCGGGGCCCTTGGGGGCGACCATGGCCACGTCCACACCCTCCGGCGCCTCGATGAGGCCGTAGCGGATGTTCAGGCCGTGCCCGAAGAAGAGCGCGTCGCCCTCGACCAGGTTCGGGGCCACGTGGTCGGCGTACAGGTGGCGCTGGATGTGGTCCGGCGCGAGGATCATGGTCAGGTCGGCCTCTTCGACGGCCTCCGAGGGCGTGAGCACCCGCAGGCCGTCGGCTTCGGCCTTCTCCCGGCTCTTGGAACCCTCGGGCAGGCCGACCCGGACGTCCACGCCGGAGTCGCGCAGCGAGAGCGCGTGGGCGTGGCCCTGGCTGCCGTATCCCAGAACGGCGACGTGCCGGCCCTGGATGATCGACAGGTCGGCCTGGTCGTCGTAGAAGATCTCAGTCACTTGCTTAACCTTTCGGATTTCTCGGGTGCGTTACGCGGTCCGGTCCAGGGCCCGGAGAGAACGGTCGGTGATGGAACGGGCGCCGCGGCCGATGGCCACCATGCCCGACTGGACGAGCTCCTTGATGCCGAACGGCTCAAGGACCTTGATGAAGGCCTGCAGCTTGTCCGGCGTGCCGGTGACCTCGATGGTCACCGCGTCCGAGGAGACGTCGACGCAGCGCGCCCGGAACAGGTTGACCAGCTCCAGCACGCTGGAGCGGTTGTCCGCGTCGGCCCGCACCTTGATCAGTGTGAGCTCGCGCTGCACCGACTGCGCCGGGTCGAGCTCCACGATCTTCAGCACGTTGACGAGCTTGTTCAGCTGCTTGGTGACCTGCTCCAGCGGCAGGTCGGCGACGCTGACCACGATGGTCATCCGGGAGATGTCCGCGTGCTCGGTCGGCCCGACCGCCAGCGAGTCGATGTTGAATCCCCTGCGGCTGAACAGCGACGCGACGCGCGCGAGCACGCCGGGCTTGTTCTCCACCAGCACGGAGAGCGTGTGCCTGCTCATGCCTAGTCCTCGCTGTCCCAGACCGGCGCCATGTCGCGCGCGAACTTGATGTCATCGTTGCTGGTCCCGGCCGCGACCATCGGCCACACCATGGCGTCCTGGTGCACCACGAAGTCGACGACCACCGGCACGTCGTTGATCTCCATGGCCTTCTTGATCGTCGCGTCCACGTCCTCGGGGCGCTCGCACCGCAGGCCCACGCAACCGTAGGCCTCGGCGAGCTTGACGAAGTCGGGGATGCGGCGGACCGTCTGCAGGTCGGTGTTGGAGTAACGCTCGTTGTAGAACAACGTCTGCCACTGCCGGACCATGCCCAGGTTACCGTTGTTGATGATCGCGACCTTGATCGGCACGCCCTCGATCGTGCAGGTGGCGAGCTCCTGATTGGTCATCTGGAAGCAGCCGTCACCGTCGATGGCCCAGACCGTGGTGTCGGGCCGGCCCATCTTGGCGCCCATCGCCGCCGGCAGCGAGAAGCCCATCGTGCCCGCGCCGCCGGAGTTGATGAACGTACCGGGGTTCTCGTAACCGATGAACTGCGCGGCCCACATCTGGTGCTGGCCGACCCCCGCGGTGTAGATCGCGTCCGGGCCGACGATCGCTCCCAGCCGCTCCATCACGTACTGCGGGGCGAGGGAGCCGTCCTCGAACTCGGTGTAACCCAGCGGGTAGGTCGCCTTGTAGGTGTTGAGCGCCGTCCACCACTCGGCGTAGTCGCCCTTGCGTCCCTCACCGCGCACCGCGGCGATCAGGTCGGAGATGACCTCCTTGCAGTCGCCCACGATCGGGACGTCCGCGTGCCGGTTCTTGGAGATCTCCGCCGGGTCGATGTCCGCATGGACGATCTTCGCGTACGGCGCGAAGGTCGACAGGTCGCCGGTGACACGGTCGTCGAAGCGGACACCGAGTCCGATGATCAGGTCGGCCTTCTGCAGCGCGCCGACCGCCGACACCGAGCCGTGCATGCCGGGCATGCCCATGTGCTGCGGATGGCTGTCGGGGAAGGTGCCCCGCGCCATCAGGGTGGTGACCACCGGGATGCCGGTCAGCTCGGCGAACTCCAGCAGCTGCGCCGACGCGCCGGCCCGGTGCACGCCACCGCCCACGTAGAGCACCGGCCTGCCGGCTTCGACGATGAGCTTGGCCGCCTCGCGGATCTGCTTGGAGTGCGGCCGGGTCACCGGCCGGTAGCCGGGCAGCTGCATGACGACCGGCCACTCGAAGGTCATCTTCGCCTGGAGCGCGTCCTTGGCGATGTCGACCAGCACCGGCCCCGGACGCCCGGTCGAGGCGATGTGGAATGCCTCCACGATCGTCCTGGGGATGTCGTTCGGGTCGGTGACCAGGAAGTTGTGCTTCGTGATCGGCATGGTGATGCCGGAGATGTCGGCTTCCTGGAAGGCGTCGGTGCCGATGGCGGCGCTGGCCACCTGACCGGTGATCGCGACCATCGGGACCGAGTCCATGTAGGCGTCGGCGATCGGGGTGACCAGATTGGTCGCGCCGGGACCGCTGGTGGCCATGCAGACTCCGACCTTGCCGGTGGCCTGCGCATACCCCTGGGCCGCATGCCCCGCACCCTGCTCGTGCCGTACAAGCACGTGCCGGACCTTGGTCGAGTCGTAGAGCGGATCATAGGCGGGGAGAATCGCGCCGCCCGGGATCCCGAACACAGTGTCGACTCCGACGTGCTCCAGCGCCCTAACGAGGGCCTGGGCTCCTGTCATCTGTTCGGTCATCGGCTCGTTCCTTGTGGCTGAACATGCTTAATGGCATAAAAAATGCCCCATTCCGCTTGGTCGGCGGAGCTGGGGCGGCGCGCAGGTCGGAGTACTTCGCTCAGCGACCTGCGCGCCGGTGAAGTACTACGAGGATCCCACGGTCAATCTGCATGCCTCCACCTTGGCCGACGGAGTGGCCCCACGTCAAATTCATGGGACAGATATCTCAGAGTCCGAGATGTGAGGTCAGGCGTGAGTCCCCAGGCTGGAGAGGCTGGTACGCATCAGCGAGTCGACGCCGCGCGCGGCCATCGGGCGCGCCACCAGGAATCCCTGGCCTCGGGTGCAGCCCATCTCACGCAGCAACTCCAGCTGCTCGGGCCGCTCGATGCCCTCGGCGACCACGATCAGCCCCAGGTCGTGACCGAGCCGCACGATCGTACGGGTCAGCAGGGTCAGCGTCTCGTCGCAACCGAGCCCGGACACGAAGGAGGGGTCGATCTTGATCATGTCGACCGGGAGCTGCCGCAGCAGCGCCAGCGAGGCGTAACCGGTGCCGAAGTCGTCGATGGCCAGCCGGACCCCGAGGGTACGTAGCTCGGAGAGCCGGGTGATGGTCTGCTCGGCGTCCTCGACCAGCATCTCCTCGATGACCTCCAGGGTCAGCGCGCTGGGTGGCAGCCCGCTCTCGACCAGGGCGGACTCGACGGTCTCCACGAAACGCGGCGCCATGATCTGCCGGGCGGACAGGTTGAGCGAGAGGCCGATCTCCCAGGCGGAGGCGCGCCAGGTGGCCACCTCCCGGCATGCCTCGCGCAGGATCCACTCGCTCAGCGGCACGATCAGGCCGGTGTCCTCCGCCGGGCCGAGAAACTGCTCGGGCGGTACGAACTCGCCCCCCCGGCACCAGCGCACCAGCGCCTCGACGGCGGTGACGCGCGAGGTGGCCAGGTCGACCACCGGCTGGTACTCGATCACGAACTGGTCTTCCAGCAGCGCCCGCTGCAGGTCGGCGGCGAGCTCCAGGCGCCGTACCACGTCGGCGTGCATGTGCGCGGCGAACACCTCGACCCTGCGCCCGCCCAGTTCCTTGGCCCTGGCCATCGCCACGTCGGCGTTGCGGATCAGATCGGCGGAGGAGACGTCGTCGGCCGCGAAGGCCACCCCGACGCTCGCGGTCAGCGCGATGTCACGGTCGGCCACCCGGAACGGCTCGGAGGAGACCGTACGGACCAGTCGCTCGGCCAGGTCCACCGCCGTCTGGGCGTCGACCGCCTCAAGCAGCACCGCGAACTCGTCTCCGCCCCAGCGCGCCAGGGTGTCGTCGGTCCGTACCGCGGCGCGCAGCCTGCGGGCCGCCTGGCCGAGCAGGTAGTCGCCGCTGGCGTGGCCGACCGAGTCGTTCACCGCGGTGAAGCCGTCCAGGTCCAGGAAGACCACGGCGACGCTGTTCGCGCCGGGACGGCCGAGCACCTCGCGGGTGCGCTCCTCGAAGTAGGCCCGGTTGGGCAGGCCCGTGACACCGTCGTGGAAGGTCAGGTGGGCGACCTGGCTGCGCAGGGCCTCCTGGTCGCTGATGTCACGGGTGGTGACGAGCAGCAGGCCCTCGCCGCGCACGTGCCGGGTGGCGACCGACTCGGCGGGGCGCCAGGTACCGTCGGAGGCTCGGACCCGGCAGGCGACCATGCATGCGCCAGGCCCCTCCTCGGTCTCCTCCTCCAGGCTCATCGCGCTCAGCGCCCCCTGGATTCCCGGCACGTCCTCGGGGTGGATGTAGTCGAAGATCTTCCCGCCGACCAGCTCCTCGGGGCGGTACCCGTACGTGATCTCGACACCCTCGCCGATCTGCCGCACCACACCGTCGTAGTCGCAGAGCAGGACCACGTCGCCGGCGCTCTCGGCCAGGTCGTGCAGCTGCCGCTCACCGAGATGGAGCAGGCTCCGCAGCCGCCCGGTCTCCAGCAGCATCACGAACATACGTACCAGCAGGACCGCGACGATCGACGCGCACACCGAGGCCAGAACCACCGGCGGCCCCTGTACCCCGCCCCCGATCACCTTCAGGAGCACGACGACGGCGGCCACCGCGACGAGGAACAGCGGCACCGCCGCGATCAGCGAGGACGTGCTCTCGCGGAGGAACGGCTCGTCGTCCTCGAGATCCGGCGACCGCGCCGCGCGCCCGCTCCACGGGACCACGGCGAGCACCAGGAACGCGGCGGGGGCCAGCCACACCCAGGTGAGCGACGGCGTGTCGCCGCTCACCCGGGCCAGCGCGGTGGTCGTCTCGGAGGTCGCGACGGCGGCCAGCACGGCCAGCGCCGCCAGGCCGACCGGCCAGGCCGACCGCCTGATCGGCACCACGGCGGGGCCCACGACGCAGGCGAGGATCAGGCAGAACAGGGGTGAGGCGAAGGTGACCGCGGCATTGCCCGCGTCGCCGGCGTCGCGGTAGACCGGCCCCACCAGCGTCACCCAGATGATCACCAGGATGGAGGCGGCGCACACGTAGGAGTCGGCGAGATCGCGCAGCAGGGCATGCCCTCGGGCGGGCCTGGCCGCCGACAGCGCGGTACCGACGGCGATCATGGCCGTACCGGCCAGGAGCACCAGGTCTGCGAAGGTCACCACGAACGGCGCGCCGTCCGCGATCGGCCGCACCCCCACCCCGACCAGCCAGGTGACCGAACCACCCGCCAGCCAGCGCCAGGCCAGCGCCCTGCGCCGGCCGATCACCCTGGAGGCCGCGGCGAACAGTGAACCCGCGGCGGCCGCCGCGGTGACGACACCTGCCACCGCCTCGACGACCACGGCGGGAGCGCCGCTGACAAGAGCGGCAACGAGCCCCACCACGCCGACGGCGGCGGCGGTCAGCGGTACCCGGGGGTCACGCCAGCGGATCAATGTCGTCTGCCTATCGGTGTCGTTTCAGTGTGTTCTGCTCCCGCAGCATCTCTTGCTCGCTGCGCTCATGTCACCGGCGCGAGCGCGTCGTCCTTCGTCCTCGGCGCTCGTACCGACACACGGCCAGTGTGGGCCGTCCGGCCCGCGCGAGGGGTGACAACGCCGTAGTCGTCACCGATCTGATAACCGCGCGGGCGATGGACATCGTTTCCGCCGACGCTACGCACCGCAGGTCACGAGGTAGCCACGGTCCGGATTCCTTTGCCGGTCAGTAGGAACCCGTGATCACATTTTTGAGCGGCTCCCCCGCGAGGTAACGCAGCAGCTGGGAGCGGAGCAGCTTCAGCGTGCGCCGTACGGACGCCGGGCTGCTGCCCGCGACGTGCGGGGTGATGAAGACCCCCGGCGCGCTCCACAGCGGGTGTCCCTCGGGCAGCGGTTCGGGGTCGGTGACGTCGAGCGCGGCCAGGATCCGGCCGCTGCCCAGCTCGGCGACGAGCGCGGCGGTGTCCACCACCGGGCCCCTGGCCGCGTTCACCAGGACGCCGCCGTCCTTCATCGCCGCCAGGAACCCGGCGTCCACCATGCCCGCGGTCTCAGGGGTGGACGGTACGAGCAGCACCACCACATCCGCCGCGGGCAGCAGGGCGGGCAGCTCGTCCATGCCGTGCACGCCGGGCCTGGCGGTCCTGGCCACCCGGACGACGTCCACCTCGAAACCGTCGAGCCGTCGCTCCAGCGCCTCACCGATCGAGCCGTAGCCGACGATCAGGACCGTGGAGTCGGCCAGCACCCCGGTGTGGTGGTAGGTCCACTCACCCCTCCGCTGCGCGTGGACGAACCCGGGGAACTCCCGGAGCACGGAGATCATGGCTCCCACCGCCCACTCGGCGGTACCCGCGTCGTGCACGCCCCGGGCGTTGCACAGCGTCACCCCCTCCGCCAGGTGCGGCCGGTAGGCGTCGACACCCGCCGTGACGGTCTGCAGCAACCGCAGGCCGGTCATCCGGGCGAGCAGATCGGGGAGATCCGCCACCGGCGTCAGCGGTGGGATCCAGACCTCGACCTGCTCCGCCCCCTCCGGCACCGGCTCCGTGCCGTCATAGACGACGCACTCCACTTCGGGCAGATCACACAGAACGTCGGCGGCGGCTTTCGAGGGGACCCAGATCTTCATCCCCGCATTATCCAACCGCTCTCCAAAAGGTTGCTCGGCAACCACTCCACAAACCACCCTCAGGACTCCTGCGGGGAGGTGCCCCTACTCCGTCCACGAGGGACTACCCGTGAGGCCGCGCCGGGGACTGGACTGAGGAGAGCGGGGTCGTGAGGAACGAACGACCCCGCTCGACGAGGGAAGGAGCCGGATAAGAGCGGCCTCACTGCGACGCGTCAGCGTCGCCATCGGCACGCACGCACTTCAGGTCGAGTTCGGGGCGGTAGACCGTGGTCTCCTTGACGCGCTTGATCTCCTTGCCGTTCTGCTTGAAGACGCGCCAGACGTCGATCGTGAACCCCTGCTGGCCGACCATCGGGATGCAGTTGGGGCCGCTGTCGGTCGCGCTCTTGAACGGGGTGATGTTGTAGCGCTCGGACGAGATCGACTCGATCTCGTACCGCTTGGTGCTCCAGAAGGCGACGGTGACCCCGTTGTTGTCGAAGGAGGTCTTCACCAGCACCCCGTACGGCGAGTCGTTCTTCCAGCGGAAGTCGGGCTCGGGCCAGGAGACCGTGGACTCCCGTCCGGCGGGGTAGCGGGAGATGTAGAACTCGTGTGCCATGTGCTGGACGTCCTCAAGGCCGCCGAAGAACACCGCGTTGTACATCGTGGTTACGAACTGGGAGATTCCACCGCCGACCGAGTCGACCAGCCTGCCGCCCTGGATCATGGGAGCGGGGACGAAGCCGCGGGCGGTGTCGCGCTGGCCGATGACGCCGTTGAGCGAGAAGGTCTCGCCCGGCTTGACCAGGTAACCGTCCAGCAGCTTGGCGAGCGCCCTGATGTTGGTCACCCGTGGCGGGCAGCACTCGTAGGGCGTGGTGAACTGGCTGATCCGCTCCTTGATGCCGAGCTTGCGCGCCTCGGCGTCGGACATCCGCGGCCGGACCGTGGTCATGGCCACCGGGATCGTCCGCTCTCCGTTGCGGGAGACCATCTCGGCCACGTCGGCCGCGAGCCGCTCGTCGTCGACGCCCTTCCCCTTGCGGCCGGGCACCAGTTTCGGCTTGCCCGCGATGATCTGGAAGGTGGGGTCGCGCGGGGCCAGGGCCGGATCGACGAGCTTGTCCTCCACGGAGGCCACCGCGCTTCTGGCGTCGAACACCGGGCGCATGCCGCCGGAGCCGTCCGGCTCGAAGGACAGGTGCGCGGCGAGGGTCTCCACCGGCAACTGGACCTGCTTGCCGGAGAAAGTCAGGGTGACCGGCCCGGACAGGGCCTTGACCGCGTCGTTCGCGGCCTTCTTGACCGTCTCCGCGCCGACCTTGGGCTTGATCACCGAGACCGGGAGCCTGACCTCCTTCGCCGGACCGAGGAAGGCGTCCGTGATCGCGGCGACCGCGGCCTCCCTCTCCAGTTCCCTGCCGTCGCGGGGCGTCACGACGACGGGTTTGACGCCCTCGAAGGTGACCGAGCCCTCGCGGACCTTGAGGTCGATCTTCTTGGCCAGGCTCGCGACCGCGGTCTTCATGGCCTCGGCGTCGGTGGAGACCTTGGGCTCCAGCTCGGTGGTGCCGGTGAAGGCCCGCCATACCTCGGCGGGAGTGGGGAAGTCGCTGGGCGCCTGGTCGATGGTGGCGACCACGTTGAACTCCAGACCCGCCTTGCCCGGGTCGAATTCGTGGCGCTTGCCCGCGGCCAGGAGGGTCATCTCCTTCGACGCCTCACCCGCCAGACGGTCTCTGAGCTTGTCGGCCGCCTCGGTCGCGGTCAGGCCGCCGATCTCGACACCCCGCACCACGGTGCCCGGCAGCATCTTGCCGGACATGACGACCGCGGGCACCGCGTAGGCGAGAGCGGCGACGAACAGCACGGCGAGGATGATCAGGACGATCCTGCGGCCCTTGCGCCGGCTCGGGGAGGGCTCCTCGTAACGGAGGCCGCTGGACTGTGGGAACCCCCCGTCGCCGCCGGGGACGAGCGAGGGCTCGTCTCGCCGGAACGAGGGCTCGGGCGGGGCCGCCATCTGCCAGGGCTGCGGAGGCTGTGCCGCGGGCGGAAGCGCCGTCGCCCCGCGGGCCGGTGCGGCGGGACCGCCAAAGCCGGTGGGGCCGAAGATGTCGGGGGAGACTCCCGGGGGGAGGCGCGAGCCGTCCTTGGACTGGCCGCCCGGTGCTCCCGGAGGAAGGCGTGGATCACGGGCGCCGGGCGGGACGGGACGTGAGGGAAGCGGTATCGCCTCAAAGGGGTCCGTCGGCGGGTCCACAGACGCTCCGGCGTTCCGCACGGCCTCCGTCTCCTCCTGCTTCGCAGCTTCCACCTCCCGCAACCCTAAACCACACTGGTCAACCAACACCCGAAAATAAATAACAAATCAACCAGTCCAGCGGTAGCGATGCTCAGGCCGACCAGCGGTGCCGTACTTCGGACGGAGCTCCGCCTGGCCCGCCGCGCACAGGTGCTCAAGGTACCGGCGGGCGCTGACTCTGGAGAGACCGGTGATCGCCGCCGCCTCGGCCGCCGACATGTCGGTGTCGCTCTTCCTGAGCGCGGTGGCCACCAGGGTGCACGTGGTGGCCGACAACCCCTTGGGCAGCGGCAGTGGGACCCCCTTGACCGTGCCGAAGAGCTGGTCGACCTCGTCCTGGCGCGCCTCGTCCCCGAGGGTGGCGAGCCTCCGGCGCATCTCGGCGTACTGTTCGAGGCGGTCGGTGAGGGCGCGGGCGGTGAAAGGTTTGATCAGGTAGTTGACCGCGCCGCCGCGCATGGCCGCCCGGACCGTGGCCACGTCACGCGCGGCGGTGATCATCAGGATGTCCACCGGGTGCGAGGCTCCCCTGAGTGTCATGAGTACGTCGAGTCCCGACATGTCCGGCAGATAGATGTCGAGCAGCACCAGGTCGGGCCCGTGCGTCGTGACCGACTCGATGGCGGCACTTCCGGTGTGCACGACGTCGGCGACCGTGAAGCCGGGCACCCTGGCGACGTAGCCGCCGTGGATCCTGGCCACCATGAAGTCGTCGTCCACCACCAGTACACGGATCTCCCCCACGTGCCCGTCCCCGGTCATCTCCGCGTCTGCCGTTCCGTGAGCTCCCCGGGGCCGGCGGGCTCCCTCTCGGAAGACGGCGCGGGCTCACCCGTGGGGAGGAGCGCGGTGAAGACGGCGCCGCCCGCGTTGTGCACCCGTACCCAGCCACCCCGGCGCGAGCACGTCTGGCGGGTCAGTGCCAGCCCCAGGCCCCGTGGCCCGGCGTGGGCCACCTTGGTGGTGAAGCCCTCCAGGAACACCTCGTGGACCAGGCCCGGGGTGATCCCCGGACCGGAGTCGCCGACCCGGATGTGCAGCCCGTCCGCCTCGGTACGGACCGAGACCTCCACCGTTCCCCCACTCTCCTGCAACGCGTCGAGGGCGTTGGCGACCAGGTTGCCGACGACCAGGACCGCGTCGTGCGGATCACCGAGCATGCCCTCCTCCACCCGGGAGTCGTCGGACAGCACCAGGGTGGCGCCCCGCTCGGCCGCCTCTGCCGACTTCGCCAGCAGCAGCGCGGCCAGCGTCGGGTCGGCGACCTTCTCCCGGACGCCCGAGGCGTGCCTGCTGTACGCCTCGGTGGTCTGGGTGATGTAACTGACGGCCGTCTCGTACTCGCCGAGTTCCAGCAGGCCGACCACGGTGTGCATCCGGTTGGCGAACTCGTGGGCCTGCGCGCGCAGCGCGCCGGTCGTGGTGCTGGCCTGGTCGAGCTCGCGTGCCAGCCGCACCAGCTCGGTCCGATCCCGCAGGGTGACCACCCAGCCGCTCTGCCGCTCCCGTACCGCCACCGGGGTCCGGTTGAGCACCAGCACCCGGTCACGGTGGAGCACCACCCGGTCGTCACCGGGGTCCACACCGTCCAGCACGTCCCGCATCCGGCCGGAGAGCGGCATCTCCCCCAGGCTCCGGCCGACGTCGTGCTGGGAGAGTCCGAGCAGGTCGCGTGCCGCGTCGTTGACCAGCGTCACCCGGCCCGCCAGATCAAGGGCGAGCACCCCCTCCTTGACGCCGTGCAGCACGCCCTCGCGCTGTTCGAGCAGGGCCGCGATCTCCGCCGGTTCCAGGCCGAACGTCTGACGGCGAACCCTCCGGACGATCAGCGCGGCGGCGGCCGACCCGGCGGCCAGGACCGCGAGCACGGTCCAGAACAGCGGCGGGAGCGCCGCGCCGAGCTGGTCGTCGACGGTCTCCTCCAGGATCCCGACCGAGGCCAGGCCGATGACCTTCCCCGAGGAGTCGAAGATCGGCGCCTTGCCGCGCACCGAGCGGCCGAGCGTTCCCGTCTGGATGCCGGTCCAGGGGTGCCCGTCCGTCATCACCTGCGAGCCGTCGGTGGACAGCCGCTTGCCGATCAGGGCCGTGTTGGGGTGGGCGTAGCGGATCTGGTTCCGGTTGGCGATCACCACGTAGTCGGCGCCGGTGGCCGCCTGCACCCCGGCCGCGATCGGCTGCAGGCTCAGTTCGGGCCGCGCCCTGGTGAACGCCTCCCGCACCTGGGGAAGCCCCGCCACGGATTCGGCGATCGCCAGGGCACGCTGCTGGTACTGCCGGTCCAGCAGCTCACGGGTGTGCTCCATCCAGACGCCCGCCGTACCGCCGACCGCGAGAAACACGATCACTGTCTGCAACACGAAAAGCTGGGTGCCGAGCGAGGCGTTGACTAAGCGTCGCACGAGTTGACTCCCTGGTCAGGGAAGGTCGATGAAAGCAGCCCGAGATAACGACGAGGTCGCGGGGGCGCGTGACCAATATGACCGATACGACGGCAAACACGCAAAGGATCGACACGGCGACCGGCTGCGGTCACCATCCTCACCACGCTCTGTTCATGTTGTTGGGAGTTCGACCATGCGTCTTCGGAGACTCGCCACCCTCGCGGTGTTGTCCCTCGCCGCCCTCACCGCCTGCGGTTCCGGTGGCAGCTCAGGTACCAGCGCGCTGAGAATCATGGCTCCGGCCTCACCGGGAGGCGGCTGGGACCAGACCTCCCGCGTCGCGGGAGAGGCGTTGAAGTCCGCCGATCCGTCCCGCAAGGTCGAGATCTACAACGTGCCAGGCGCGGGAGGCACCATCGGCCTCGCCCAGCTCGCGGGTGAGAAGGGCAACGGCAACCTGCTGATGACCATGGGCCTGGTGATGGTCGGTGCGGTGGAGCAGAACAAGTCGAAGGTCACCCTGGCCGACACCACGCCCATCGCGAAGCTGACCGAGGAGTACGAGATCGTCGTGGTTCCCGCAGGGTCGCCCTACAAGACGCTGGCCGACCTGACGGCGGCGTGGAAGGCGGACCCCGCGAGGGTCGCCATCGCGGGTGGCTCCGCCGGGGGCACCGACCACATCGTGGCGGGCCTGATGGCCAAGGCCGCGGGCATCGACCCCAAGCAGGTCAACTACATCGCCCACTCCGGCGGCGGCGAGGCGCTCAACGCGCTGCTCGGTGAGAAGGTCGCGGCCGGGATCTCCGGTATCGGCGAGTTCGCCGAGCACGTGAAGTCCGGCAAGCTGCGCGCCCTCGGGGTCAGCTCGCCCGCCCGGCTCGACAACGTGGACGCCCCGACCCTCAAGGAGGGCGGCCTGGACGTGGAGCTGGCCAACTGGCGAGGCTTCGTCGCGCCCGGCGGGCTGGACGACGGGGCGAAGAAGGAGCTCACCGAGCTGGTCACCAAGATGCACGACTCGCCGGCCTGGAAGGACGCGGTGATCAAGAACGGCTGGACCGACGTCTTCCAGACCGGGCAGCCGTTCGCCGACTTCCTCACCGCGGAGCAGACCAAGGTCAAGGCGGTCATCGCGGAGATGGGCCTCGTCTCCTGATGTCGTCCGCGAAAGACCCGTCCGGCACCGGACACGAACCCGTCGCCGTCGCCGTCGCCCGCGCCGGCGACGGCGGTACCGGCCAGGAGACCGGCGCGCATCCCCGTCCGGCCTCCGAGACCGGTGCCGGCTGGTCGTGGCGGCGGCCCGAGCTGGGGCTGGCGGTGCTGGTCCTCGCGCTGGGGGCGTTCGTGATCGTCGGCACCGCGGACGTGACCGCCCCGGGTTCCTCCTTCGGTCTCGGTCCCCGGTTCTTCCCCGCCCTGGTCGGGGCGGCGATGCTGCTGATCGGGCTGTTCTACGTGATCGACGTGCTCAGGGGAGGCCACGGCGATCCCGAGGACGCCGAGGACGCCGACTCCGGCGCGCGGGCGGACTGGCGCACCGTCGCGCTGGTCAGCGTGATCTTCCTGGCCTTCGCCGGGCTGCTCGACCTGCTCGGCTGGATCATCGCGGGCGCGCTGCTCTTCTTCGGCCTGTCCGTGACGCTCGGCGCCCCCCACCGGCTGCGCGCGGGCGTCATCGCGATCCTGCTGTCCGCCTCCACCTACCTGGCCTTCGTCAAAGGGCTCGGCGTGACGCTGCCGGCCGGGCTGCTGTCCGGGGTGATCTGAGTGGACTCGTTCCAGTTGCTGCTGGAGGGCTTCGCGACCGCCCTCACCCCGGTCAACCTGCTGTACGCGCTGGTGGGCGTCACGCTGGGCACACTGGTGGGCGTGCTGCCCGGCATCGGCCCGGCCATGACCGTGGCGCTGCTGCTGCCGATCACCTTCACCGTCCCTCCGGCCAGCGCGTTCATCATGTTCGCGGGCATCTACTACGGCGGCATGTACGGCGGGTCGACCACCTCGATCCTGCTCAACACGCCCGGTGAGAGCTCCTCGATGATCACCGCGCTGGAGGGCAACAAGATGGCCAAGCGGGGCCGGGCCGCCCAGGCGCTGGCGACCGCCGCGATCGGCTCGTTCGTCGCGGGCACCATCGCCACCGCGCTGCTGGTCGTCGCGGCGCCCCTGGTGGTGGACTTCGCCATCTCCTTCGGCCCCGAGGACTACTTCGCACTGGCCATTCTGGCCTTCACGGCCGTCTCGTCCGTGCTGTCCCGCTCCGTGGTACGGGGGCTGGCGTCCCTGGGGCTCGGCCTGGTCATCGGGCTCATCGGCATCGACCAGCAGACCGGCCAGGCCCGGCTGACGCTGGGCGTGCCGCAACTGCTCGACGGCATCGACGTGGTGATCGTCGCGGTCGGTCTGTTCGCCGTGGGCGAGGTGCTCTACGTCGCCTCCCGGCTGCGGCACGGCCAGCCGGAGGTGATCCCGGTCGGCCGGGCGTTCCTCGGCCGCTCCGACTGGTCGCGTTCCTGGCGGCCCTGGCTGCGCGGCACCGCACTCGGCTTCCCCTTCGGCGCGCTGCCCGGTGGCGGAGCGGAGATCCCGACGTTCCTGTCGTACTCGATCGAGAAGCGCCTGGCGCGCGGGATCGCCCGCGAGGAGTACGGCAAGGGCGCCATCGAGGGCGTCGCGGGTCCCGAGGCCGCCAACAACGCCTCGGCGGCGGGCACGCTGGTCCCGTTGCTCACCCTGGGCCTGCCCACCTCCGCGACGGCCGCGATCCTGCTGGCGGCCTTCCAGCAGTACGGGCTGCAGCCGGGGCCGCAACTGTTCGACCACAACCCGGCACTGGTCTGGGGCATGATCGCCTCGCTGTTCGTGGGCAACACCATGCTGCTGGTGCTCAACCTGCCGCTGGCCCCGCTCTGGGCCCGGGTGCTGCACATCCCCCGCCCCTACCTCTACTCGGGGATCGCGCTGTTCGCGGCGCTCGGCGTCTACGCGCTGAACTCCTCCTGGGTGGAGCTGGTCATCCTCTATCTCCTGGGCCTGCTCGGTTTCGCGATGCGCCGGTTCGGCCTGCCGGTCGCCCCCGCGGTGATCGGCCTGATCCTGGGCCCGATGGCCGAGATCCAGCTTCGCCGGGCCCTGGCCATCGGCGCGGGTGACGTGACGGTCCTGGTCAAAAGCCCGATCGCGGCGACGCTGCTGGTCGTGGCGGTACTGGCGCTGTTCACGCCCCTCATCAGGAAGGTGGCCGCCAGGCGCGGCGCCTGACCGGAGCGGGCCGCACCGGGGTGCGGCACACGCGGGCACGGACGGACGTCCGTGCCCGCTTCCTTTTAAGGAGTGAAGGCTTAAGGAGTGAAGGCGGCCAGCAGGTCGTCCAGCCCGGCCTTGACGCGCTCGACCGTCACCCCGCGGTCGCGCAGGCGGTGGGCGAGCAGCGGCGCGGCCAGCGGAGCGAGGAGGGCGTCGGCGAGGACGTAGGCGTCGGCGCCGGGTCTGGCCTGGCCGACGAGCATCGACAGGTGGGCGTGGTAGGCGTCGTAGGCACCGCCGAAGCGGGCGAACGGCGTCGCCGTCTCGGCCATCACCAGCAGGTCGATCTGCTCCACGGTCCTGTCGGCGAGGGCGTGCAGGAAGCCGCGGATGCGGGCGGGCGCGTCGGCACCGGGCCCCAGCGGCGGCGGCCCCTCGATGAAGGCCGCCTGGAACTCGCGTTCCCGCTCGTCGATGAGCGCGTACGCCAGCCCCGAGCGATCGCCGAACCTGCGGTACAGCGTGCCGACTCCGACCCCCGCGGCGGCGGCGACCTCCGCCATCGACAGTCCCTCGACGCCGTGAGCGGCGACGATGCCCGCGGCGGCGGCGAGGATCTTCTCCCGGTTGCGCGCCGCGTCGACCCGCTCGCGGCGCGGGTTCATGACGACGTCCACGATCACAGGCTACTGGAGACTTGTAAGCGGAATCAGTTCCGCTTTACAGTTAAGCGGAACTGATTCCGCTTAAGGAGCACACATGACACGCAGAGTCGCGCTCGTCACCGGGGGAAGCCGTGGGATCGGCGCCGCCGTCGCCGTACGCCTCGCCGCCGAGGGCTCCGACGTGGTGATCACGTACGCGCGCTCGGCGGAGCGGGCGGCGGCGGTCGTCAAGGAGATCGAGGCCGCCGGCGCCCGCGGGCTGGCCGTGGCGGCGGAGGCCACCGACGCCGGGGTGCTGGTCGCCGCGGTCGAGCGGACGGTCGCCGAGTTCGGGCGGATCGACATCCTGGTCAGCAACGCCGGCGTCGCCCCGTTCGGCCCGCTGGAGGAGGTGACGCTTGCCGAGGTCGACAGCACCCTCGCGATCCATTCCCGCGCCTCGTTCGTGCTGGCCCAGGCGGCGGCCCGGCACATGGGCCGGGATGGCCGGATCATCTGCGTCGGCAGCAGCCTCGCCGAGCGCGTGCCGTACCCGGGGTGGACGCTCTACGCGATGAGCAAGTCCGCGCTGGTCGGCCTGACCAAGGGGCTCGCCAGGGACCTGGGGCCGAGGGGCATCACGGCCAACCTCGTCCAGCCCGGTTCGACCGACACCGAGATGAACCCGGCCGACAGCCCTGAGGCGGAGGAGGAGCGGCGCTTCACCGCCCTGGACCGCTACTGCGCCCCCGGCGACATCGCCGCCACCGTCGCGCACCTGGCGGGAGAGGGCGGCAGGAACATCACCGGCGCCACCATCACCGTCGACGCCGGCACCACGGCCTGACCGCCATGGCCTGGGTCCTGCTTCTCGTGGCCGCCGCGCTGGAGATCGTCTGGGCCACCGCGCTCGAACGCTCGGACGGGTTCACCCGGCTCTGGCCGGCGTTCGTCGGGGTGACGGCGGCGGTCCTGAGCTTCGTCATGCTCACCTTCGCGCTCAGGACGCTGACCATGGGCACCGCGTACGCGGTCTGGGTCGGGCTCGGCACGCTCGGGGTCGCCGCGGTGGGCATCGTCGCCCTGGGCGAGAGCGCGGCCCCCGGCCGGCTCGCCTGCCTGGCGCTCATCCTGGTCGGCGTCATCGGCCTCAAGCTCCTGGACGGGTGACGCGACGGCGGGGGCTCACGCGACGCTGGGGCTTCGCGAAGTTAGGGCTTCGCGACGCCGAGGCCTCACGACGCGGCGCTGGGGTCTTGCGCGATGCCGGGGCCTCACGACGCTGGGGCCTCACGACGTTGGGGGCTCACGCGATGTCGAAGCCTCGCGCGACGACGGGGTTTCGCGCGGGAATTCACGCGGGGTTTCGTACGGGATCTCGCACGGGGTTTCACAACGGAAAACGGCCGCCCGGCCGTGGGGAGCCGGGCGGCCGGGTCTATCCCCGCAGGGTGTCGACGTCCGAGCCGTCGGCGCCCAGACCGTCCTCCCTGGCCAGGTAGCTGCACGAGACCCATCCCGTGGTGCCCGCCGCCAGTCCCGAGGCCGATCTGCCGCCCAGCCGGAAGTTGCACCAGCCGCTCGTCGAGTTCGGATTCAGCACCTGCCCGTAATCGCCGTAATAGAGATAGCCGATAACCGTCGAGCCTCCGGCGCTGGCCCGCAGGCGCACCCCGTCGGCGACGACCACGGCGTCCACCGCCGGGAGCGCCGACAGGACGGAAAGCCTGTTCGCAGGGGCTGCCTGGGCGGGAAGCGCCGCGACGACCATTCCCGCCGCGGCCGTCAACGTCGCGGCGGCGAATGCCAGGAACCTTCTCATTTTTCGCGCTCTCCGAATGTGAGGTCAGGTCGTACCAGAGTGAATGGCGGGACTGCAGTGATCACTTTGCAAGCCATCAAGAATTTCGTCAATACCTGTTGAATTTCAGAAATATGAATTACCACATGAAAAAGCCCCGCCGATCACCGGGCGCTTTTCTTCGCGTTTCCCGGATTCAGCGGGACGGGGACCGCTTCGACGGGCCGGGCCGCGTGGGGAGGCCACCCGCTCCCGCGGATCGTCCGGAGGCGGCCACGACGGTCAGGAACCTCCGCCTCCGGCCACAACCAGGGCACAAGTGACCCGCAAGTAGTCATTCCTAGATTTCTCCGCACAACCAGGGCCGAGAACGAGGACCCGGTGACCGGTTCCCGATCACGGGACCGGAAGACCAGCGGGGGTCGCGGCGACGCGGCCGA